>WRLR01000272.1 GCA_009777515.1 Oscillospiraceae bacterium | reverse complement strand
AAAAGGAGGTCGAAGAAGAGCATCCTCATATTCCCGACGATGGGGATATCGCGGAACAGTTCCGGGAAAATAGCGAAGAAAGCCGCGCCCACGATGACGCCGGGGATTTTGCCCATTCCGCCGAGTATGACTGCCAAAAGGATATTTGCCGACTGGGTGAAGTCGAACGACGTGGGGGATATATTCGTCATCTTGACAGCGTAGAAACTGCCCGTGATCCCTCCGAGGACCGCCCCGATAATATATGCATATAGCTTGTACCGCGTCGTATTGACGCCCATCGCCTGGGCTGCGTCCTCATCCTCGCGGATATAAGCGAGGGCTCTCCCGAAGCGCGAATGCCGAATCCTGTACGTGATGAATATGAACAATACGACGAGCACGAGAAATACGTAGTACCAGTGCGTTATCCTGGTCAGGTGCAGCCCAAAGAGATTTGGCCGGGCGATGGCGACCAATCCGCTCGCGGAGCCGGTGATGGCCAGATTGCGCGCGGTGATCCGGACTATCTCCGCGAAGCCCAGCGTGACGATAGCTAAATAGTCGCTGCGCAGCTTGAGCGTCGGCGCGCCGATGACGACGGCGGCGATTACCGAGACGATAACGGACACGGGTAGCGTCAGCCAAAAACTCCAAGCGAAGGTCTTCATAAGGATGCCGGTCGTGTATGCCCCAATGGCGAACTTCGCGGCATATCCCAAGTCGCAAAGACCGCAATACCCGACGATGACATTGAGACCCAGCGCGAGCAGCATATAGAACATGGCGTTCCAAAGCACATTTTGTACATAATTGTCGGAAAACAGCGGCAGCAAAGCCATGACAACAAGCACCAAAAGCGGCGCCGCAAACCTAACGATTTTATTGTCAAACCTGTCAAAAAGCCCCACGAAAACAACCATCCCTTTCACGCCTTGTATGGATGAACAGCAGCATACTGTCAATTGTCAATTGACATCACATTCTCTCAATCTCTGATTTGCCCATCAGCCCGTTCGGCCGGAGAATCAGCATCAATATCAGAAGCCCAAAAGCAAAAACATCTTTCCATTGCGAGCCCAGAAACTGCGTACCCATCGCCTCAAGCAAGCCAAGCAGAAGACCGCCTAGCATAGCACCGGGAATCGAGCCGATGCCGCCGATGACCGCCGCTGTGAACGCTTTGATGCCGATGGTATAGCCCATATTGTATTGCACATTGCCGTAATAGACGCAGGCCATGCCCCCCGCGACAGCCGCCAGCATCGAGCCTATGACAAAGGTCAGGCCGATGATTTTTTTCACGTTGATCCCCATCAACTGCGAGGTATCTTTATCTAGCGCGATTGCCCGCATAGCTTTTCCCACCATCGTGCGCCCTATGAAGAAATTGAGACCCAGCATCATGATGGCGGAAATAATCAGCAGGATTATTTGAATGTACGTAACAAGAATGTTCCCGAGATGAATGCCGGCGGCGTTATCGAGCCCGCTTGTGAAGAACATGGGCTGGCTGTTCGTGATGACCATGACGGAGTTGTAGATCACAAGGGATACGCCGATGGCCGTTATCAGGAGCGACAGCCTCGGCGCGCCCAATAGCGGTCGATAGGCGAACCGCTGCACCAGATACCCCAACACTCCCGACACCAGCATGGCTCCCAGAATCGAAACAATGATCCCAGGCCAGCCGGGAATCATCCCGCCCAGCACGCCAAAGACAGACAGGCACACGAATGCGCCTGTCATATAAATATCGCCATGAGCGAAATTCAACAGCTTAATGATGCCGTAAACCATCGAGTACCCTAAAGCAACCAAAGCATAAAACGAACCAAGGATCAATCCATTCACAAACTGCTGAAGGATGAGCTCCCACAACGAAAACACGCAAAACCACCTCTAATCTACCCCAGATTCACAAGCTTAAATTCGCCGTCGACGATCTGCAGGACGATGAAATTAGATACGGCCAGCTCACGGTTGGACGTAAACTTCGTAAACCCGGACAAACCATTGTGCTCAACGCGCGCAACCGCATCGCGCACGCTCGCCGTCTCCAGTGAACCCGCCTGCTCAATGGCATTTTTGAGGATAAAAATAGTATCATAGCACAAAGTAGCATAAGTACCCGGCCCCATATTAAACTTAGCGGTATAATCGGCGATGAACTGCTCGCCGCCCGCAGTGAAACCCACATAAGGCGGAGACGTGACATAAACGCCCTCGCCCGCAGGCCCGCAAGCCTCTATGAGCTCAACAGAAGCCGAACCGTCGCCAACAGCGATGAAACCCTCATAACCACCCTGGCGAAGCTGCTTGACCACATTGGAGCCATCGGCATGATAACCGCACCAGTAAACCAGATCGGCGCCTGAATTGCGCACGGCAGTCACAATAGCCGACACATCGGCGGAACCCTGCTCCATGACCTCGACCGCGACGATCTCGATGCCGCTCCCCGGCAGCACCCTCTCGCAAGTATCCGAAAGATTCTTAGTATAAGCATCGCCCTGATGGA
>WRLR01000271.1 GCA_009777515.1 Oscillospiraceae bacterium | reverse complement strand
TACGGACATCAACGGGCGCCCCGTCATCCCCGCCGGCAACTGGCACGGCGGCTGGAGCTACCAGCAGTACCAGAACTCGTTCCACCCCGGCGGATGGACCCAATGGGACATCATCGACGGGCGGATCGAGCGCCCCGAAATGACAAAGGAATATGAAGACAAGATCCTATTCATGCGCAATCTGGTGGCCGACGGCCTGTACGACGCCGAGGCCCTCCTGCAGTCCGACACGGTGGGCAAGGAGAAACTGGTCACAGGGCGCATCGCCACGCAGGGCTGCCACTGGCCGCACCAGAACGACTTCTTCGCCACAACGCTGTACGTCACCAATCCCGAGATGGAATACGTGCCGCTGGGTCCGTGGGAATACACGAACGGCGAGACATTCACGTCCGTGGAACGGAACGGCGTGTACGGGTTTGGCGCCAAGATACTAGGCGCGCAAATTAAATCGCCTGAGCGGGCGCTCGGCCTTATCGAGTACATGACGTCCGACGAGGGCTATGTGCTGTCGGTGTACGGTATAGAAGGCGTCCACTACAACGTGATCGACGGCATCCCCACAAGGACAGAGGAATGGGAGAGGATCCGCGTAGAGGACAACCAGACATACCAGAAAGAGGGCTTTGGTATCAGTACGGCGAATCTCGAAGGCCGCCTAAAGAGCTACGGATGGGACACCGCATACAACAGGCCCGCGTATGTCGCGGCCCGCGAGATAAGGCCGCTGGCTTTCTTTAGCGGCTTCAGCGCCGACGACATTTCCAGCCAGTGGCCCGGCAGGCCCGAGTACAACGAGCGGATGGCTGTTGTGAATTTGGGCGATTACGAAAAAGAAATGATTGTCGCCACCAGCGACGAAGAGGCCATGCAAATGCTGGAGGCCTACCGCCAGAGGATGCGCGACGCCGGCTACGACGAGATGATGGACTACGTGCAGCAGAGAATGGACGAAGACCCGTCGATAGTGTATTAATAAGTTAATATAGCCAAGAGGAGCGGGCGGCCGGGGGCGGTCGCCCGCATTTTTTACCCGGGGAGGCAAAACAGCATGATTATTGCAAAAGAAAATACACCGCGCCCGAAAATCGAGGATGTGAAATCATTTGTGCATGGATATTTGGCAAACGATCAAGCAGGCAATTTCGATAAGATAATATCGATTGAGCTAAAAGATACGATTGGCGGCATCGCCGAAACATGCGGGGGCTGCACTATACACGATGGCCAGGACTGCACAACGCCTACCCATTACATTGATATATATAGCGTCTTGGTTGCCAATGAAAACGAGAACAAAAAATGCGCCCTCGATGTCAGGATGGGATGGTCCGAGGGCGGCATTAATTGCGTTAACTCATTTGGCGATTATAACAAAGTGCATTCAGCGACAATTTTAACGAGCTAAAAGCACATTAAGTACATTAATATGCCCGCGCCGTTCCTATGCCGTCGGCGGCGGAGCGGCGCTGTTTGTGGCGGCCATGACGCGCTCCATGTCGTATACGGCGGCGATGGACATGCCGGGCGGGACAATGAGGAATTCTTCGTCGTTCCAGTCGCCGTCGAGCAGCATGTCGATGAGCCGGCTGGAGCCTGTCAGGCGCTGTATTTCCGGCTGCACAATCACCCCATTCGCCGCGCCTGCCGCGCCTGCCGCGCCTGCCGCGCCCGCAGAGCCTGCCGAACCCGCCACCGCTGTTGCGCCGCCCGATTCCGCAGCCTCCGCCATTACAGCGGCGGTATACCTTTTATAATGATAGTCGCCGTCATCCGGGCCGTCAAACGGCGCCACGTCGATATATATACGCTCTTCCTTGCCAACGCTGCGCGCGGGGTGCAGGGTTTCCCAAATATATTCGGCGTTTTCCTCGCCGTATTGCTCGACCAGGTCGGCATAGCCCTTGTCCAGCCCCAGGCTTTTGTTTATGTCCGTCCCACCTTTGTACTCGTG
Organism: Oscillospiraceae bacterium; assembly: GCA_009777515.1. Taxonomy (GTDB): domain Bacteria; phylum Bacillota; class Clostridia; order WRLR01; family WRLR01; genus WRLR01. The sequence continues at coordinate 546 of WRLR01000271.1, read as the reverse complement.
GTTGCGCTCCAGATAGCCATGGGAGCTCCACTGGGCGCTCAGCCGCTCCCCGAAGCATTCGGCGAACTTTCCTCGCGAGCCCAGAAACAGCGTGCAGCAGTCGTGCGCGCGCGGGATCACCAGCGGCAGCCCGCGCGCCGAAAGCCCCGCCGTGCTGTTGCCGCAGAGCCCATATCCGAGCAATATCGCTTCATACACACCGTCGGCGTCCGCCTTGTCAATAAGCTTCTGAATCTCTTTTCGCAGTTGGTCGGGTTCTGTATGCGACTGCAATGGTGTAAACTCCAGGTCAATGATGTTTCGCGACCGCGACGCGGCAAGGCAAGCCATCCGGAATAATACATCGCAGCATATCAATTTCATCCTTTTATACATAAAGCCCTTATCCCCCAAGTTCAGCCAGCGCGCGGCGGATTATGTCTTCAAGCGGCAATTCTTCCTTATAAACACCCGAAACAATGCTGTTCGCTTCGGCTACCGAGCAGCCCAATACAATAAGCGCCTCCACCGCCTCGCCGTATTTGCCGTGATCTGAATACGAGGTGG
>WRLR01000270.1 GCA_009777515.1 Oscillospiraceae bacterium | reverse complement strand
ATGGCGAAGATCCCGGCCTCCACCACCTGCTCGACGTACGGTCTCTGCGCCTCGCCGTTGTTCGGCTGAACGATGATGACGTCGAACCTGTTGGTGATGGCATTCTCGATCATGCCGTTTTGCCTTTCATCGTTGGACTCACCGTTAAACACGGAGAGCTCGATATTTGGATACTTTGCCGCCTCGGCTATGACCGAGTTGGCGAGCCATGCCGCGAACGCGTCGGCCTGCTCCCTTGCGATGTACGCCACGCGGTACGTCGCCGCTTGCGCTACTCCGCCCATGACGAATGTCAGGGCCAGAACCAGGGTGAGAATCATTGATACGTGTTTCCGCATTACTCTCTACCTCCTAAAAATTTTTGTATTCGCAAACGCGGCGCCTGCCGCTTTCACGTCTATGTGCGGCTGCGGCGCCTGCCCTTTGCCCATATATCATACATCACGGCGAGGGCGATTATCGCGCCGCGCACTATCTGCTGGATGTAGCTGTCCACTCCCGTGAGATTCATTATGTTGTCGAGGAAACCGACTATGAAAGCTCCGGCCAGAGTTCCGGAAGCCGTGCCGATGCCGCCGGAGAAACTCGTGCCTCCGATTATGGCCGCGGTGAGAGCCGTGAACTCGAAGTTTATCGCCCCATTCGGCAGCCCGGCGTTAACACGGCTCATAAACAGCACGCCCGCGATTCCGACGAGCACTCCGTGAAAGAAAAACGCCTTGTACTTGATGCGGTTCACGTTGATACCGGACGCCGCCGCCGCTTCCTGGTTGCCGCCGATGGCATATATCGACCGCCCGAATCTTGTATGTTTCAGAATGTACCAGGTTACGACAAACAAACAAACCATGAAGATTATCGGCGTGGGAATACCCCCAATACTGCCCTGACCGTATACGGTGAATCTGCCGAGGCGCAGGATGTTCTGTCCCCTCGTGTATAACAGAGCCACCCCGCGCGCGACCGTCTGCATGGCGAGCGTGGCTATGAAGGGCGGTACCTTGAAGTTGGTTATCATCCCTGCGTTGATCATGTTGCATATGACGCCTATCGCAATCCCGACCGCCATAGCCAGCAGCAGCGATTCGGTTGCCTTGAAGGCCGCCACCGACAGGACGCCGGACAGCGCTATGACCGAACCCGCCGACAAGTCTATCATCCCGCATATAATCAATATCGTTTCACCGAAAGCGACTATCGTCGTAACGGACAACTGCCGCGATATGTTGGATATGTTGGTGAACGACAGAAAATTCGGATTACTCAGCGAACAGATTACAAATAGAACCGCCAAGACAAGAAAAATACCTTGTTTCTGCATTATATTGCCGATTTTCTGTTTCATATCGGTTTGACCTGAGTAACTATGCTGCGCCATTCTTATACCTCCCAGCTTGTTCCATTGAACCTGTGGCGTATTTCATTATCAGTTCCTGCGAAAATTCGTCATGACTCAGCTCGCCGGTGACCGCACCCTGGCACATGACGTATATTCTGTCGCACATTCCCAGCAGTTCCGGCAATTCGGACGAAACCATGATCACAGCTTTGCCGGCATTGACGAGTTCCGTCATCAGCCGGTATATCTCGAATTTTGCGCCGACGTCGATTCCCCTCGTGGGCTCGTCCAAAATCAGCACATCCGGCTCGCGCAGCATCCACCTTGCGAGCAGCACCTTCTGCTGGTTGCCGCCGGAGAGGGAGCCTATCGGCGTGTCGAGCGTGGGCGTTTTTACACTCATCCTCTCGAAAATGTTTCCGACTATCGAGTTTTCCTCGCGCGCGTGGAGCCGTCCACTGTAAATCATACGCGCAAGGGCGGCGAGCGAGCAATTTTCCTTGACGCTCCGCATCGATATGATCCCGTACCGCCGGCGGTCTTCAGACAGCATTATCATGCCGTTCCTGATGCTGTCCGACGGATGCCTGACGTTCACATCCCGCCCGGACACTCTGATTTTGCCGGAGAATATGGGGTCCAGACCGAAGAGCGCCCGCATTACCTCCGTACGCCCCGCCCCCATCAAGCCGGAGAAACCCACTATCTCCCCTCTGCGCGCGTTAAACCCTACATCCGAGAATTTTTCCCCGGACAGCCCCTCTACTTCCAGCAGTACCTCGCCAATAGGGACGGTTTCTTTAGGATAGCTTTTTTCCAGTTTGCGCCCGACCATCATTGCGATGACCGTGTCAATGTCCAGTTCGGACGCCGGTTTGGTGCCCACGGATTTGCCGTCGCGGAAAACCGTTATGTCGTCGGCTATTCTGAAAACCTCGTCCAGTTTGTGCGATATGTAAATTATGCTGACGCCTCTTTCTTTGAGCGTCCGTATCTTATCGAACAGGACTTCGACCTCTCTCTGAGTTATGGCGCTCGTCGGCTCGTCCATTATTATGATAGTGCTGTTTTTTGAGACGGCCTTTGTTATTTCGAGCATCTGGATGTCGGAGACGGTGAGATCGCGCAGCTTCGTATCGGGGGAATAGGGCAATCCTTCCTGCCGCAGCAGTTCGGCGGTGCTCTCGCGGATGGTTTTCCAGTTCAGGCGGCCATAA
>WRLR01000269.1 GCA_009777515.1 Oscillospiraceae bacterium | reverse complement strand
AGCCAATCATATATGGCGACGCGCTCCCGGCCTCGGTCAGCGAGATAGAAGGCATGTCCCAATCGCGTTTATCCAAATCGATAGCCGAAAAAACTTCCGCGACAGACTCCCCTACAGGCAATATTGAAACCCGCAGCGTATTTTCCGATATAGCGCCAAGGCAAACCTTTACCGGCTCGTTCCCGATTGTAAACATACACATTTATCCTGCTTTCATTTGAATTTCGCATATAAATTAATATATATAAAGTATATAATCATTACAAGATTAACAAAACATTTACAGGGGTTTATTATTTTATTATGAAAAAGACTGCTTTCGTAACCGGCGCCGGAAAGGTGACCGGAAAAGGGATCGCGCTGGCTTTGGCAGAGGAATATGACGTTGGGATCAGCTATGTCAACAGCGAGGAAGGTGCCCTTGACACCGTCAGGCGCATAAAAGATATGGGTGGCCGCGCGAAGGCGTATAAATGCGACGTCCGCGACATCAAGGCTACGGCACGTATGATGGATGGGTTCGCGGACGACTTCGGGCGCTTTGATGTGCTTGTAAACAACTCCGGCGTAACCAGGTTTCATGATTTTCTCAAAACCACCGAAGCGCAGTACGACGAAGTCATGGACACCGATCTCAAAGGATTGTATTTTACTTCGCAAGCCGCCGCGCAAAAGATGGCAGATTTTAATAATGGTGGCACAATTATTAACATATCGTCGGTGCATTCAATCGGTACATGGCCAAGCGCCACTGTATATGCGGCGGCAAAAGCTGCTGTGTGCCGTTTAACGCAGTCTATGGCGCTTGATTTGGCAAACTATAAAATAAGGGTGGTATGCGTCGCCCCCGGATACATAGATACCGGCTGGCAGCACCGGCGGGTCGAGGGCGCCAAGCGCGCGGAGATCATCAACTCACGCATTCCCCTCAAGAGATTCGCCTCGGCAGATGAAATCGGGGGCGTATGCAAGTTTCTGGCCTCAGACGCAGCATCATACATAACAGGTACAACGCTTTACGTAGAGGGGGGCGTTCTTCTTCCTGTGATAACTGAAAATAATTACATGTAGCTTAATGCCCCCCTTTGAATCTTATACAAAAAATTTGGCTATACAATCTGGCACGCCGCGCGCGCTGTTTCAATCAATGAATAAAGCCAAGCGCGGATCTCCGGCAGATCAGGATCGCCACAATCCCGAAATGCGGCAATTTTGGCGCTCGGCGGATATGCCATCGGCACGAGTTCGCCGCATTCCAATGAATTGGCAATGTACTCGGCTGCTTCGAGCAGTTCGGGCGCGCCGGCTCTGGCATCAAGCTTTTCCTTCGCGAAGGCGATGGCCTTGTCCACATGGTGTTCCTGGTTCACGTCGGGATATACAGCCGAATCCCCGCGATTCCTGAAGAACCCGCGTATCGCAGCCACGATGGATGGATCCCTCACAGTGCCGTCGGCGTAACAGATGCCGTGCACTTTTTGCCACATCCCTTCTTCCACCATGAGTTTAAAGATATACCAGCCTATTTTATATTTGTCATGAATTTCTATTGATAAGTCATATGGATTCGAACGGCACAGGCAGGCCATCTCGTTGTTTATCACAGGCTTGCCATATTTTGCGGATAGCTCCAGCGCACGCTTGCAAGTAGCCTCGATGCGGGCGCGCGTTTCCCGGTAATCATGAAATAGGATCACATCCACAACTTCGCCCGTTTGGCTGAGTTCGGTATCCTCGATGAATGTGTGGCCGATGCCCAGCGCGTTTACCGGATCCAATTTGCGGACATGATTTATAATATGTTTGACATATTTCCAGACCAATGCATACTTTCGCGACTTCTCCTCGCCTTCAGGCAAATTCCTGATGCTCCTGTTCCAACTGGGCTCGTTGATGATATCCCAAAACAGCAAGCCCGGTTCGTCTTTGAGCAGATTGACCACATCGGCGACATATGCTTCGCTCAAATGGTAGTTTTCTTCATAATAACAACCGGGAAACGGAAACTCCGCGCCCGGCGCGCGGTTGATAGGCGCTTGGTCATCTGTATAAAACGCCATCAAAAGAATCGGGGTCGTCGAAATGCCTTTCGCCCAAGCTGTACGGACAAAATCGCGGAGATTTGCTAAGAAACCTTCGCGGTCATCTTTCCAAAAGCGGTACCGCATAAACAGCCTGCAACTATTGAGCCCAAGCCTTTCGGCATACCCGAGTTCGCGTTCGGCTTGTTCATGGGTGTAGGAGCCAAAGTCCGGCTCATGGTTAAAACCTTTGAGAAAACTGTAATCTGACAACGCTTTCATTGATTGCCCCCCGATTCCCGGCAAATTAATTAATAATCAGTGCGAGGCCGGCATCGCAAGCGGGCAGGCGCACCCGTTTTGCCTGCGCCAGCCCGCCTGCCACCAACCGGTACCCGCCACCATTGCCTATCTGCGAGGCGGCGGGAGCGTTTCATAAATACGGTTGTACATATAATACCATTCCATTTCGCCGATTGTGTAATATGGCACAAACTTGCGCGTTACAAAATCATATATGCCCGAATGCCCGGGCAGCGTT
>WRLR01000268.1 GCA_009777515.1 Oscillospiraceae bacterium | reverse complement strand
GCGGTGAAACATCGAAAACCACTTGCACTACGGTAGCTGCAGTCCAGGCGGTATCGTTTTGTCCGCCGAACTGTGACCGCCCCATATATTAAAAATACGTAAAATAGATGCCAAAACGTGTGAAATCAATTGACGTGGAGTGCAAAATGCAGTATAATGCATAGCTACAAGCTTTAGTTAATGAAAGGAATACCCACATGAACAGACAGCAAAGAAGAAGCGCGGGCAGGGCTCGGAAGGCCGCGCTTGCAATGCTCGTCGCCGGTGCGCTTGCCGCCTCCGCGGCGGGCGACCTCGTGGCATTCGCCGCCGAGGCGAACTTGAGCATCACAGGCGGCACCGGCGGCAACGGCGGCTGCGATGCCGTCGGCGGCGCGACGGCCGGCGCTGCGGCGACAGTCTTATTTGCAGGCAGCACTTTTGCTTCCGATCCCCCTAATTACACGGTCGTTGCGGCGCCTGGCGGCGCACGTATCTCGACCACCGATGATTATGCACAGGGCGGCCCCGGCGGCAACGCAACGGTTACAGCCTCCGCGAGCTATAGTTTCGAAGCAGATACGGTAACAATTAGAGGAGGCGCCGGCGGGAATGGTGTCCTTGGCGGAATGACTCAACCCGGCGGCGATGGAGGCAACGCGGCATTAAGCGTAGCCGGAAAGCTGCGATCCCCCGAACTCCACCTTATCGGGGGCGCCGACAGCGCGACAGGAGCTGTACCCGGCACGGGCGGGACCGCAAGCCTCAATGTCACCGGCACGCTCGTTGTAGGAGTCAATTATTCCCTCAACTTCTCCAGCCCAACAGATAAAACCTCCTATAGCGTCGCCAATTATGAGTTCGACCTTACCGGCGCGGGGCCCGGGGATACATTGCTTGAAGTCGACGGCAAACAGATTGCTGCCCCAGGTACTCCCAACTTCGCCCTCTCGGGGTCCGGCTTTTTCTTGGGCGTAGGCGACGTGGTCACCCTAATTGAGGGTGTTTCCAACACCGTAACCTGCAGCAAAACCTTGCGGATAGGCGGCAGCGACTACAATTTTAACATCACAACGGAATCTAACAGCCTGATCGCGACGCTGGAAAGCATCACCCCGGTCAGCAGCAGCGGCGGCGGGGGCGGCGGCGGCCCGCAACTGCCTCCTCCCGGGCCCCCGCAGACGCCGCCCGACAAAAACCCCGGCTCCAAGACGCTTACCTCAGGCGACCTCGACGACCTCTGGGCAAACGCTGTAAACGGCGTGATGGTCCTCATTATGCCCGACGGCCTCGACAAGCTGGAACTCAACATACCGCTGAGCTGGTTCGTGGAGAACCTCGGCGCGACGCTGCTCGTATATAGCGAGGGGCTGGGCCTCATGGCGATAACCAGCGAGAACATGATCGAGCTCGCGGCTCTGAGCTATTCGGGCGAGGGCGGCGTTACGATCGAGATGCACGGCAAGGAGTTCACCTTCAACCCCGACACGATGATCACATACATGCTGGAAAAAGGCAGCGCCATCCTGAGCGTCGCCGCCGAGGGCGACTCCCTTGTCTGGTATGTATACGACTCGCCCCTCATCCTCGGCATACCGGACGGCGGCGAAGGCGACGACTGGGTCGCCTACAGGGTACTTGAGGACGGCAGCGAGAAAATCATGCCCCGCAGCCTCATGCGCGGCGGCCTGGTCTACACTCTGGTCAACGAAGAGGGCGAGTACGACGTCAAGGCCAACCCCGTGGGCTTCGGCGACGTCGCAGGCCACTGGATGGAAGACGCCGCCCGCTTCATGGCTGCGCGCGGCATAATGGTCGGCTACGACGGCGAGTTCGCCCCCGACCGCTCCCTCACCCGCGCCGAGTACACGACGATGCTCATACGCATGATGGACTACAGCTCCGACGAGTACGATGCCATGCCCTTCAGCGACGTCTCCGAAGGCGTATGGTACTACGAAAGCGCCCTCGCGGCGGCCTCGCTTGGCATAACCGAAGGGCGCGGCGACGGGACGTTCGGCCCGCGCGACGTCATCACGCGCCAGGAGATGTTCGTAATGACCTACGAGGCGCTGCGCCAGTTCTACCTCATAATCCCCGGCGAAGACAGCCTTGACTCGCTTGACGTTTTTTCCGACGCGGACGAGATAGACCCCGACGCGCTCGAAGCCGTGGCGGAGCTGGTCGCGAACGGCCTGGTCATCGGATCGGGCGGGGCGCTGAACGCAAAAGGCGAGCTGAGCAGGGCCGAGGCGGCGCAGTTCCTGACGAACGTCATCCGCTTCATCGTCCCGGACTTCAGCGAGCTGCTGGACCAATAGTGAAAAAAGATGCCTTCGGTTTAGTTTTCTTGCAAAAACATTATACCATCTTAGGGGGCGCTTTGACAGGGAAACGTTTGATTTTCAAGCGTTTCCCTGCGTTTTTGGGGGCGATATTTATTTTAGCGGGTCTGGCAACCCTTGAGCTGTAAGCCCTGAACTGCAAACGAAGTGCGGCGCGAACCCGCTAGTAGTCCATTCTCAAAGTAAGTGTACAAATATTGTAGTGGATTTTTTCGGCTGCCTAGGCGAAAGACCGCCGG
>WRLR01000267.1 GCA_009777515.1 Oscillospiraceae bacterium | reverse complement strand
TCCGCATCCATCACAAACGCGTACACATAGCTGCCCTTGGCCGTATAGCGGAAATCGTCGAACCCCCACGCCGTCCGCTCCTCGCGGAAGCCCTCGATAAGCACTTTCGCGCTGCCTTCCCCGAACACCTTGTACGGGCGCGTGCCGTACAGCCCCTCGCCGCAGACGCCGAACCACGCGGCCAGCTCGTCCAGTATATACTTCGCCTCATCGTCAATCGACCCGTCCGGCAACTGCAATATGTTCAAAAGCATCGTGCCGTTCTTGGACGCGATGTCGACGATCATCTCCACAATATGCCCCGGTTTCTTAAACGGCATCTTCGCGTCGTAGAACCAGTTGCCGATGCAGGTGTCCGTATGCCACGGCCTGTCCGCGATGCCCGGGAGCTGGCTCTTCTCGATGTCCACTATCCCGACGCTGTATATTTCCGGCCGCCTGTCCTTTTGCAGATACACGGCATTGTTCTTCCCGTTCTTACCGATCGACGCATTGTACAGGTACGCCACCGCTTCCAGCCCGTGCCTGTACGCGCCTCCGCCGCCATCGCCCGCCCCCGTGCCCTGGTCGCCCGTATGCCAGTGGTCGCCGAACGGCAGCGAGCCGTCCGAGTACACCAGCTCGGGCGCGAAGCTGTCCACCATCTCCTTGAACACCGAAAGCCAGTATGCATGGTGCTTCTCGTTCTTTGTGTACCATGGGCTGGACGCCGTGTTCAAATCCCCGGCGTGCTCATAGTTGTCCATATAAAAATCGCGGTATTCGGGGTCATTGCCGTCGTACGGCACGCCGGCAAACGGCCCGTATGCGTCGCTCCATTTGTTCACCTTCCACCACGAAAACGTCGCGCCCAGATGCTCCGTAAGCCCGAACGGCAAATCATGGCGTTTCGCGGCCTTGTGCCACAGGGCGCAGATGTCCTTCATCGGGCCGACCTTGGCCGAATTCATCCGGTTCAGCTTCGAGTCATAGTTGAAAAAATGGTCGTGGTGCATCGCCTGCGCCACGAAATAGCGCGCCCCCGCTTTGTAGTACAGATCCATCAGCCCTTCCGGATCGAACTTCTCCGCTTTCCAGAGCGCGCACAAGTCCTTATAGCCGAACTTGGACGGATGCCCATAGTGGCGCAAGTGGTACAGGTACTGCGGGCTGTCCTGGATGTACATGTTCCTCGCGTACCAGTCCCCGCACATCGGCACGCTCTGCGGCCCCCAGTGGCTCCATATCCCGAACTTCGCGTCCCGGAACCAGTCCGGGCACTCGTACCCATACAATGAATCAAACGTCGCCTTAAACATAATTACGATTGCCTCCCTCATGATCAAATTTTATCCATCATGCGCATCAACGCGAATATTTATATGAAATTAATGCAAAAAACATTCTGGCCCATACACGCATAATAATACGCGATAAAACATGCAAATGGAAGCGCCATATAAATGATGGTATAATTCCTATAATAAAATGAATCATGCGATAATATTATAAAACGCTCGGAAAGGGGTATTTTATGGCGCAAAATAAAGATAATGCTGCGGCGGCGGCGTCATCGGCAACGACGGCGGCGGCGGCGGCGGCCGATGCGGCCAAAACCATACGGGAGGGCGGGGCTTCGCTAGGCATTGAGCTGGGGTCGACACGCATCAAGGCCGTGCTGATCGACGAGGGCCACGCGCCGATCGCGTCGGGCAACTTTGACTGGGAGAACAAGCTCGAGGGCGGATATTGGACATACAGCCTCGACGATGTGTGGGCGGGCCTCGCCCACAGTTTCGCCGAGCTTTCGCGCGACGTCATGGAGCGCTACGGCGAGCCGCTGACGAAGCTTGCCGGGTTCGGCGTCTCCGGCATGATGCACGGCTATCTGGCGTTCGGCGCCGATGACGAGCTGCTCGTGCCGTTCCGCACGTGGCGCAACACGAATACGGAGAAAGCGGCAGCCGAGCTTACAGAGCTGCTCCATCACAACCTGCCCATTCGTTGGAACGCCTCGCACCTGTACCAGGCTGTCCTGAACGGCGAGGAGCACCTGGGCAAAGTCGCGTACATAACGACCCTGGCCGGCTATGTCCACTGGAAGCTGACAGGGCGCAAGGTCATCGGCATCGGGGACGCCTCCGGCATGTTCCCCATCGACAGCGAAGCCAACGACTACAACGCCGGTATGGTCCAAAAATTCGACGCGCTTATGGAAAAATGCGGGCATGGCAACCTGAAAATAAAATCCATCTTTCCAAAAGCGCTGATAGCGGGCGAGGACGCGGGTTCGCTGACAGCCGACGGGGCGCGGCTGCTGGATCCAAGCGGCGCGCTTTTGCCCGGCGTCCCGATGTGCCCGCCGGAGGGGGACGGCCCCACCGGCATGGTAGCGACAAACAGCGTGGCCACGATGACCGGCAATGTTTCGGCCGGCACGTCCATATTCGCGATGGCTGTCATCGAAAAGCCGCTCTCAAAGATATATCCGGAAATCGACATGATCACGACCCCGGACGGCAAGCCCGTCGCGATGGTGCATGGCAACAACTGCACGTCCGATCTGGACGCATGGGCGAGGCTGTTCG
>WRLR01000266.1 GCA_009777515.1 Oscillospiraceae bacterium | reverse complement strand
TAAAACGCGATAGCATGAATGTAGAGCTGGCCAAGCCACATAGCCTGTCAATATCGGCAATAGTGGCTCTTCTGGAAAAGCATTTTACTGCAAGATACTCTGGGCCGGGAGCGTCCCGGTTGCCGACACTGGCGGTTTATGCAGCGTATGAGTGTATGATGACAGAGGTTTTACGCTACAAAGATAAATATTTATGCAACCTTGAGAGCCATACCTCAGCAGATAGGCAGTCTGGGCGAATAGGCGACATAGACATTAATAATAGGGATGGAAGCGCATATGAAGGCGTGGAAATTAAACATGGAATAGTTATAATGCGACAACTAATAGCTGATGCATACGAAAAATTCAAAGTATACAAAACTGATAGATATTATTTACTCACAACAGCTAACATGGATAACGCTGACTGGATTGGTATCAATGAGGAAATAGCGCGGATAGCAGGGATTCACGGCTGTCAGGTGATTGTGAACGGTGTTTATCCAACGATTAAATTATTACTTGAGGCTTCTTGAAAACCCGGCTATTTTTATTGAAAAATATGTGGATTTATTAAAAACAGACGAAACGATAAAATACCAACACAAGACATACTGGAATGATGCTGTTAGTGGAGCAATATAAATAAAAAAATTTAGAATTAATCTCAACAACAAGCATATTAATATAAGATAGGCTATATGCATCTTTTTTTTGTTTTTTTGATGGGCGCCCAGATGTCCATTTCGGGCCATGAGGCGACTTCGAAGCGTTTATCGTCGTATACTTCGTATGCTTCCCCGTGGACTGCGCTCTCCCATTCGGTGGAGCTCCCCAGCCAACTGAACAGTTCGTCGTAGCCTGGCCCGAGCGCTTTTGTTGTTATCGTTTCTATGTCGGGCGCGGAGAAAGTAACGCAGACGTAGTCGCCGGCGGGTATCACATAGCTGCGCAGCGTGTCGGGCAGCGGGGCGGCGGTGGTGGCGGCAGCGTTGGTGACGGCAGCGTTGGTAGAGGCAGCGTTGGTGGCGGCGGGCGTCGTTGCTTGGTCGCCCATCATATAGGTGAATTCATGGGTTTTTGGGTCATACTCGGCGCATATGCCAAAGCGCATGGCCGGTTCGTGGCGGTTCGGTACCATTGCGGGAACGTCGTCCCCAAAAAAGTTTTCGATGAGGCGCCTAATGGTAGGCATGTGCTCCGGGCTGCCATGCTTGATGCGGGCGCCGCGGCCTATGACTAAAATATCCTCCGCTATATTAATTGTGCGTATAATATATTCGGTTTTTTTATCCATGATGTCAATTAGTCCCCCTTTTGTTATTTGCTTTTCCAGTGATTCCAGTTCCGCTTCGACGCGTGCGAGATCGCGCCGCTGCCCGCGTATCGCTATTAGTTGGCGGTGGATGCCCTCTCCCCACTGCTCCCTGGGCAGCTCTGCCAGTATTTTAATATCGGACAGCGGCATATGGAGCGCGCGCAGGAACATGATTAATTTCATTTTCTCATATTCTGCCTGTCCGTAAAAATAGTACCCGTTTGCAGGGTCAACCCTTTCGGGCGAAAGTAATCCAATGTCATGATAATGGCGCAAGAGCTTTTTTGATACCCGGAACATGCCGGAAAACCGGCCGGACGCATACATAGTTTCCACCTCCGCAACCATCATATACTGCGCCCCAAGGGCGCGGTCAAGGGTTTTTTGCTGTATGGATAAATTGCCATACCTTTTTTTGAAAATATTATAGGGGATAAAATAATGTATAATATAGGCAATGCGAGAGGGGGCGATCATTTTTGTGCGGCAGGTATTATATTGCGATTGAGGAAGACGAGCTGCGCGATATAGGCGAGGAGGCGGAAAAAATCGTGCGCGCGTTTTCTGAGCCGATTCCGCTCAAAATACAGGGCGAAATGTTCCCTACAAATGTCGTCCCGGTGCGGACGGGGGCGGATCGGTATGTGCCGATGAAGTGGGGGTTTACGGGCTTTGATAAAAAGTCTATCATCAACGCGTGGAGCGAGACGGCATTGCAAAAGCCCATGTTCAGGAGGGCGATGCAGGAAAGCCGCTGTTTAATACCGGCGAGCGGCTATTACGAATGGAAGCGCGATGGCGACAAAAAAATCCGGTACCAAATATATAAGCCGGGGGAGGCCATTTTTTTCGCCGGATGCTACCGCCAGGAGAAGGGCAGCCCCCTGCGGAGCTTTGTCATATTGACAAGGGCCGCCGACAACGGGCTGGAGGAAATCCATGACCGGATGCCTGTCATCATCCCGCGCGCGCTCATCATGGACTGGCTGGACGGGGGGCCGGGCGCTATTGAGTCGGCAGTCGTCGATTTGGCTTTTAAGCCTGCAGTGTAACAGGGGAGGGAGAGAAAATGGGGATACCGTATAAAGAGAATTTTGATATAAACTATAGGCTGGCCGGCAAGACAGCGATCATAACGGGCGCGGCTAGCGGCATAGGCAAGGCGATTGCTCTCATGTTCGCGGACAAGGGCGCAAATGTGGCTTTGGTGGATAAAAGCGATGATGTGCGAGAGGTCGAGGGAGCGATCAACGGCGGCGGGGGCGGCGGCGACGGAGGTGGAG
>WRLR01000265.1 GCA_009777515.1 Oscillospiraceae bacterium | reverse complement strand
TAGCCAAAATCCGTATTGATAAATACAATGTCGCTTGAAACAATGCATAATGACGCGAAGAAGGCGGAAGCCAAATACAATAAACTGACTAGGCGATCCATCCGTTTAGAGCTGTGCGATGTCAAATATAATAGAAAACCGACCCAACTTGGAAAAAACATGCTGCTTGCAACAAAAGCTATCGACCAGAACAAACGAGCCATTCCCTCGTCGCCTGCAATCGTCATAACACCGAAACCAAGACTCCATATTGCAAGGAATGTAACCGCGACAATATACTTTTGGCGGACTTTCGATTTCTTGTCCGCCGAATAAGTCGACGTGCCGATAACAAAATATGTTATGCTCGTCACGATCAGCAAAGTCGCTACAACATATGACCAGTCAATAACCATTACTAACTCCTAGTTTATATAAATCGATACGCATTCCTGTGTATTGACCGTTTCAATGCCAATGCCAACGACGATATAGTGCTGCGAGTTGAAGTACTGCTTGTATTCAACGCCTTCGTTTGTATAATATCCCCAAAAAATGAACAGGTTTTGCTCAAGCAGATGCGCGTACTCGTCGACGACGTCCCCGACTTCGCCCGGCAAATCTCTCACCCGGTACGAGTAAATCATGCTGCCTCGCGAAGTGCTTGTGTTGAAAACGCTCAAGCCGAAATGCGCGCCGAAATCAGGCGTCGGGAAATGATCCGGGTAGTATTCCACCTCTACTAAAATCGATTCTAGCGGGACATGCAAGTCGCGGCTCAGGTCGTTTATAAGATTTATAGGCATGGCCAAGTTGATATTCTGCCCGCTAATCGCCGTGGCGCTAGTGACGCCGATGACACGGCCGGCAGCATCGAGAAGCGCCCCGCCGCTGCTCCCGCTCGATATCGACGCATCAAGCTGGATGTACTCAACCCCCTCTATTTCTCGAAGCGCCTGGGATATTATGCCTCTGGAAAACGTCCCGCTCAGGCCAAGGGGGCTGCCGAGCGTATACGCCGTCGCGCCCGTGAGAATCGCTGAAGAATCGGCGCATTCGAGATAAGGAACACCATTGACATCTATTTGTACGAGCGCCAAGTCGTTTTTCCAAAAGTACCCATATACACCAAGGACATCATGTATATCCCCGTTTTCCATAGTGATCTTTGCGTTGTCCCCCCCGATTATCACATGGTAATTCGTCACGGCAATGCCCGTGTCCGAGATGAAAAATCCGCTCCCGGTCTTTAACACGTTGCCGTCGCCGTCGAATACTTCAACGAAAAACACGGCAGGCGACGCCATTTTGTATATCTGCTCCGGGGTCAAAGGATTATTAAGACGAACGGTCTGGCGCGAATTAGCGTTGACGACGCGCATTATGATTGTAGCAGCCTCGGCGCGGCTGAGCGTTCTCCCCGGGTGAAACGTCCCTTCGCCGTCGGAAGAGGTGAAAACCCCGGCTCTGTATAGTTTATAGACGGCGTAGCCGTAACTGTAGTGTTCCAAAACGTCCGGAATGGCACCATCGGCAATTCGGTTGATAGGCGTCAGCGCCTCATCAGGCAATGCGTAGGCAACCATCATCGCAAAATCGGACCTGGTTGCCGCCGCGTTATAGTTTGCAAACTCCGCTTCAATTATCCCATTGCTCAAGGCATAATCGACATACGGCTGATACCACGGCGAGCCAGCCCCGAATTCCTTCGATCCCGTATGGTAAATTTTATGAATACTAGCCGCGAGCGCGATAGTCTCGGCAATAGTCAGGCTTCCGTCGGGATTGAATGTGACTGCATCAACCCCGTTCATCAAGTCGTATTCATAAGCGCTCTTTACGCTGTCAAAATACCACGCGCCTGGCGGCACGTCGGAAAACTGACCATGATATGCACGCTGCGGATAGAAGTTTGAAAGGCGGGCGCCGCCCATCGCGTGAATTGTCATGCCTATGGACAGGCAAATGACCAGAAGAAGGACAATAATGCGTTTTTTCATATAAATTACGACCATTTCATCAGACTAAAAGATTTAAAAAGTGTATCACACTAACAATACCTTGTCAACAAATCGACTCTGAGATATAATACTGTGGTGATTGTCGAGCTAATATATTTAAATGTTGGAGGTAATAAAGCCTATGGATTGGAAAACCGTTTACAAAGAACGCCTCATGACGGCGGAAGAAGCAGTCACGAGAATCAAGTCAGGTGACAGGCTCGCCACAGCCCACGCTGTTGGAGAACCTACGCATATCATAGACGCCATGGTGAAAAACAAGGAAGCGTACCGGGACGTGGAAATCGTACATATGGTATCAATGGGAAAGTCGGAATATGCGCAGCCGGGGATGGAGCCGTACTTCATGCATAACTCCGTTTTTGTCGGCGCCGCGACGCGCGGTACGATCAAAGCCGGACACGGCGATTTTACGCCATGTTTTTTCTCCCAGATCCCCAACCTTTTTTACCGTACGCTCCCGCTCGATGTGGCGATCATACACGTCTGCCCGCCTGATGACCACGGTTATTGCAGTTGCGGCGTATCAGTCGACTATGGCAAAACGGCTGCGGAACAAGCGAAAACCGTCATAGCGCAAGTAAACAAATACATGCCTCGCACATTGGGCGATACCTTTGTCCATGTGTCCCAAATGGACT
>WRLR01000264.1 GCA_009777515.1 Oscillospiraceae bacterium | reverse complement strand
CATAAAACCGCATGTGTCAAAGCCCGTGGTCGCGCTGATTGTGGGCAAAAGCGCCCCGACAGGCGCCGTCATGGGGCATGCGGGCGCAATAGTCGGTGCGGGCGGCAAAGGCGGCGCAGAAGGCAAGGAGAAGGCCCTGCGCGACGCAGGCTGCCATATCGCACAGAGCACGGCGCATATTGCGGATATATTATCAGAAGTTCTCGCATAGGGGGGGTTATATATTGATTTCCAAAGTTTTGCAATCGTATTCCAAGGAAATGCTGGTCGACATCTATTATGTCATGAATCAAATCAGGGAGTTTGAAGAAGCGGCGTTCCGTCTATTTCAAGAAAACAAACTCAGGGGCTCTATGCATCTGTATACGGGGGAGGAAGCTATTGCTGCGTCGGTCATGGCGTTGCTCGACGACAGCGATTACATCACTTCCACGCACAGGGGGCATGGGCACTGCATCGCAAAAAGCCGCGACCTTGGCCGCGCGTTTGCGGAGCTGATGGGCAAGGAGACAGGGTTTTGCAGGGGGCGGGGCGGATCGATGCACATATGCGACCTCGAAAAGGGCGATCTGGGCGCCAACGCCATTGTCGGCGGCGG
The DNA here is from genome assembly GCA_009777515.1 of Oscillospiraceae bacterium. GTDB lineage: Bacteria > Bacillota > Clostridia > WRLR01 > WRLR01 > WRLR01. The sequence goes on along the minus strand of WRLR01000264.1, from coordinate 2,046 downwards.
CATCCCCATCGCCGTGGGCGGCGCGCTGGCGCAAAAGCTCCGAGGGGACAAATATGTCACTGTGGCGTTCTTTGGCGACGGCGCGTCCAACCAGGGGACGTTCCACGAGTCTTTGAACCTGGCGTCGGTGTGGAAGCTTCCGGTCGTGTTCGTATGCGAAAACAACGGGTTCGGCATATCCGTGCCGGTGAGCCAGTCGACGTCCGTAAAGGACATCGCGGATCGCGCCGCAGGCTACGATATGCCCGGATATTCGGTCGACGGCAACGACGTCCTTGCCATGCTGGACGCCGCCGCGAAATGCATTGATCGCGCGCGCAAAGGCGAGGGGCCGTCGCTGCTGGAGGCGAAGACATACCGCTGGAAAGGGCACTGGACGGGAGATCCGGAAGTTTACCGCACAAGGGACGATGTGGCCGAGTGGATGAAGCGATGCCCGATTAAAAAGCTCAAGACAGATCTTGTGCAAAACGGCATAGCCGCCGCCCCGGAGCTACAGGAGCTCGAAGAAAGGGCCGTCGAGGACGTCGCCCGCGCGGTAGAATTCGCGCTGAACAGCCCCGAACCCGACCCCGCCACCGTCATGGACGGCGTTTTCTACGAAAGCATGTAACGCCGAACAGCGATCGTCCGATTTTATTAATAGATGAAAGGGCAAAACTGCGCCGCCAAGGCCACATTAATAATACGATTATTAATGCCAAACAGCCGGGACACATGCGGTTTTGCATGGTTTTATATATGAGCATAAAAACATACGCGGTGGCGATCCGCGACGTATTGGCCGAAGAAATGCGCCGCGACGGCACAGTGTTTGTCATGGGCGAAGACATTGCGGAGCAAGGGGGCATATTCGGCTGCACCAGGGGGCTGATTGACGAGTTCGGCCCCGAGCGGGTGCGCAACACGCCCATCTCCGAAAACACATTCGTCGGCGCCGGGGTCGGCGCTGCGAGCGCCGGTATGCGCCCGGTCGTGGAACTGATGTATATGGATTTCATGTACCTGTGCATGGATCAGATTCTGAATCAAGCGGCCAAGATGCGATACATGTTCGGCGGCAAAGTAAAGGTGCCGCTGGTCGTGCGCGGGCAGCAGGGCATAGGGCGCGGCAACGCAGGGCAGCACTCGCAGTCCGTCGAGTCGCTGCTCATGCACATACCGGGCATCAAGGTGGCTTGCCCGTCCACGCCGGCGGACGCGGCGGGGCTTTTGCGCACGGCGATCCGCGACGATAACCCTGTGGTTTTTGTGGAGCATAAAGCGCTGTACGCCACAAAGGGCGAGGTGCCCGACGATACGGACTTCACCGTGCCATTCGGGCGGTGCAGTGTTGCGAGGGAGGGCAAGGACGTCACCATCGTCGGCAGTTTTCTGTATCTGGGGAGGGCTTTGGAAGCGGCCGAGCTATTGAGCGCGGAGGGCATCGAGGCCGAAGTGATCGACCCGCGCACCCTTGTCCCGCTGGATATCGACACCATTGTGGAGTCCGTCAAAAAAACAGGCCGTATCATAACCGTGCATGAGGCGCACAGGACGATGGGATTTGGCACGGAGATTGCTGCGGCCGTCACGGAAAAAGCGTTCGGGTATCTTGACGCGCCGCCGGTGCGGATTGGTTCAAAAATGTGCACGCTGCCCTTTAACCTTGGCCTTGAAAACGCGGTAGTGCCGCAGGTGGACGATATCGTTGAAGCCGCCAAAGCGTTGCTGTATATGTAAGTTTAATTGAATGATAATTGATAATTATTGAAAGGCGTGGCCAATTTATATGGCGGAAAAAATTATTATGCCCAAACAGGGGCTGCAAATGACCGAGGGGCTTATCACGGCCTGGCTGGCCGGCGAGGGCGACGCTGTCAGGGCGGGCGAGCCGCTGTTTGAGATGGAGACGGACAAACTGGTGATTACCATCGATTCGCCCGCGTCCGGGACGCTGTTGAAAATTGTGGCGCCGGAGGGCGCGTCCGTGCCAATTACCGAAATCATAGCTGTCGTGGGCGAACCGGGCGAGGATATCAGCGGGCTGTTGGGCGGGGACGGCGG
>WRLR01000263.1 GCA_009777515.1 Oscillospiraceae bacterium | reverse complement strand
GCCCGCGCCGACCATCATCCCCACAATCGAGCCCACGGTCGCGCCGTTGCAGTCCGTATCATAGCCCGTCTGCACGGCCAGGCAGATGGACTTGCCAAAATCACCGCCGCCGTATAGCACCGCCATGGCGACGATCATCGCGTTGGAGTTCGTATGCAGCCAGCCGAATTCGCTCTTCTCGTCATAGCATTTGTGAATGTTTTGGGCAGCGATGTCCGCCGATAGCCCGTCGCGGTACCATTTTAGGACCAGATCGATGTCCCGCCTGAGCCTGCACTGTTCCGGGATTTCGCCCAGCCCCGCCTCCACGATTTGCTCCGCGTCGCTGCTGACAGCGGCGGCGGCTATCATGGCCGCAACAAACATCTCCCCGTAGATGCCGTTTTTCACATGCGATACGCTCGCGTCTTTCCAAGCCATTTCGGCGGCTTTCTCCGGGTTGCCGGGATTTACATAACCAAAAAAGTCCGCGCGGATTTGAGCGCCGATCCCCTCCCTGCAAGGGTTGTGGTATGTCGCCGTGTGGGGCGCTTCCATGCCCATCGCCGCATTGCGGTATGCGATAAACTCGGCTGTGAACGTGGAGCGGATGGGCATCCAGGCTAGCCAGCCGTCTAGAACATTGCCCGGCGCAAAGTCGCGCCCATTGGTCTCCAAAAGCTTCAGGGCGAGCACGGTGTAGTTGGTGTCGTCGTCGCGGGGCGAGCGCCCGTCGATGCAGTCGGCCCACGCGCGCCTTATGCGATCGGCCATCAGCTCCTCCGCCTCGGCGTTGAAGTCCTTCTTCATGATGTATTTGCGCATGGGGTAGTTGTTTGTCAGCTTCAGTAGCTGTGTCAGGCTTTCGTTGCGCACGCCCTCGACGGGCTTTCCGAGAAGGCAGCCGCTGACGCGGCCGCTCCACGCGCCGGCCAGCTTGTCGCGCAGTTGCCCCTGCGGCGGCGGCGCAGTGGGAGCCGCTTTCCGGTTTTTTGGCCTCGCCGCCAAAATCTCTGCGTATCCGGAGGGCTCCACATACGGATATTGCGGCAACGTCTTGGCGCACAGCAGCTTGTCGAGCACTTTGTCCGCTATCGCATTGTAGTCCCCCTCGTCGCCCGCTCCCCCCACAATGGCCACATCGGCCGCATCAGCCGCCTTTTTCGTTATGAGCTCGCACAGCTCTTTCAAGCCGTCAACATCCCTGCCTTCCTCCTTTGCCTGGCGCCATTCCAGATTCAAACTGGATGCGCACCCCATCCATGGTGATTTTATCAAATGCATGCCCTCCCCTATTGATTATATTGTGCATTTAGTATATTATCATGTAAAAGTGCTTAATTCTTATCAATAGGAAGTGTTTACTGTGCAAAAACGATTATCCGATGGCTGCAAAATACTGTTTTCAGATGTTTCGCTCAATGACGATTTCCCTATATCCCATTTTGGCTATACGCAAAAAAGCAGCCGATCCATCCTCCACTACCACAATTCATATGAAATTGGGCTATGCCTGGAGGGCAGCGGCACGTTTTTCATTGAGAACGAGGCCATAGCTTTTTACGCCGGGGACATATCGTTCATATTCCCCAACCAGCCGCACATAGCGCGCAGCCCCAATGAGTTCCCGAGCAGATGGGATTTTATAGACGTTGATTTTGACAGGCTTTTTGCCGGCGACAGCCTGTTCATTGACCGCATCCGGGAGTTGAGGCAGCACATACCCTATATAGTGAGCCCGGAGCATTGTACAAGCCTTGCCCCTATCGTCAGGATGATCCTAGAAGAGCTGGAACAGCGCCAAAATGAGTACCAATTGGTTGCAAAAGATATGCTGGCAATATTTATTAACAAACTGTCACGGCTGTGCCTGGACGCGGGGGCGCGCCGGTCGCTCATGCCCGGCATGTTCACGTCCATCTCGCCGGCGCTCGACCACATCACGCAGCACTACCCGCAGGAAATTTTTATTGAGGATCTCGCAAAAAAGTGCGGGCTGAGCGCGCCGCACTTTCGGCTGCTGTTCAAAAGGGCCATGGGCGTCGCGCCGCATCGGTATCTTGCGCAGATCCGCATGAAAATGGCAAAGACTTTGTTGCAGCTTACCAATTTCCCCATACTCTCCGTCGCGCTGAGCGTCGGGTACGAGAGCATATCGTCGTTTAACCGCACATTCAAGGAGGAGTTCGGCCAGACCCCTTCAATGTACAGGCTGCACAGCCAAAAAGAGCCGAACATGACAATGGAAGCATGACGGCGATGGAAGCATGGCGGCGATGGAAGTATAGCGGCGATGGAAGAATTATTATGATGGAAGTATGATTACGATGGAAGCATGACGGCCCGTTCTATGAGTTTGTTTAATCAATGCAAGTGCTTGCGCAGAATATCCAGGACAGCGTTTATATCGAGGGGCTTGCCGACATGGCCGTTCATGCCGGCGGCGAAGCATTGCTCTATGTCTTCTTTGAATACATTGGCAGTCATGGCTATTATCGGGACTGACCCGGCCTTCGGGGCGAGCATGGCGCGTATCGCGCGCGACGCTTGGTAGCCGTCCATTTCGGGCATTTGCAAATCCATGAAAATGATGTCGTAGCGGTCGGGCCTTTCTGCGAACATCCTGACGGCGACTTCGCCGTTTTCGGCGCTGTCGATGTCGATGTGCGTCGGCTCCAGCAAT
>WRLR01000262.1 GCA_009777515.1 Oscillospiraceae bacterium | reverse complement strand
TGCCGTTGCAATGCACAGCGATGCCTTTACTGTGCGCGGCCTAGCACAGCTTTGCCTTTGCTTTACAATGCTCTGCTTTGCCTTTGCGGCACAATGCTGTGCTTCGCCTTTGCTAAGCAGTACACAGCTACGCAATGCGCCTGCATACTGTGCCATTCGTCGCCTTGGCCAAGCGGTGCACTGCCGCGCCTTAGCTATGCGTTGCCCAGCCGGGCTCGGCGGTGCCTTTGCCAAGCTATGCACTGCCTTTGCCACGCCTCGCCAAGCTAGGCCCAGCCGCCGCTATTCAAGGTATTTCAGCGACCGCATGATATCTTCGGGCACGTTGCCCTCCCATACATACGAGTTTTTGAGGATATATTCGTTGTACGCCGCCGCCGTCCTGTTCGCGCGCATTTTGGCCTGTTCCGCCCAGCCTTGCTTCTCCGCGCTGTCGCTGTAGCGGTGCTGCTCGTACGTGAGGCTGTCGGCGGTGTGGCTCGCTATCATCGCCCGGCATGCGTCCTCGACCGCCCGCCGCGTGTCGTAGCGCGTCGCGTCGTCGGCCTTCCGCAGCCTGTGGACCCAGTTGTTCCATATCGACCGCCCGGTCGGCGTGGCGGCGAGGAACAGCGCCGCTGCCACTATGGCTGCCACGGCTATCGCGGCTGCCGCGCACGCGGCCTTTTGCAGCCTACCCATCGTCGGCCACCGCCCCTCCAGCCGCATCGTGCCTGATTATCGGGTCGTCGACGATGAACGGTATGTCGCTGTACAGGTACGCCCCGCTCCACTCGATGTACCTGCCGTCCGGCGTGAAGAAGAACACCCCGTCGTCGTTGAAGCCGTAGCTCCCGTCAACGTCGGCGAGCCAGTTGTTGTTGACCGTCCCTCTACCGCTTGACCTTTCATAGTACTCGCTGTCCGGGGTCAGGTAGCTGTTCAAGCTCGTCACCTTGCCCTCGACGACGAACCGCCCGACAACCGAGCCGCCGCCCGTGAACAGGACGACGTACCCCAGCGGCGGGTCGGGGATGGGGCACGGGAGAGTCCGCGCCCTCTCCCTCTGTCCGTTCACCCAGTACGCCCTGCGGATCAGGTTGTATCTCTCCAAGCTGTAGTTCAGGTCGGTCGGCGTTGGCTGCCTCTGCTGCAGATCGCCCGCCACCTCAATCGTCTTGGTCGTGTCCTGCCGCGACCCTTCCGCGCGGTCTTCGCACCCCGCCTGCGAGCTGCCCATCAGCATCAGCAGCATAGCTCCCACTATGATCGCCATGATTGCGTGTCTCAGTCTCATTGATTGCCCCTTTCTTGGCCCGCCGTTCTTCCAGCCGGCCGCCGGCCTGTGTCCCCCGTGTAATGCAGTATAGGATCCCGCCAGCCACGTAAGTCCTCGATGAGTTGTGCAGGCCCCGTATCAACGCCGCGTTGCTCGCTCATCGATCCACTCGTGTACGAGTCTTGTGAAGACCTCGAACCGACGGCCGCCGCCATCGGTGTGTATGCAGTGAGCAAATGGGTATACACCCTGCTCAATGCCGGAGCTAAGCACGGCTTCGCTCACTTTCATCCCGCACGCCCTGAGCATCATTGACAGCTGCTGCACGTTCATCATCTCAATTTGAATTTCGCTCCCCATTTTTGTCATCTCCTTATCATTTTTTGTCCATTGCCTTGTAATCCAATATCAATTCGACAATCCCATTATTGAGCGTCGCCATTCAAAAAGATAGCGGACTTTTCTGTCGAATCCGTGATGCCCAAGATTTCGCACATTTTAACCACCTCGCAGACGTACAGGTGCAATCTCCCGTTTATCTTGCCGGACACAGTGTTTTTGCTCATACCAAGCATTCTTCCGAACTCCTCCTGCGACATGCCCATCGCCATAATCTTGCTCCTCAGCAATCTCTTATTGATTACCTGCTTCGCCATATTTCCACTCCTTGTAGTCCCTAAATTGGGATTTATTGAGCAATTTATATCATTTTTGCAAGTTGTCTGTCAACACAAAAATCGCGAAAACGTTTAGTCAATGTCACCAAACTTTTTCAATTTTGGGATTAAATGTTGATTCGCAATGCTTTTTGGTGTATAATGTTGGCAGGTGAAAGGCGTGGTAAAAATGACAGTCAACGACAGGCTAAGAACTGCCATCAGCGGTAGCCGTTACACATATAAAGATTTGGAGGATTTGACGGGAATTCCCAAATCGTCCATCCAGAGATACGCAACTGGAAAGACGAAAAAGATACCCGTCAGCGCAATCATGAGGCTTGCCCCGCACCTCGGATCGACACCGGCCGCGCTGCTCGGCTGGTCTGCTGGCGAAGGGCATGCCACGGCGGCCGCCGATGATAGCGGCATGGCGGCGAATAGCTCCGACGAAGCAAAACCCGCCGCTGTTGATGGCGGCGGGCGGCTCGTGGACGTAGAGGTCATTCGGGGGGAAATTGTCGAGATGCTGGGGCGGCTTGACGCGGATGTTCTGGTCGCCGTTCACGCTTTCTTCGACACGCTAGCCGCGCGACAAAAGGGTACGCCTCCATGACCAGTTCGTCGGACATGGCCATAACGATATCCACGAGCACCTCTAGCCGCTCCTCCCTGCTTAGGCCGTTCGTTTGCATGCGTTGCCAACCCCCTCTCGCTGTTTAGTAAACAAATTATATGTCCCCCCGCCAAAAAATGGTATAGTGTAAAATTATAAACTTTTCACACTTTTATCCTCTTTTTTTGGTTAATAATGACGGCATTATGGG
>WRLR01000261.1 GCA_009777515.1 Oscillospiraceae bacterium | reverse complement strand
GGGAAAAAAGCCCCCCCGCGCCCCCCCCCCCCGCCGCGAAGGACACGCCGCCGCCCCAACAACCCCCCCCCCCTGCCCCGCCCCCCGCCCCCGCCGCAACAACGACCGCCGCCGCCACAACAACCACAGCCGCCGCCGTGACGACCGCCCTGCTTGCGGAAGAGGTACCGGCAGGCTCCGGCGACCTGCCCCGCGACGCGTTCCTCACGGCCACGACACAGGCGACCGCGTCCAAAATCGACGAGCTCGACGGCACGCAGCTCAACCTATTCACATGGGAGGGCATGTTCCCGCAGGACATCCTCGACAAATTCGAGGCCGATTACGGCATCCGCATCAACTACGTGAACTTCGACTATGACGAGGTCATGCTCTCGAGGCTCCAAGCCGCGCAAGGCGGCGACTACGACCTCATAATAGCGGACGACTATATCATAGAAACGGTCATAGAGGAGGGCCTGGCGCAGAAGCTGGACAAGTCCCAGATATCCAACTTCGCGAATATTGACCCGATGTACCAGGGGCAGTTCTACGACCCCGCCGACGAATATACCGTACCATACGGCGCCGGCGTGCAGACGATTGTGTACGACCCGTCCGCGGTCGGCATCGACATAACGGGCTATGCGGACCTGTGGGACGCGTCGCTTGTCGACGAAGTGGGCATAATAGCCAACTTCCGCGTCATAAACGGCATGGCGCTCAAAGTCCTGGGCAAGAGCTACAACACGAACGATCTCGACGACATACGCGCCGCCGGCGACAAGCTCATCGAACTGGCGCCGAACATACGCCTTATCAAGGACGACCAGTTGCAAGACGATCTGCTGTCGGGCGAGATCAGCGCCGCCGTCATGTACACGTCGCAGGTCTATGAGTCCGTGATGGAGAACCCCGATCTGCGCGTCGTGTTCCCCAAAGAGGGCATCGGCTTTGGCGTCATGGCCGGCTTCGTCCCGAGCAAGGCGCCGAACCCCGGCGCGGCCCACCTGTTCCTCAACTATATCCTTAACGAGCAGATATCGGCGGGCTGTTTCGTCGAGCTGGGCTACTACAGCACGAACAGGGAAGCGAACAAATATTTCGCGCCCGAGGTCAGTGACCTGTTGATACTGCCACAGGGCTTCAATACCAATATGGAGATGATCGAAAACATTGACGAAGAGGCCGAGGCCGAGCACGACTTGGTATGGACGAAGTTCAAGACTGCCGCCGGCCAATGACCGACCGCCGGGCCGGGCGCAGTTTATAATATACGGCTAAAATACGGCTCAGATATGGCAAAGATACGGCAAATATACTAAAGGAGAACGCGCTTGTCAAAAAATAACGGGCAATTGCCATCAGGCGACATCCAGTCCGGCGCGAAGTCATCGCCCCTGGACAAAGCGATTTTTATTTTCTTTGTGATTGCGGCGTTTTACGGGCTTGCCATGGGCCTTAGCGACTCCGTCCTGGCAAACTACTTTAAAGAGGCCTACAATGTGGACGCGCAGCAGCGCGGCTTCATCGAGTTCCCGAGGGAGCTGCCAGGGGTCGTATCGATTATCGCCGTCGCGGTGATTGCGCCACTCGGCATAATCAAGGGCGCCCGCGTGACGGCGGTACTGTTCTGCGCTGGGATCCTCGCCCTGGCGCTGTTTAGGCCGGGCTTTTCGGTCATGCTTGCCATACTGTTCGTATACTCGCTGGGCATGCACATGTACGTCCCGTTGAACGACAGCATTGCGATCACGCTTTCGGTCAGCGGCAACACGGGCAAGACGCTCGGTCGGTTCAGGAGCATGACCATGGCCTTCACGATGCTCGCCGGGCTAATTGTGTTTTTCGGCTTCCGCTCCGGCCTATTCGGCTTCGAAACGCCGGTCGTGGTCTTCCTCATCAGCGCGGCGGCGGCCCTGGTGGTAGTGTTCCTGTTCTCCGCCATGCGCAAGGCCCTCCCAGCCGAAATGCAGTTCGTCAAGGTCGGCGGGTCGGGCAACTTCTTGCAAAACATAAAGAGCAACATGATATTCCGCAAAGAGTACATGCGTTACTATGTGCTGAGCGCGCTCTTTGGGGGCAGGAAGCAGATAATGTTTGTGTACAGCCCTTGGGTGCTGATCGAGTTGCTGGGCTTCAGGGCGGACAGCATGTCGATACTGGCCATCATCGGGGCGATGATCGGGATATTCTTCATGCCGATAGTCGGGAAGCTGATAGACCGCCATGGCGCGCGCAAGGTCCTGATGGCCGAGGAGTTCGCGTTTATCGGGGTGTACATCGCCTACGGCAGCCTGAGCAGGTGGGTGAGCATAAATCAGGGCGTTGTCATGCTGGCGGGCATAGGGATGCTGCTCGTCTACCTGCTCAACATCATAGACAGGATGTCGGCCCAGTTCGCCATGGTCCGCTCCATTTACCTTCAGCAGATAGCGATTAAAAAAGAGGATGTGACGCCGACCCTGACGGTCGGCATGGCGATAGACCACGTTTTTGCTATCGTGGGCTCGCTGGCGTGCGGGACGGTCTGGTATGTATGGGGGCCGGAGTACGTGTTTTTCATCGCCGGTGTGCTGGCGGTGATAAACCTATTCGTAGCAATGGGCATCCGCATGCCAAAAGCACAAGCGCAAGCGTAGGGACGACCGCCCCCGGTTGTCCGCTCGTCCCAGCTCGCCCACCCACATGGCTGGTTCGCATTGGCCCTCGTCAGAGCGTTACCCTTGCTGGGGCGCAATGGTCCTTGTAGGGACGACCGCCCC
>WRLR01000260.1 GCA_009777515.1 Oscillospiraceae bacterium | reverse complement strand
AGGTCTTCGTTTAACGTCCTTGCAACGCCCTCCGCGTCGCCGGAGAGCAATTGCCCCACGAATTCCTGTATCGGCTCCGACAGGCCAATCCGCTCCTCCATGAGCCATTCTTTGGCGTAGAAGGAAAAAGTATCGCTGACTTCCTTGTTTACCAGTTCCGCTTCAAACCAAGTGCCTTTGGCGCCATTGCATGGTTTTAGATAGCCGGCATGGAGCAGGAGAGTCCAAAATGTGTTTGAACTGAAATACTTTATCGGGTAGGTTATCTGGTCTGCCAGTCCCATCTTTATCGGCGCCCCTGTCAAAAGCCCCGCCACATCGTTTCTGAGCCTGTCGTCGCCTTTGTGGAACACATCCCGCAGGACTTGCACCGAGCCGGTATTCACCCAGAAGTTCTCCAGCTTTTGGCTGTCAAGGTACATCGTAATGCTCCATGGGTTGTACATGTCCCGGCCGCCGAACCTGTAGCCGTCGTACCAGCTTTTGATATCAGCGTACTTTTCGCCTATTCCGAACATCTCGCAAGCCTGCTCCACTTCTTCTTCCGTAAAACCGAATCGGGTATTGTACGCCTCATCCAATATCCCGCATATCCTGGGGTTGTTGAAGCTGCTGAACAGGCCCTCTTTGGAGATCCTCTGGACGCCCGTCAGCACCCCGAATTCCAGAAAGTCGTTGGTCTTGAACGCGCTCCCCAAAAAGCCGCGCATGAAGCCTATCATCTCTTGATAAAACCCATTTCTTTCCGCGTTGTCTATCGGGGCGTCGTATTCGTCAAGGAGGACAATAACCCGTTTTTGGTGGTATGCATGCAGGCATTCAGTCAAGAAAAGCAGGGAGTATTGCAATTCCCCGGCTGTTGATCTTCGCATAAAGAAAGAATAAAACATTTCTTTTTGCTGTTCATCAAGTTTGTCGCTTTCGTATATGTATCTATTCTGCCTGAATACAGCTGATATAAGAGTCTTAATCATCTCAATCGACCCTTCAAATGTAGCCATCTCAACATTCTTCAGCGTCAGCGAAATCACGGGGTATTTGTTCATATGCCTGTCGCATATGTCTTTGTGCTCTGTTATGGCAAGGCCTTCAAATTTACTTTTGCTGTCGCGGCTGATGTCAAAAAAGCTCCGGAGCATGCTCATGTTCAAGGTTTTCCCGAAGCGCCGGGGTCTGGTTATCAGGGTGGCCGTACACTTGTTATCAAGCAGTTCCTTGACAAAAAGCGTCTTGTCGACATAGAAACAATCGTCTTCCCTTATCCTCTCGAAGGATTCCGCCCCTATGTATATTTGCTTTTTCACTGTGGCACCCTCCATTGCGACCACCGCTGCGGCCTTTACTACTAGAACTGAATTATATCATGCGCCGCGACTCCGGTACAGTTGGGGGCGGCACGGCATCCATAAACCTATGCATAGGACATCAATATATTGCTATTGCAGAGCAACAATAGCAATATTGGAAATAGCAATGAGAAGTTTTGAAGGATTAATGCCTATTTCGATTATATTTGTGCTTTTGTTATTTTGGCGCCTTCTTTGGAGTCTGTTATGGCGTAGCCTTTGCTTTTGATCAGGTCGCGCAGCTCGTCGGATTTGGGCCAGTCTTTCGCGGCGCGGGCCGCGTCGCGCTCTTTAGCTAGTTCGAGGATATCCGCCGGGATGCTGTCTTCGCCCGAGCCCGCACCCGCGACTGCGCCTGCGCCCGAGCCCGCGCCGCGCGGTTCGGCTGCGGCTTCTTTTAGGCCCAGCCCCAGTACTTCGTCCATATTTATGAGCAAATCAAAAATCCCGCCGGACTTTACGGGGTTGCGTATAAGCTGCCACGCTATGCCCAGTGCTTTTGGTATATTCAAATCATCGTTCACTGCGGCGTCGAAAGCCTCCGCCATGCCGGACAAATAAGAAGCGCCAATATCGGCAGATGCATCGGCCGCCGCGCCATTGCCTATCGCTGCGGCGCCTGCCGCCGCCGCATTGCCCCTGTGGGCCAGCGCGCCTTCGATAAAGCGCCGGTGTGCCACCGCAGCCGCCCGCATGCCCTCCCATGTAAAATTGAGCTTGCTGCTGTAATGCCCGTTTAGGCAAAAATATCTATACGCGAGCGGGGCATAGCCTTTTGCGCGCAAATCGCTTATGAGGTATGCGTTTTTCAGGCTTTTGGACATCTTCCCGCCGTCCACCTGCAAAAACTCGCCGTGCATCCATGTGTTGACCACGCGCTTCCCTGCGTATGCGTCGGACTGGGCGATTTCATTTTCGTGGTGCACGGGAATGTGGTCGATCCCGCCCGTATGGATGTCGATCCTATCGCCCAGATAGTGCATCGACATCGCCGAGCACTCGATGTGCCAGCCCGGATAGCCTTTGCCCCAGCGGCTGTCCCACTGCATGATGTGTTCAGCCGGAGCTTTTATCCACAGCGCGAAGTCCGCCGGGTGGCGCTTGTCCGGGTTGACGTCCACCCTGGCACCCGCCATCTGCTCGTCCAGGTCGAGGCGCGACAGCCGCCCGTACTCCGCAAATTTGCTGATATCGAAGTAGATGCCGTCGGAAAGCTCGTAACCGTACCCTTTATCGACAAGCGCCTCGACCATCTCCAGCATCTGCGGTATGTGATCGGTAGCTTTAGCGATGATTTCCGGTTTTTCGATATTGAGCGCGGCTATATCGTCCATGAAAATCCCGGTGATTTCCTCGGCGATTTCCCACGGTGTTTTATTGCGTTCGCGGGCGCCTTTGAG
>WRLR01000259.1 GCA_009777515.1 Oscillospiraceae bacterium | reverse complement strand
CCATTCGAGCGCCGCCCATTCTGGGGTCTCCTGGCGATAGCCTTTAATGCAAGGAATTGAATCGCTCATGCTTTGCTCCCTTCAAATTATAACGCGGTTTAACGAGTTCGTAATCTTCTCAGCGCTTATGTCAAGGCCATAAGCGCTGCTCGTTACTCACTCTAGTTCCGTTTCGCTCAATCCGTTCTCGTCGCAGACAAGCTGCGACTGCGAGCGGCGCTCAACTCCACACCGCTATACGCGCGAAAGCGCGAGCGACGCTTTGCGTCGCTTTCGATGCTTGCATCGCTTTTATAATAGATCATCCTGTACGTACAGATATGGGTCCTCTTCCTGCAGTGCGCGGATCCGCGCCCACTGCTCCGGGTATATGACCTCGCGCATGGCGGCGACGGTGGAGTCGATGTTGCTGTCGCGGCGGATGCCGTTGAGCGTCAGCGCGATGCCGGGGTCGAAGAGCGAATACTGCAATGATGCGCGCGCGATGTCCACACCCATCTCGCGGCACAGGGCCTGCATCTTGGCGACGCTGCGCAGGTTGCGCGCGCGATAGCCGTACGCAGAGCGGTCCGGGATGCCCGAGCCGCCTGAGCCGCCTGAGCCGCTTGAGCCGCTTGAGCCGCCCGATTCATTCTTGCTGAGCTGCCCGAGCGGGTCGGGGTGCTTGATCGTGCCGAAATGGAACACCGACGCATTTATGAACGCCACGCCGCGCCGCTTTGCCACGTCGATGACATGCGCCGCCGAACGCTTGAGCAGCGAATAGTTGATGTAGCTCAAGACGGAGTCGATGCCGCCGCTGAGTATGGCCAGCTCGTGCGCGTTCAACGACCGCGTGCCCAGCCCGATGTAGCCGATCAGCCCTTTGCGTTGCTGTTCTTGCAAAAACGGCATCACCTGCGGCTCGCAGCAGTCGAAATGGTCCGTGTCGTGTATCTGGAACAAGTCAATATAATCGGTCTTCAATCTCTCGAACGAGGCGAAAAAGTTTTCGCGGAACACAGAAAACGCTTCCTTGCTTTGGCGGAACGGGTACTTCGATTTCGTGGCCAGAAATATGGACTTGCGGTCTATGCGCGATACGAACTCGCCGACGGCCTGTTCGCTGTTGTGGTATGTCCTCGATGTGTCAAAGTAGCGCAGGCCCAGCGAATACAGGCGCTCCATCAGTTTCAGATCGCCCGTTAATGTATCGCGGTAGTCGTCGGCGTCGCCAAAATATGCGCACCCCACGCCCAGCGGTATGCTGCGCCCCTCGAACTGCCAGTAAAAGTCCTTGACGCGCTCGACCATCGGCGGTTTGTTCGGTGGCTTAATCAGTGGTGCGTTTGGTGGTTTGTCTGTAGGCATGTGGGCTCCTGAATCAGTGTCATTGTCATTGTCATAGTTATTGTCATTGTCGTTATAATGCTAATGCGCAAATATGGACGGGGGCGCGGGCGGCCGAGGGCGGCCGCCCCTACGGACGCATGGTTTGCGTAGGGGCGCCGATTGCGCCGGGGGGCGCGGGCGGCCGGTCGCGCGGTTTGCGTGGGGGCGCCGATTGCGCCGGGGGGCGCGCGGTTTGCGTGGGGGACGCGTCCGGCTGCGCCCCCGCGCCACCGTATTAATTGCTTTATTGCATGGTGATGCCCATTTCCTTTAACAGCACTTTATTTGCCTGGAATATCGGCGTCTGGTCGTCCAGCAACTGCTGCACGTTGAAGCTCTCGTGAAGCAGTTTGATGGCCGCGTTCCATTTTTCTTCAAACTCCTGGTCGTCCTTTGCCACCAGCGCCAGCTTGAACGCCTCCTCCCAAACCGAGCGCGTCTGGAACATCAGGTTGACGTCTTCCAAGTGCGCGTAGTCCGGCGCCCATGACTGGAAGCCGGGGACTACCGGGATGTTCTGCGCATACGGGCTGTTGAAAGAGAATTTGCCGAACGCTTGCTGCTGCGTCAGCGGCTTCGTATCGCGGTAGATATAAGCCGGGTTGTACAGGCTGGAGCCCGACGCCGCGATGGCGAAGTTGGTGTTGTTGGCCCTGTTGTACTGGAGCAGGCCCTTGCACTCGCGCCAGTCGATTGCCGTGTCGCCTTCCACGATGGCTTTTTGCAAATTTTCGTCCGTGAACGTGCGCAACCCGTCAGCGCCCACTGTGTAGAGCCCGGCGGATGCTGGGCCCCAGTACCTGACGTCGTCCCACTCTTCCGTAAACTGTACATTAATCCAATACAGCCACTGCGTCAGTTTGGCCTCGTCCATGGTTCTCATCGGTATCATGAACGTGTTGCATGCGCCGGCCACACGCAGTTGCTTCACTGTCGGGTACTCCTCCCGGTTGGGGACCTGCGTGAAGAAAGGCACATAGCGGAAGTCTTTGCCGGCTTTTTCCAACTCGCCGTTGAGCAGGTCAAACGTGCCGTAGCCCGCCATGTTGCCGCCCATTGTGCAAAGGATGCCGTAGTTGCCGTTCAGATATTTTTCGCGGTAGCGCTCGATTGTGTGGACTATCGACTCCGGGTCGATGACGCCGTCGCGGATCATCTTGCTCTGCGTGCTGGCCGCCTCTTTTAGCATCGGTGTGTCGAACCCGAACTCCAGCTTGTCCTCCTTCGAGTTGTAGACAGTCATGTACTCGTAGCCCTTGTAGCCCATCATCTCGCCGCCGAACGCCGTCAGCGCCATCCAGTTGTCGCCCTGCACATAGCCGAACGCATACACGGGCCTGTTGTTTTCCATGATGTTCATATCTTTGATGTCGTAAAACACC
>WRLR01000258.1 GCA_009777515.1 Oscillospiraceae bacterium | reverse complement strand
AGCCGCACGCATACATTGTGCCTCGGGCGGAGGGTTTTCGGCGCGGGGCGCGTCTGCTGGTATGCGAGCGTATCGATGACGACGTCCGGAAATTCCGGCTCGACGGCTTCGGCGACGGCGTTTATGAAGGCTATCAGCGAACCGGACCTTGCCCCCTCGCGTTCATCGATCGCCCTGCAGCCGTCGCAGTCGCAATGGTTGTCCCAATCGTTCTGCGAGACGGATATTATACGGGCTTCGGGCATGGAACGCAGTTTCGCCTTAACCTGTTCGACGACAATCGCCAGCACGTCAGGGTTCGTCAGGCACAGTTGGGGCAAATCCTTCAACCGTTTGCCGTCCACCAGGGAGAAGTATTCGGGGTGGCTGTCGTAATATTTTTCTGGCGGCATCAACGCGTTGAACGAATGCACGAAATACGCGTAGGGGATATGCCCGCCCTGCGCGGCGCCCATTTTGCAATTGTGGCCGTTGACGCGGCTTTTTACCGCGAAATCCGGGTACTCGAAGTAAAACCTGTAGTGGTGGTCCCTGTATTCTAGCAACGGCTTCTGTTTTATATCCATGGCAGGCGCCGATAAATCGCACGCCGATGGAACCAGTTCGCATTGAGGCGTAAAGAACCTGCACCCGAGCCGCTCCAAAAACTCATATATTCCGTACAGCGTGCCCCGTAGCCTGCCACCGGCGATAATGATATAGTCCTGGGTGGATTTGATGGCAAACCCCTCATCGCCCAGCGCATCGACACCCAAATCCCCGGTTAGCTTTTCGGCCTCCGCGCCCCAGCCAACGATAATGGGCTTTTGGCCTGGCTCCCGGTCGCCGACGGGAAAGTCCAGCGAAGTGATTTTGTCCAGATATGTTTTTAATTGTTCCGCCGCGTGTATTTCCGACGCTGACGCGCGTTCGGACGCGGCAATGGCGAATAGGCATTTTCCATTTTCCGACAATTTGATACTCATAAATTCACAGGATATGACCCTGTGTTCACCTCGATTCTACGATTATTCGCATTTGTACGCCATATGCGTTAACCGCCATGTATTATTTGCACAGCCAGATTTGCCTATCTATTTTTACCACCAATATATCACGAATCATTATGAAATATAGAGATTTTTCCCGTAATAAAAAACGTAAAAAAGCGTAAAAAAGAAATAATATACGCAAAAAAAATCTTGACACATGAGGTAAAACGGTATACATTAATGCAAATTGAATATCGCCAAACCGTTGAAGCAGAGATCAAAGCAGCATACGCGCGCTACAGAGAGTCCGGATGGCCTGAGGGCAGGGTAAGAACAGGCCGGCTGAGAGCCGGGCGGAGATGCGGGTTGCTAAATGGACTGCCGAGGGCATGGTCAAAGGCGCCGGTCGCGCAGCAGTAGCATTGTGATACACAATGCATAGCATGAACAACATGCACAGTGTATCGCGCGGCAGCGTACCGCATAGCATAAATACAACTTGCGGCGCCGAGTACTCCATGACGTGTCGCATACGTCAGTTGCGGGGGATATGTTTGTATCCTGCAAAGAGTACGGGCCTTGGCCCGTAAATCAAGGTGGCACCGCGGATTGTTATATTCGTCCCTGATAGAGCGAAAGCTTTGTCGGGGATTTTTATTTGCCCCGCATGGGCCGCCGATGAAGAGCCGGGCGATGAAATTAAGATAATGCCACGGCTAAAGCGCAGGAAATATATAGGAAACGGGGTGAAAGTCGGGCATAAGGGGCCCGACGGAGCAACATGGGCAAAGTAAAGGTATCATATGTAGGGGGCGGGCTGTTGGCGCTGCTTGCGGTCCTCATCATGGCGGTAAAGCCGTTTTCCGCAAGTTTGGACGGCGCAGCCCACATGGTGCTGGGGGGGTTCTTGGTCACCATCGGCATCTGGATTTTTAAGCCGTTCAATTTGTCGTATTCGGCCGGGGGTCTGTTTTTGGCGTTTTTCTCGCTCGCGGCTGGGCTTGGGCCGGCAGTGGTGTTTTCGGGGTTTACGCAGCCCGCGATCTGGACGCTGGTGCCAGCGCTGTTCTTCGGCTACACGCTGCAGAAAACCGGCCTTGGCAAACGGATCGCGCTGGCGATCATCAGGCTGTTCAAACCGTCGTACATATCGCTGGTCCTGGCGTGGGTGCTGATTGGGGTGATACTGAGTATTTTGACTCCGTCAATCACCGTCCGCATCGCCATTGTCATGCCTATCGCCGTGCAGTGCTGCGAGCTATGCAAGCTGGAGCGGGGCTCGAAGGGCAATTCGTTGATTTTGCTGACCGCGTTCGGCATGGCTCTCCTGCCCGGTTCCGGCTGGCTGACCGGCGCGCTGTGGGGGCCGATCATATCGGGCATGATCAACGCGGTTCGCGAGACAAGGGGGCTGGTCACGTTCGAGAGCTGGTTCGGCGTGCTGTTTTTGCCGATGGTGCTGGCTACGGTGCTGCTGATTGCGGGCAGCCTGTTCGTGCTAAAGCCCAAAGAAAAACTGTCGGACGATGCGATCAATGCCATAAAGGAGCAGCCCAAGCAAAAAATGGGTCGACATGAATTGATTGCGGGCATAATATTGGTGGCAGTTTTCGTGATGTTTTTGACGAACAGGTTCCACGGTCTGCCGGACGCCGCGCTGTGCCTGGCCGCCGTCTTCGCGTTCTTCCTGTTCGGCGTGCTGGAAGCCAAGGACTTTAACAGCGGCGTGAACTGGGATTTGATAATTTTTGTGGCGATAGCCCTGGGCCTCGGCTCGATATTCACCGAAACCGGC
>WRLR01000257.1 GCA_009777515.1 Oscillospiraceae bacterium | reverse complement strand
TAGGGGCGACCGGGGACGGTCGCCCCTACGACTCATCGAAAATTTTGTGCATTTTGTTATCTCATGTTTGTTTTTACGCAGTCTGAAGCCCGTCCCCTACGGAGTGGTTTCGAGTTATCCGCATGTGTCCTTGTCATGCTTTGACGGATGTGCCGTCCGGTAGGCGCGCGAGCAGCCAGCGCGGCTGTTCATTGGTGCACTGATACTTCTTTGCTTTTTCTTCGTCTATATCAATTCCCCAACCGGGTTTATCGTTTACGAAGGCATGCCCGTCCTTAATCCAGGGCAGCCCCGTAAACACTTCCTGAATTTCCGGCCTTGTCTCAAACCCGCACCACTCCTGGATTCCGAAGTTTGGCGTTACGAGATCGAGGTGGAGGTTCGCCACATGCCCGACAGGTGAGACATCCCCCGGGCCGTGCCATGCAGTACGGACGCCGAAAGGCTCGCAGATAATCGCGAGCTTTCGCGCCGGCGTCGCCCCGCCAATTTGGCTTATATGGCAACGCACAAAATCTATCCAGCGGTTTTGAATCATCGGCATGTATTCAAGGGGATTGTTGTAAAGCTCGCCCATCGCTATTGGCACGGCGGCGGCGTCGCGTAGCTTTTCGAACCAGAAGCCCATCTCAGGCGGCAGCGCATCCTCCAGGAAGAACAGGCGGTATGGCTCGACTGCCTTTGCAAGGCGGATTGCGTCAATCGGCGTCAGCCTCTCGTGTATATCATGTAACAGTTCGACTTCTTCCCCACAAATTCTACGTACAGCTTCAAACATTTTAGGTACGCCCCGCATATACGAAAGCGCGTCAAAATACATTCCATCCGGGGAATTTTCCGGCGTCCTGAGGTAATTCGTCCGGCCTCCGTACCCGCCCATCTGACAGCGGACATATTGATAACCGGCGTCGATGTACTTTTGTACATTTTCGGCTA
Organism: Oscillospiraceae bacterium; assembly: GCA_009777515.1. Classification (GTDB taxonomy): domain Bacteria; phylum Bacillota; class Clostridia; order WRLR01; family WRLR01; genus WRLR01. The sequence continues at coordinate 1,846 of WRLR01000257.1, read as the reverse complement.
CGGCTTCCGGCGTCAAGCCATCAGCGTGGCGGTATACAGGCGCCGCTTCGCGCACCTTGCCGCCCCACAGTTTATACACGGGCGCGCCAAGCTCTTTGCCGAGGATATCCCACATCGCCATATCGCAACCGGATATCGCGTTATTGAGGACAGGGCCATTGCGCCAGTATGAAGAGTTCATCATCACATTCCAGTTATCCTCGACATTGGTTGGATCGCGCCCGACGAGGAGCTGCTCCATATAATCCTCAACCGCCGTTACCACAGGGGTGTGGCGCTGGGTAAACGTGGCGCAGCCAAGGCCGTATAGCCCCTGCTGGTTAGTATCTATTTTTACAATAACGAGGTTGCACCCCCTCTGCGGGGCAGTCGCGATAGCTTTGACAGATTTTATTATCGTACTCATTCATGTAACCTCCCATTATTATCGTCATTATCGTCGCCACAATTATACCATTGTTTTAATTAATGAATAATAGTAGAATCATTTCTATCATATGTAAGCCGATTGTCGCAATTAGGCTATAATACAGCGGCAGGAGCAGAGCCCCTGCCCTACGGCGTGTCAATGATGTCGTGCCCTATAAGGTGTGACCAGTAACCGTAAGGCGCAAAAGATGCGGTTCATTTTATTAATGTGCAAAATGTGGGTTTTGGTAGTATTAAAAATAACAGAAAGGGCATAACTGTGGCTAATCAAAGCCATTGTTCCTTAATGGCTATTTGTACACAGTTTATGCAAGGTGTTGGAAATGAAATACAGGCGAATGGGAAACACAGGGTTGAATGTAAGTGAAATCAGCTTAGGCAGTTGGCTGACGTATGGCAACGCGGTGGAAAACGAAACCGCAATCAAGACAATCGACAAAGCATATGAACTTGGCATTAATTTCTTTGATACCGCCAACGTATACAACCGGGGCGAAGCGGAAAAAGTTGTTGGTGAAGCGTTGGGCAAATATGAGCGGAGTTCATATGTATTAGCCACAAAGGTCTTCTTCCCGATGGGCGATGGACCTAACGACCGCGGGCTTTCCAGAAAGCATGTTATGGAATCCGCGGAGGCAAGCCTTAAAAGGTTGAAGCAGGATTATGTCGATATTTTCTATTGCCACCGGTATGATCCGAACACGCCGGTAGACGAGACTTTGCGTGCTTTTGACGATCTCATACGGCAGGGGAAAGTCCTGTACGCGGGTATCAGCGAATGGTCCGCCGCGCAAATCGAAGAAGCCATGCGCGCCGCCGACAAGAACCTCTCAAACCGGTTTGTCGTAAATCAGCCACAGTACAGCATGCTGCACAGGTATATTGAAGCGGAGGTCATACCTGTAAGCGAACGTAACGGGATCGGGCAGGTAGTTTTCTCGCCGTTGGCGCAGGGCCTGCTTACAGGCAAATATAAGAGCCCCGGCGATATACCATCGGACAGCCGCGCGGCAAATGATAAGATGAACAGCTTCATAAAAAGATGGTTGAACGAAGCTACATTTGATAAGGTTAATCGGATTGCGGCTATATCGGCAAAAATCGGCGTCCCCATGGCGCAGCTTGCGCTTGCGTGGGTATTGAGGCTGCCCAATATCGCCAGCGCGCTGATAGGCGCCAGCAGGCCGGCGCAGGTAGAAGAAAACTGTAAAGCATCAGGATATGCGTTGACGCAGGATATACTTGATGAAATAGAAGCAGCACTGGAATAACATACATTCATTACCATGCTTCCGCGCCGGGCGGGCGGGCGGCCAATGCATACTACGCAAAAACAAACATGAGATAACAAAATGCACAAAATTTTCGATAGTCGTAGGGGCGACCGTCCCCGGTCGCCCGCAAAACGGTTAATCTG
>WRLR01000256.1 GCA_009777515.1 Oscillospiraceae bacterium | reverse complement strand
CTGCCTATCTCCTGATCGCTTTCCTGCCACCTGCTCCCCTGCCGCTTGCCAACCAGCAGCCTGCCTATCTCCTGACCGCTTCCCTGCCGCATGCTTCCCCGCCAGAGGGCGAGCCGCAGCCCTACTGAGAATTTCGGTATATTCGTCATAACCGCAGTTGAACTCTGTAATTATACCATTGTCCATGCTCCAAATCTTGTTGGCAAACCTATTTAAGAAATACCTGTCATGCGAGACGAACAGCATCGTTCCCTCGAAATCGTCCAATGCGCTCTCAATCCATTCCCTCGACATGATGTCCAGATGGTTCGTGGGCTCGTCGAGCAGCAAAAAATTGACATTGTTCTGCATCATCAGGCAGAGTTTCAGGCGGCTCTTTTCCCCGCCCGACAGGGCCTCGACCGTTTTGGCTACGTCGGCGCCCCTGAAATGGAAACCGGCAAGAATGCTCCTGCCCCTTTCCTCCGTCACGCCGGTGGCGGCGCGCAGCGTGTCCAGGACTGTCGCCGCGCTGCTGTCAAATGTGACGATTTGCGGCATATACGCGGGCTTTGCACTGGCGCCGACCTTCACCGCTCCGGCGTCGCACTGCTCCTCGCCCGTAATCATTTTCAACAATGTGGTTTTACCGCACCCGTTCGCCCCGATCAGCGCGATGCGCTCGTTCCCATATATCGTCAGACTAAAATCGCTCAAGATGGTTTTCCCGCCATAGCTCTTGCCCACGGAATCAAAAACCACAATCTCCTTTGCCGCGTGTCCTCCGCTGTCAAACTCCGCAGTCAGCTTCCTCGCGGCAGCCGGTTTTTCGACCTTGTCCATGTGATCGATCCGAGACAGGATGGCGTGATGCTTCGTAGTAAATCGGTTCTGGATGACAAACCATTTGGCGCGTTCCTCGATGCGCTTGATTTCCTTCTGCTGGCGCTCGTATTGTTCCAATTGGGAAAGGTACCTGCGCTGCCGCTCCTCCGCATACCATGTGAAATTGCCACTGTAAAAGTTGGCCTTCCCGTCGTCGATTTCAATGATCCGCGTGACCACCCGATCCAGGAACACCCTGTCATGCGATATGACCAGGATCGTCCCCGGAAAATCCAGCAAGAACCTTTCCAACCATTCAAGAGAAGCCAAGTCAAGGTGGTTCGTCGGCTCGTCCAGCAATAGGATGCCGCAGTCCCGCAGGAGTATCCGCGCCAGGTTGACCCGCGACTTCTCCCCTCCGCTCAGCAGGTTGAACGGGCTGTTCCTCATCGCCTCGCCGATGTTCATGCCGGCGCACACCTTGTCCAGCTTCACCTCGGTATCATAGCCCCCCAGACTCTCGTATTTTTCCATCAAGCTGCCGTACTTCGCCAAAGCCGATGGGGCCGCGTCCCCCTCGATCTTTTTCATCGCCATATAAACGCTGTTTATTTCATCGAACGCCGAACGCAGGACGTCTTCTGCAGTGTCGCCCTCCCCGGATACGGGTATCTGCGCCAGCATTTCGACTTTTTTGCCCGACGCCTTGGATATGCTGCCGCCGTCGCAAGGCTCCTCGCCCGTTATGGCCTTGAACAGCGTCGTTTTCCCGGAACCGTTTTTGCCCAGCAGCCCGACTTTTTCGCCGCCATATATCTCAAACGAAATACCTTTTAGCACATGGTTTGAACCATAATATTTATCTATCTTTTTCACCGCTATATCAATCATTTCTATCAAGCCCCTTCATATTAGCAACTTTTTTAGTGGCTTTTTATTAGCTTTTTTAGTAGCTTTTGCGTACATAAAAAAGCCCTGTGCCGACTGTTTTGTCTGCACAGGGCCACCATATACTATGATAGGGGCGGCGTTACGCCGTTATACTTAGCGGCGACAGGCATCCAAAACAATCATTTATCCAAAAACGGGCGGACTCCCCCTTAGAAACAGAAAAACCCATTGCGATATTGCGGATCTCTCTTGCCAAAAGGGCGCACCTGTCCCATGCAATGATCATTTTGAATGAAAATTTGCGCACTATATCACTTCCGGGGAACAGCTCCCCCGCGCGCAAAATCAATGATTGCTCCAAGCCTCTCACCACCTTTCTTTAAAAAAATATGACCTATACTACATACCACGAATCATGCCCGCCCGTCAATGGATATTTATTCCATATGCCATGCAATACCATGCAACTTGATATAGGCATCGACATGGGATCCTGGCATAAATTATCCGGCAGTGTAATAATGCATAACGCTTTCATCAATCCGCCTTACCAGGCTATGCGTATATGCCGTAAAATATTTTAGCCAAAAACCGGAGCCGGATGGGTTCAGGCTCTCGAAATCCACGCCGAGGCGGGTATAGCCTTGCGTTTTCAATGTTCGCACGAGCGCATTCAAAAGGTTTTGGCCTATGCCCTTGCCCCTGTGTTCCAGCAAGCAGTACATCCCTGTGCAGTGTATATAGCCGGGCGTATTTTGTATGAAAGTCTCGCCGTCCGGCGCAGCTTTTATAAACGCATTTATATTCCCACTTTGCCTGGCAACGATATAAACAGGCCGCGTACGCATGTAATTTTCCAAAAATTCGTCTTCGCTACTTGGCCGCCTGTACATGAAGAACGGGCTGTCCATATAGCTTTTGTTCAAATCATTTTCCAACGGCAGGGCTTCAATAGCATGTTCGGGCTTAAGCACAGGTAGAGTAGGTGGGAGCCTCGCGACATCCCACCCCTCGACAGATCCCCGCAGGCGCAATTTACGCACGGGGCTCCTCACGGACGTGATCCATAAATACTCACGCCACGAAGTAGATTCGATTTA
>WRLR01000255.1 GCA_009777515.1 Oscillospiraceae bacterium | reverse complement strand
TCGCTGATAAATGCGATCCTGTAGCCATCCAGGCCCGGCGGCACGGCTTCGCTGCTATGCGTAACTTCTTTATACTCAATGATGCGGTCGAGCGTCAGCGCATGGGCCACATGTATAAGAGCAATAACAGCGACCGTGCAAACGAAGACCGCGAAAACTCTAAATAAGCGCCTGCGACCCGCACGGGCGCCATGCCCGCGCCGCGCGCGCGCGCCATTTATTGCATCCAAATCAAATACCATCATAATGGTTGCGGCATGAAATAATAACTATATAACCATCTTCCACTTTGTAGACAATACGGTTGAATTTATCAATGCGACGGCTCCAATAGCCTGCCATATCGCCTTTTAGCGGTTCAGGCTTGCCAATCCCTTCATATCCGTTTCTCAGTATATCCTCTAATAGCATGTTAATACGATTAACCGTCTTTCTATCCGAAATGTGCCAATGCAAATAATGTTCCCATGCCTCAGGCATAAAAGACAATGGTTTAAGCATTGGCCATATCCTCCAGCTCCTCCATTGTTTTTGTAACTAAAACAGCATCGCCGGATTCATATTTGTCAACAATTTTCTTAATATTCGCCATATTTGATTCGCAAAAAAAGGGATCCGCAGTTATCTCGAACGGTATTTTATTTTGCTTTACGACTGCTTTAGCAAAAATAATAAATGCTGTGGTCATGTTTAAACCCATATCATTAAACAATAACTCAACTTGTTTTTTTAAGTCCTCGTCTATGCGGACAGTTATGCTTGTTGTTGCCATATTAATCACCCTATAAAATTATTTATTAGTACAATATAATTGATTTCGCATACATTGTCAATACAACCATATGCCAATTGCCATATCAGCCCATACATAAAACCGCACCTGACATTTATTTGCCAACGTTGGGCCGGCATGCGGCGCGCGGCGGGTTTGGAGAATGTCATAAAACTTGCGGCTCGCGTCAACCGATTGTCGTTTGATCGTATCTATATATTGGTAATTAAATAATGCGAAATTAATCCGGGAATGTAGCTACCGTTTATATAACAGTTATATAACAGTATTCAAGTCGGAGTGGAGCGCAATGAAAAAATTACCGGCGGCGATGCATAAAACGGCGATTGCGATGAATGAAACGGCGACTACGAAGCATAAATCTGCGATTGCGATGCAAAAATCGGCGATATTATTGATGGCGGCAGTCGCGTGCGCCGCGCTGCTGTTCGGGTGCGACAGCGGGAGGAACGCGACGCTGACTGTCTGGTGCGCAGAAATGGACAGGGAGGTCGTCACCGCGATGGTGAACGATTTTATGGCGGCAAAGCCGGCCATAAAAGGCGTCAATGTCGAAATCTGCGAAGATGACCACACGCGCGAGAAGTTCGAGGGCGACCCCGCTGCCGCAGCCGACGTCATATGTATACCGCACGACCAGCTCGGCGCCCTGGCGAGTCAAGGGTATCTCCACGAGATTAGCGGGGGCGCGCATGTCGGCGCGATCAACGAAAACACGGCGGCTTCGGTCAAAGCCGGGCAATTCGACGGCAAGCAGTACGGCTTCCCGTCCAGTTTCGAGACACACATGCTCTTTTACGATAAAACCATTATCTCCGACGCGGCGGCCCGCACCCTGGAGGGCATTGTGGGGAGCGGCACGGGGAGCGGCGCGGGGGGCAGCGCGGGCGGCGCGGGGAGCGGCGCGGGCGCCCTTCCCGAGGACGGCGCGATCCTGTTCGGCATGGATTTTGCGAACGCATACTTCACCGCCAACTGGTTTTACACATATGGCTGCCTGCTGTTCGGCGAAAACGGGGAGGACAGCAGCTTTTGCGACTTTGACAGCGCCGGCGGCATCGCGGCGATGACATATCTCATAGAGAACAGGGAGCTTTTCGGGAACATGAACGGGGAGCTGGCCCAGGAGCTGTTCGCACAGAGGCGGCTCGGCGCCTACATCGGCGGGCCGTGGAACGCGGCGGCGTTCACAGAAGCCCTCAAGGGCAACTACGGCTGCGCGATGCTGCCCAGTGTCGACGGCAGGGAGATGCGCTCGTTCGCAGGCATCAAGCTGTACTGCGTGAACGCCAATACAAAGAACAAGGACGTCGCAATGGATCTGGCCGCATGGCTGACCAGCCCCGACAACCAAAAGGCGCGCTTCCAGGCGCGCAACCTGGTGCCCGTGTCGCTGTCGCTCGCCGACGACATAGACGTAGCCGTTTCGACCACCGCGAAAGCCGTCATGGCGCAGGGGGCCAACGCCGTCCCTATGCCGTCGATCAGCGAAATGAGCAACTTTTGGGACCCCACGGGCGATTTCACCCTCGCCTGCTATATGGGGGAAGTCGACATATCCGATCTGCCGCGCGAACTGTCAAAATTGGCCGCGACTATTAAGGGGACGAGCCAAGCGCCATGAGGAAACGCACCGGCTACAAAAAATTTTTCAGGCAGAACCTCTTTCATTTGCTATTCCTGTTTTCCTCGTTTGCCATCCTCGTCGTGTCGACCATCACAATCCTGTACATGACCGACACTGTCAGGAACATGAATGCGGCGAGGGAGACATTGAATTCCACCGAGGAATTCCTGATCAATAACTACAAATACCGCCTGCACGCGAGTGCCGCCGCCGCCCAGCACCTTTTGTCGGAGGACGATTTGGATATGCTCCGGATAAAGCCGGGGTCGCCGGACAGCCCGCAAGGATGGCTCGCCGACGGCGGCTTTTTGGCGCTCAGGGAGGTGCTCGCGCAGTTTGCGGCGGACAACGGGCTGGAGTTTGTCTATTTTTATTTCC
>WRLR01000254.1 GCA_009777515.1 Oscillospiraceae bacterium | reverse complement strand
CGGCAAGCTGTTCGCCGTCACGTCCGTCATCGACGTCCATGTATACAGGATGCTGAGGCTGTCGAACGATATCGGCATGTCAGCCGCCATCGGGTTCTATCAATCTGTGCTGTGCTTTGCACTTGTGCTGCTCTCCAACTACGCAGTCAAAAAGCTCGAACCTGAATACGCCGCATTTTAGCCTTGGCTTTAGCTTTAGCGTTGGCTTTGGTTTTAACCTTAGCCGCCCGGATATTACCACAACCGCAGGAGGTATATGGTTTTGACTGACTATAGAAGATTGAGCCTCCCGGCCCGCATTATCATACATGCCATTATGCTGTCGTTCGCCGTCATGTGCATCATTCCGCTTTGGGGCATAATCGCCATATCGCTGTCCAATGAGACAGACATCTCGCTGTTCGGTTACTCGATATTCCCGCGCACCCCCGATTTGCTGGGATACCGATATGTGCTCACCAACCCCGTGATGATCCTCAACAGCTACAGGGTCTCCATCGGGCTGACGCTGGTGGGCACGGCGATGTCGCTCATCATCACCGCCGGCTTGTCGTATGCCCTATCGCGCGCGGATTATAAGCTGCGCAACCATGTCAGCTTTTTCATCTTTTTCACGCTGCTCTTCTCCGGCGGCCTGGTGCCGTGGTACATGCTGATCTCGCGCTACCTCAACCTGAAGTCCACATTTTGGGTGCTGGTGCTTCCCTATCTGGTCCACCCGTGGTTTGTGTTGATACTGAGGACATTTATGCAAAAAATCCCCATGGAGATCATCGAAAGCTGCATGATTGACGGCTCAGGCGAGTACAGGACATTTTTGATGATTGTGCTGCCCCTCTCGAAGCCGGGCCTCGCGACCGTGGGGCTGTTTACGATGCTCAGGTACTGGAACGACTGGTGGCTGGCGATGCTGTTCATTGAGAAGGATTCGCTGGCCCCGTTGCAATATATGCTGTACCGCATGATGAACAACATCGCGTTTTTGACGTCGTCATCCAACCAGATGCCGCCGGGGCTGAGGGCAGATATCCAATTGCCCAAGGAGTCCGCAAGGATGGCGATGGCGGTGCTGGCCGCAGGACCCATGCTGATGGTGTTCCCGTTCTTCCAAAGATATTTCGTCAAAGGCCTGACGGTCGGCGCGGTAAAGGGATAGGCGGGCAGGCGGGCAGGCTCGCGCATAGGCGGGCAGGCTAGCGCATAGGCGGGCAGGCTCGCGCTGTAGGGGCGCGCATCGCGCGTCCGAGCTTGTTTATTGCGGTCGGCACGGTATAGGGATAGGCGTATGCGTTTTAGTTTTATACTGATAGGGGTGATATATTGAAAAACATGAGGGTGCTGATCACCGGCGGCGCCAAAGGCATCGGCGCCGAGACGGCGAGGATGTTTGCCGCAGAGGGCATGGCGCGCGCGATATACCTGGCCGACATCGACGACGATGCGGGCGCCAAAACCGCCAAGGAGCTGTCCGCTCTGTGCGAATGCGTCTACAGGCGACTGGACGTCACCGACGAGGCCGGCGTGGCGGCGCTGTTCCGGGAGATAGAGGCGGCGGGCGGCGGTGGCGGCAGCGGCGGTGGCGGCGGTGGGCTGGACGTTTTGTTCAACTGCGCAGGCATCACCAGTGTTAAAAACCTGTTTGACACCGACAAGGCGCTGTGGGACAAAATAATGTCCGTCAACGTGACCAGCGTGTTCTTGCTGTCCAAAGAGGCGATGCGCTTGATGAGCGCGCAAAAGAGCGGACGAATCATAAATGTGTCGTCCGTGTCGGCCTATGTCGGCGGCATCCGCACAAGCCCGGCATACGCGGCGTCAAAGGCCGCGATACTGGGGCTGACACGCTCGCTGGCCAAGTACGGCGCACCATACAATGTCACCGCCAACGCGATAGCGCCGGGCATCGTGGACACCGACATGACGCGCGATCCGGATTTTGTGTACTCTGCGGACGAGGTGCCGCTGGGGCGCGCCGCCGACCCTGCGGACATCGCGCGAGCGGTGCTGTTCCTGGCGGGCGAGGGCGGGAGCCACATAACCGGCCAATGCCTGAACGTCAACGGCGGCATGTTTTTTAATTGACATATGCGTCAATGAACCTATACTTTTATAAGACGAAGCACATCGGCGCGATGAAGACATCGCGCCCACGAATACATAGGCACCCGCGCCCGTAGGGACGAACAGTGTTCGTCCGTATGCAGCGACCAACAAAGCATGCATACATATTTATATTGAAATAATAGAATCGGGGAGGAAAGGCTTTGGTACATGAATATGCGGAACGCGCAAGGGCTGCGCAGGCGGTTCTCGCGCGATATGATCAAGCAAAAGTGGACGCCATAGTCAAAGCGATGGCGAAGTTTGTCTACGACAACGCCGAGGCGCTGGCGAAAATGGCCGTGGACGAGACGCGCATGGGCGTATACGAGGACAAAGTCCAAAAGAAAAAAGGAAAGGCCCGCATTATCTGGAACGCGCTCAAAGGCAAAAAGTCGGTCGGGACGCTGCGGGTCCTGGAGCAGGAGGGGATCATCGAGGTGGCCAAGCCCATGGGCGTCGTCGCGGCAGTCACCCCATGCACGAACCCCATAGTGACGCCCATGTGCAACGCGATGTTCGCGATAAAAGCGGGCAACGCCATCATTGTGGCGCCGCACCCGCGTGCCAAGGGGTGCGCCATGCACCTGGACGGGGCATACCGCGCCATTTTGAAGAGCCTGGGCGCCCCGGAGGATCTCTACCAAACGCTGCCTGCGCCCAGCAACGAGCAGACGCAGGAGCTGATGCGCTCGTGCGACGTGGTTATAGCGA
>WRLR01000253.1 GCA_009777515.1 Oscillospiraceae bacterium | reverse complement strand
TCGTCGTCAATAATCCCATATTGCACCAGGGCCTCCATGTAGCCGTAATACCTGTTTTTAATAGAATGGCTGTATGACAAATCGCCAAAAAAACCTATCTTTTTAAATCCTGCCCGCAAAAGATGCCGGGTCGCCAAAAACCCTCCCGTTTTGTTGTCGGTTATCACACAGTTAATGTCGCCAATCATCGGCGTGTGGTCTATGATAACTATGTGGATGCCAAATGTGCGCAGCAGCGCCACATTTTCGTCAGAAATTTTCCCGATAATTATAATGCCCGACACCCGCTTGTCTTGGATACAGCTAGGCACATGCATATCCAAATCGTTAAAATAGTTTAGCAAAGTGTCATAGCCGCAGCGCTTGGACTCCTCTGCGACCGCATAAAGCACCTTGCCATAAAAACCGGTTTCGTTCACATATATATCCTGTATGAGCAAGCAAAAATTATAATTGCGGTACGTTGTATCGTATCTGGGCTTGTCCTTAAAATACCCAAGCCTGTCGGCAGTCTGTATGACATTCAAGCGCAGGGCTTGGCTCACGCCTTTCATGTCGTTTAGCGCCAGGGACACAGCATTTATGGAAACGCCCAAATCCTTGGCGATGTCTTTCATCGTGGTTTTGCTGCGACGCATGCCCTGTGCCCGCCCTCCTTTTCGCAATAATCAATCATTTCGCAATTATTAATTACTTCGCAATTATTAATCAATTCGCAATTATTAATCAATTCGCAATTATTAATTACATAGTATCTTTTATTTGCAAAATATTCAAGTAAATGCATGTTGACATTCAAGCTGAACGTGATATAAATTTGTGAAAAGCCCTTGAACCCGTTTATTTTCGCCGTTTAGAGGGGGGGGGGAGCGGCCATTTCGAATATAGGCAGAAAGCAAAAAACAAGCTTCATCCGCGACATCAAAAAAAATAAGTTCTCGTATCTTATAGCGCTCCCGGCTATCGTCTATGTGTTCGCGTTCAGCTATATGGCATACCCGTATATGATCATCGCGTTCCAAAGGTTCAATTATCGGAACCACACCATCGCCGACATCCTCACGAAATCGGAGTGGGTAGGCCTTAAGAATTTCAATTTTTTCTTCGCGTCCAACAATGCCTACAAGGTCACCTACAACACCATTTACTTGAACATCCTCTTCATATTTACAGGCACGCTGGCCGCCGTCCTCACCGCCATGCTGCTCAACGAAATGCGCAGCCGGCTGTTCACGCGGGTGACGCAGTCGATCATGCTTTTTCCTAACTACATATCCTGGATTGTCGTATGCTACATACTGCTGGCCCTGTTTTCCAACCGGTTCGGCATCATTAACATCGCGATGGAGCGGTTGGGCATGGCGCCGATCAACTGGTACACCGAGCCCAAGTACTGGCCGTCCATACTGGTCATCGTGCGCATCCTCAAAGGGACGGGCATGAGCGCCGTGATCTACCTCGCCGCCATCGCAGGCATTGACTCCAGCCTCTATGAGTCCGCCCGCATAGACGGCGCCAGCCGCCTGCAGTTGGCGACAAGGATAACGCTGCCGCTCATCACTCCCACAATCGTCATATTGATGCTTTTGTCCATCTGCAAAATCATGTATGGCGATTTCGGCATGATCTACGCCCTGGTCGGCGACAACGGCACCCTGTACGAGACGACGGACATCATCGACACATATATCTTCCGCGCTCTCCGGCAGGTGGGCGACCCGTCGCAGGCCATGGCCATCGGCCTTTTCCAGTCCGCCATCGGCTTTGTAATGGTGTTTGGCTCCAACCGCATAACGCAGATAGTGTACCCGGACGGCGCACTATATTAGCGCTATATTTGCACTAAATTTGCACTATATTAGCGCTATATTAAAAGTAAAAGGGGGAAGCGATTGATATGATGAAAAAGTTTTCGTTGGCGAATTTTATCATTGGCACGATGCTGACGCTGTTTACGTTGGCGTGCCTGCTTCCCATGCTGCTGACCTTGATTGTGTCGTTCACGGATGAAAATGTGATAATCCGCAACGGCTACAGCTTTTTTCCGGCAAAGCTTTCGCTTTACGCATACAGCCTGATGTTCCAGAGGGGCTCGAGTGTGATCACGGGCTATCTCATCTCCGTGTTCGTGACTGTCGCGGGGACGATGGCGGCCGTGCTAGTCACGGGCTGCGCCGCTTATACGCTGGCCAACAGGAATGTCAAGAAGCGGGGGATACTGGGGCTGTATTTTTTCATCCCCATGGTGTTCAACGCGGGCATTGTCCCGTGGTACCTGCTGTGCACGCGCTACGGCCTGCGCGACAACATGCTTGCGTTGATAGTGCCGAGCCTGTTGTTCAGCCCGTTCAACCTGTTTTTGGTGAGGAACTTTATGAGCGGGCTGCCCGATTCGCTGCGCGAGTCGGCGACCATCGACGGCGCCAACGACGCCATAATCGCGCTGCGCATCTATTTCCCGCTCTCAATCCCCGTCCTGGCCACCGTGGGGCTGTTTTACGGGCTGGGCTACTGGAACGACTGGTGGAACGCTATCATGCTCATCGACACGCGATCGCTGTACCCCATCCAGTATCTGCTTTTGCAGCTCCGCTCGCAAATCTCCATGCTGCGCGATTTGCAGTACATAGCCGGGGCCATCAACGTCACGCCGCCCTCAGAGTCGTTGAAGATGGCGACGGCGGTCATCACCATCGGTCCCATCGTGCTGCTGTACCCGTTCTTGCAACGGTACTACGTAAAAGGGCTGGTGGTCGGCTCGGTGAAGGAATAGCGATAATAATAGGTAAGCGCGATGATATTAATAGATAAATGAATTAGTAATGGTAAATTT
>WRLR01000252.1 GCA_009777515.1 Oscillospiraceae bacterium | reverse complement strand
GACGCCTGGGACTTAAAATCCCATGGGAGCAATCCCGTGCCGGTTCGAGTCCGGCTTCGGGTATATTATTGGCGGGTGAAAAGGATATCATTCCTGCCCGGCACGGACATATCGCGCCCAATCCTTTTTTTAAGCGCCGATCCGGAACAATATATATTGTCTTGAATAAAAACAATAAACACCACAATATAATGATTTACAAAGGAAGGATGTGCAGACATTGATCGAATCAATTCACAAGTACTTTAAAGTAGGTTTGATTTCATTTATGGCATACCCGCAAATCATGCGGGGCGACGATCCCGGCGTCCTGGACTATTTGCGGAAAATTGCAGTTGACGATTATTTCGATGCCATAGAAGTCACCTGGATTAAAGACGCGGAGCTTCGCAAAAAAGCCGCGTGCCTGCTCGAACAGTCGCATATGACTGTCTGCTATGGGGCGCAGCCCCGGTTACTTACGACAGGCTTGAACCCTAATCATCTTGACGAGGCGGAACGCGAAAAAGCCGAAGCCACGCTCATCGAGGCAATCGACGAAGCAAATGAACTCGGATCGAAAGGCATAGCTTTCCTCTCCGGGAAGTATGATGAGGCTAAGAAGGAAGAAGCCTATGCTCAACTCCTGAAGACCACGAAGAATCTATGCGCTTACGCGAAGAAGAAAGACATGATTGTCGAGCTCGAAGTGTTCGATTATGACATCGATAAAAAATCCATCATAGGCCCCGCGCCATACGCGGCGAAATTTGCCGCCGACATGAGGTGCGCCTACGAAAATTTCGGTCTTATGATCGACCTATCGCACATACCCATGACTTACGAGACGCCGGAGTTTGTCGTCAGGACGCTGCGCCCATACATTACACACCTGCACCTTGGCAATACGGTATGCAAGGATCCGGCTGCCGAAGGTTATGGCGATTTACATCAGCGTTTCGGCTTTCCGGGCGGCTCAAACGATACGCCCGAGGTTGCGGAATACCTGCGCGTCCTGATCTCGGAAGGGTTTGCGAACCCTGCGGACCCAATGGTGCTGTCATTCGAAGTCAAGCCCTGGCAGGATGAGGATTGCGATGTCGTGGTCGCAAACGCAAAACGCGTGTTGAACCGCGCATGGGCCATTGTGGAGTAAATAAATAAAATATACTTTCGGAGGTTGATACGTGAAAATAGTCATTCTTGATGGGTATGTGGAAAACCCCGGCGATTTGAGCTGGGCCGGGCTGGAGGCGCTTGGGGATTTGGTCGTATACGATAGGACGCCTTTTAACGATGATGATGAGATTCTGCGCCGGATCGCCGATGCGGAAGTCGTGCTGACAAATAAAACGCCATTGACGAAAAATGTACTGGATAAGGCGCCTTGCCTGAAGTTCATTAGCATGCTCGCGACGGGCTATAATGTGGTGGATGCGGCAGCGGCGCGGGCTAAAGGCATAGCGCTGGCGAATATACCGACATACGGTACAGCCGCCGTCGCCCAGTTCGCCATCGCCCTGTTGCTCGAGGTCTGCCACCATGTGGGCCATCACAGTAAAGCGGTTGAGGAAGGCCGCTGGGCGACCAGCAAAGACTGGTGCTTTTGGGATTATCCGCTGATAGAGCTGGCGGACAAGACGATGGGGGTCATCGGGCTGGGCAGGATAGGCAGGGCTACAGCAACAGCGGCGGCGGCGTTAGGCATGAAAGTTATTGCATACGATTCGTTTCAAGACGAGGCGGGCAGGAAACTTGCGGAATATACGGAACTCGACGACTTGTTCGCGCGTTCCGATGTTATAGCGCTCCATTGCCCGCTATTCCCCGCGACGGAAGGCATCATAAACAAATCCAATATCGCGAAAATGAAAGATGGCGTTATTATAATCAACAATTCGCGCGGGCAGCTTGTCGTCGAACAGGATCTCGCCGACGCTCTGAACAGCGGCAAAGTGTACGCGGCGGGGCTCGGCGTCGTATCCGCCGAGCCGATAAAAGACGATAACCCTCTACTGAAAGCCAAGAATTGCATTATAACGCCACATATTTCGTGGGCGCCGAAAGAGAGCCGCCAGCGGTTGATGGATATAGTTATAGCGAACGTGCAGAGTTATTTGGATAAGAACCCGATAAATGTAGTGAATTAGTTTGTAGTGAATTAGTTTGATCTGCTGATAAATCGTTGCCGGTCAGGTGTAAACCGAAATTTTACGAAAAAGATACAGTTTTACGTGCAGGGGCGGTCTTTGGCCATCCGATAATTATTGGCGTTGCGGTAATTTGCCAAAAGCGGGCGGCCAATGGCCGCCCCTACGAAATTTATATTAATCTGTACAAGGTATGACAAGCAAATTTAAATCGTGTGATATATCCTGATTATCCGGAGTGTTCGTGAATGTCCCTGAATTGTTCGTGCATTTCGAGCAATGCCATGACTATCACGGGATCAAATTGTGTACCGGCGCCGTCCTTGATAATTTCCATTGCCGTATCATGTGGGAACGGCGGTTTATATGTGCGCGTGCTGACCAATGCGTCATAGACATCGACTATTGCGAGGATCCGGGCGGACAGCGGGATATCCTCGCCGGCGAGCCCGTCCGGGTAGCCCATGCTGTCCCACCGTTCGTGGTGGTAGCGGCAGATATCATAGCAGTATTTTAAATACTGAGTATCGTCCTCATCCAGCATCGTCTTAACAATTTCGCTACCGATAGCGGCATGGGTTTTGATAATTTCGAACTCCTCTTTCGTGAGGGGGCCGGGTTTCAGCAAAATACTGTCGGGTATGCTGATTTTTCCAATATCGTGAAGCGGGACCGCTTTAATAATAGTATCATGATCCACATCGTTAATGA
>WRLR01000251.1 GCA_009777515.1 Oscillospiraceae bacterium | reverse complement strand
TGTAGGCGATAGCCGCTATCATGTCGATCCTCTTGCCCCTTATCCTTTCGGACAGCGTGGCCTTCTTGTTCTCGTCGTCGATTTCGCGGATTTTCGCTATGTAGTCGTCGGCCATTTTCCGGTACAGCTCTTGGATAGGGACCCCGTAGAATTCGGACGCTTCCTTCAGCTTTAAATGGTCCTCGTAGCTGATGTTCAGTTTAAGGACCGGCATCAATCTTGCCCCCTTGCTGCGTCATATGATTAATAATTGCGCGTGGCCCGCTGGCTGATTTGTTCCCCTAGTATTAACAATACACGATTGCTGAGCGATGTCAATCCCCCAAACTCCCCTACAAATAATTCGGGGGTAATTTCTGATATATTTTCCGATTAGGTTATGAAATTATCATTTAGCAGGGTTCCAAGCCGCAATTTGAGCAGCCAGCGGCGCGCTGCGGCGCAGTGCCGGTAAGCTTATCAGGCAAGCAGGACAGGGGTGCGCGGGCGTCATTGCAGCCGCCGCCGCTCCATGAACCATTTGGCGCCGTCGCTGCCTTCTTCGAGGAACATGAAGGTTTCCCGGCGCCCCACGCGGACGGTGTACCGCAGCCCGGCGCCGCCGGCCTTGAGCGACGCGGCCCGGCGCACGTCGAGTATTTTGTCGATCTCGTAGCGCTCCCCGTCCTCCCATACGAACGAGAGCGGGACCAGCCTGCCGTCCTTGAGCCTGTCCTCGTTCACGTCCACGTACACTTTGTAGTCGTTGGACATGTATTCTTCGTAATCGACAATGCCGCTCATGGCGCGCCCCGGTTCAAGTACCCTGTCGGGTGTATGCCGTGGTCGGCCTTCGCGTCCAGTTTGCCCAGCTTGCCGTCAAGGAGGAGCAGTGCGCGGTCGATGGCGCAGTGGCCGAAGCGGCGGCGTATGCCGTCAACCGCATATTCTATAGCCTCAGCTTTTTCGCGCCTTTTTTCGTCCGCGAACAACGACATCTGGCGCGGCTGGCCGATGGGCACGAGGTTCGCCCCGCGAATGCCGACGCTGCGCAGCGGCTTGCCCCAATGCCAGTTCCGGCGCAGCAGCGCCATCGCGGCTCCGCATAGCTCTGTCGAGATATGCGTCGGCTGCGGCAGCGCCATTTGGCGCTCAAACCAAAAAAGGTCGTTTGTCCGCAAGCTGACCTGTACGGTTTTCGCCATAAGCCCTTGCTCCCTCATGCGTTCCGCGACGCTCTCGGCGAGGTTTTGGAACACGATATGCGCGTCTTGGTCGTTTTCCAGGTCTCGCGGGCACGTCGTGGAGTTCCCGACCGACTTTATAGCGAAGCCCGACCCGGCATCCGCGACCGGCGACGTGTCGCGCCCGTTTGCGTAGGCATGGAGGTACAGCCCCCATTTGCCGAGCCAGCTTTGCAGCAGGTCCGGCCCGCACTGCGCAATGCCGCCGATTGTGCGCACGCCGTACTTCGCCAGTTTCGCTTCGGTCGCCCTGCCGACGCCCAGCAAATCGGCGGCGGGCAGCGGCCATACGATGTCGCGGTAGTTGTCCTCGGAAATAACGGTCGTCGCGTCCGGCTTCTTGACATCGGAGCCCAGCTTGGCGAATATTTTGTTGTAGGAGACGCCGACCGAAACCGTGACACCAAGCTCGAACTTGACGCGGCCCCTTATCTCGTCCGCTATCGCCTGACCGCCCCTGCCGCGTTTCAGCGCGCCTGTCACGTCCGCCCACGACTCGTCGATCCCGAACGCCTCGACCTGCGGGGAATAATCCGACAGTATGTCGTTGAACATACGCGAGAATCGCAGGTATTTGCCGTAGTCGGGCGGCACGATTATCAGCCCCGGGCATTTACGCCGCGCTTCCCACAGCGCCTGGCCGACTTTGACCCCGAAATGCCTCGCCTCGTAGTTGCGGGCCAGGATTATCCCGTGCCTGAGCTCGGAGCTGCCTCCGACGGCTACAGGATGCCCGCGCAGCTTGGGGTGGTGCAGCATTTCGATGGAGGCGTAGCAATTGTTCATGTCCGCGTGGAGGATCGTCCGTGAACCCACCGCCGACACCCCCTCTCCGGTTTTATGGATTTTCATTATAAGTCTAATATATATAGTTGTCAAGGATATTTTCTAAACATTTTAGAACAACGCTTGCAATTGCCCAAAAAATCGTGTATAATCGTCTGCGGAGGGGACTTACATGAGCTACGGGACCATGCTTGCATGGCTAAGGAAAGAGAAGGGCTACACTCAGGCCGAGGCGGCGGAATACGTCAGCAGGCGCTCAAGCAAGCCTTACTCGCACAAGATGGTGTCGCACTGGGAGAACGGGGTCTCTTCGCCGCCCGTCGAGCAGTTCCTGCTTCTGTGCGAGCTTTACGGGGTCGGGGACATACAGGGGGCGTTCCGCGGCGCCGATGCCGTCGCCGGGCTTGGCAGCCTGAAAAAGCTCAACGCTTTGGGGCGGGGACGCGACGCCGAGTACATCTCTATGCTGACGGGCAACCCCCTGTTCTCGGAGTCCGAGGACTGCGGCGGAGGAGGGCAGCCGCGCAGGTGCATCAGGCTGTACGACGCCCCTGCCGCAGCCGGCTCGGGGTCGTTCCTCGACAGCGACTCCTACGCCGAGCTTGAAGCCGACGGGACGGTGCCGGGCGACGCCGACTTCGCCGTCAGGGTCAGCGGCGACAGCATGGAGCCGCGCTTCGTGGACGGGCAGGTGATTTTCGTCAAAGGGCAGCAGACGCTGGAAATCGGGGAGACAGGCGTGTTCGCCGTCAACGGCGACTCGTATGTAAAAAAGCTCGGGCGCGGGGAGCTGGTGTCGCTCAACCCCGCATACGGGCCTATATTGATT
Organism: Oscillospiraceae bacterium; assembly: GCA_009777515.1. Taxonomy (GTDB): domain Bacteria; phylum Bacillota; class Clostridia; order WRLR01; family WRLR01; genus WRLR01. Next base: position 2 of record WRLR01000251.1, on the reverse strand, counting down.
CG
>WRLR01000250.1 GCA_009777515.1 Oscillospiraceae bacterium | reverse complement strand
ATGTCTGCGGCACGGTGAGCGTATACGGCTCGCGCATTGTCCAGCGCCGGGGGTTGGGCCAGGGCGGGTTTAACAGGACAGTGTCGATATGGAACCGCTCGGCGACGGCGTCGCCCACGCGGGCAAGGCATTGAACACAGTCCGGCATTTCAATGTCGTCGGTGCTAAACCCCAAATATTTGCACAAGTTCCAATAAGCGACGACAGAAATGCCTGTCGAAAAATGGCAGCCCAAATCGATGGGCATGCGATCCACCGGTTGATGGCGCAGCGTTTTGTACACCCTCTCGCGGCTTGTCATGGTTTCTCTGTTCATATCAATAAACCCCATCTATATTATTTTTATTATTTTGCTTTATAATGGCTTTCTTTATTTGTAATACAGTCTTTTATCAGAGATGCGCTCAGCGCCTGTTCCAAGTCGCAGCCGCTTTTGTGCCCCGCTTTCACGCAGTCGAAAAACGCCTTGTTTTCGTTGTAGAACCCGTTTGTAATGTACACCTCGTCGCTTCCGCCGCACAGTTGGGCGCCGGATATGCGCGAGGCGGTCTTGCCGCCGGCTATGTGGAGCAGCTCGCCGGGCTTGTCGTAGCTGTCCGCCCATACCGGCGCGTTCGCCATCCAGATGTTGTCCTTCGCGTGCACAGCCGCCCTCTCTATCACTGCGCCCGACACGGGGCAAAAGCTGAGCTGCGCCCGCGCGCCGGATGTCATTTCGCAATCCATGTATATGTTTTGCACGTTTTCGCCGTACTGCGGGAGCGGCTGATACGAAAAATGCACATTGGCGTAGTCCGCCCCGGCAATGTAACGGACGGCGTCGATCCCGTGGACCGCCGTATCGGAAAAATCCGCGTCGCGACGCCCGACCCTGTAAAAGTCGTAGCGTATGAATTGCAAATCATGGGGCGCGTACAGCATCTCCTTCAATTTCACTAAAATGGGCATATACCGCCTGTTATAGCCGACCTGGTTGATTTGGCCGCTTCTTTGCGCCGCCTCGATAAGCAGCCGCGTCTCTGCCGTATTTTTACCCGGCGGCTTTTCGATGAACGCCGCAAAGCCCATATCCAGGACTTTCGCGGCGACGCCCGCCGTATATTCCTCATTCACCGTCACGCATACAGCATCCGGCTTCTCTGCCATCAGCATCTGCTCAAAATCCGCATAGCAGCGCGCAAACCCAAACCTCTTGCTGTACTCCAGCGCCTTGCCGTTGTCAAGATCGCAGCAAGCGGCCAATTCCGTATCGGGGTTCTCGGCGCGGTACTTCACATAAGACGGCCCGTGGCAGCTCCCCGAAATGCCTCCGCAGCCGATGTTGCATATTTTGAATGCCATAAAAATCGCACCACCATTCCAAAGATGTATGTTATATATATTATTAGCGGCTTAAACGGCTGTTATCGCGTCGAACTCCAGCTTGAACAGCTCGTTCGGGTTGTTGAAGAACCAGTCTGCGGCGATCTGCCCGGCCTCCCCGAAGCTGAGCCACCCGCTGTCGACCAGCTCGGACAGCGCAATGGCCACATTGTCACGCGCCAGCGAAAGATAGCCTGCGACCCATTCGATGTGACCCGTGTCGCCGCCGAACGCCATTATCTTATTGTGCGGCACCGTCATGACCGCCCGCTTCATAAACTCCACGCAGTACAGTGGATCGATGCTCTGGGCCCAGCACAGGTTCAGCCAGGCATTGGGATAATTTTTGCCGATAAACAGATACTCGTCCATGTATGGCCAGTTGCCGTGGAAGAGGTCGAACTTGACATCGGCGTGCAGTTCAATTGTGGGGATGAGGTGCGCCGCGTTGGTTTTGGCGATTTCGTTGCGTATGCCGGCCATATGCCCCGTGTGAATCTGCACGGGGATATCGTACTTCGCGGCTTTGCGCATCGCATACTGGAACAGCCAGTCGTCGAGCGCGCGGACGCGGTCGTCCCCGAACACGCCCCTTGGGTCAAACACGATGTCGTTGAACGCCTTCTCCGCTTCGGCCTTTGTGGGGTTACCGTAGTTGATGGGGCGGTCGTATGCCGATTGATCTTTTATGCATACGATGCCAAAGTCGATGCATTTTTGGAAATACGCGTCAAACGCTTCCAGATAATCGTCAAGGCAGATGATGGGCCTGCCACCGATATATCGCTGCAGCTTCATGACATCATGCTTGCTGTGCAGATTGTGCATGGATGGCAGCGGAAACGCGAACCGGCAGTATTTGGAGTAGCTGTCGTTTTTTTGGTCAACATAGCCTGTGAGATCAAATATATCGACGACTTTCGCTTTGATCAGCAGCCTATCCATGGTGTCGGTATAGATAGACGCGCCGCGGCTTTTGAACGCTTGGGCGAACTTGGCAAAATCCTCATATGTGTCGATGCTCTCAACGCCCCAGCATATGCGCAGCCCCTCCATCATGCCGCGCGCGTAAGCCGTTTTATCGGATTTGCGATAGTATTTCATGAACAGTTCATAGCGCTCGCGTTCGGAAAGGTCGCGCGGGATGGCGCCGTTAGTCAAGGCCGCTTCGCCCCCGGCGCTCATGAAGTCCGACATATAGTAATTGCCGATGATAAAATCAATGGCGTCTTCGGCTTTTTGATAATTCGTATAGTGCTCGTGCGTCTCGATGACCGGCAGTTTGTCAATGTACTCGCGCAGCTTAGCAAAGCTTTTCGCGTTGCAACTGTACATTTTACTACCCCCTTTTACATAAATGCCGGCCCTGTCGCCGACATTGAAATCCGCAGACATATCATTCGTCCCTATAAAATGCATTTTATACCGAACGGCTGCATTTTCCAATATGCCAATCGCCCATTGGCGTTAACTTAGGCAAATTA
>WRLR01000249.1 GCA_009777515.1 Oscillospiraceae bacterium | reverse complement strand
AAAATAAAGTCGGTAATGGCCGGCGAGTAAACCGCGCCGCCGGCGCATGGCCCCATGATGACTGATATTTGCGGGATAACGCCCGACGCGTGCGTGTTACGCGTAAAGATTTCGCCATAACCATACAGCGCGTCCAGGCCTTCTTCGATCCTTGCCCCACCGGAGTCGTTAATACTGATAAACGGCGCGCCCATTTTGAGGGCCATATCCATGACCTTCACAATCTTCTTTGCATGCATTTCACCGAGCGATCCGCCGATTACCGTGAAATCCTGCGATGCAGCAAACACTAACCTGCCGTCCACGCTACCGTACCCTGCGACGACGCCGTCGCCCGGTACGCGTTTGGCCGCCATTCCGAATTCTACAGCGCGTGATTCGGCAAACGCGTCGATCTCGACAAAAGTGGCTATGTCAAAAAGGGCTTCCAAACGTTCCCTCGCTGTCGACTTTCCCGCTGCGCGCTGCTTTTCGATCCTATCGGCGCCGCCGCCTTCCAGCAGCTTCCCGCGCTTTTGGCGGAGGGCGGCAATCCTGTCGCTCGTTAAAGACATAAATAACATTCCTTCCTCTATAGAATGCTCGCATTGTAGTAGATTATATAAAAACTAATTATAATTTACAAGGAGTTGCCCAAACCACTATGTCAAAATGCAAAGCTAAAGTTACAGGTCACACCCTCGGGATTATTAATAATTCTTGTAGGGCAGGGGCTCTGCTCCTGCCGTTAGTTGCAAATAGGTTATGATACAGCGGCAGGAGCAAACACCAGCCCAATGTTGGGCTGGTGTAGGCCCCTGCCCTACGTTCCATCCAATAATGGCACATTGTATGAGTCCCTCTGACCTGTAACACAAATCGCCAGACTACCGACACATTAATTGTCACTTGTATGTATTTTCGCAATACTATACTATATTATTGGCTCGGTATTAATGAGCCGGCAAAAATATTTTTAATAGTCGCTTCATAAAAATATTAATGAAGGGATAATGATTATGAGTGGGAGATTGTATGGAAAAACAGCGTTAATTACAGGCTCGTCCACCGGTATAGGTAAAGCATGCGCATTGTTGTTTTCTGAAGAGGGTGCGAAGGTCGTGATCAACGGCAGCGGGAGAAACCCAAAAGATGGGCCTGCCGTTGTGGAAGAGATTAGGGCAGCGGGGCGCGAAGCGTGTTATTTTGCGGCGGATGTGTGTAAAGGCGCTGATGTTGAAGCTATGGTGGAGTTTGCAATATCACGGTACGGGCAATTGGACATTTTAATGAATAACGCCGTTACAGGCGTCAGCGCCGCCTTGACGGAACAGGACGAGGCGGAGTGGGACAGCGTATATCTGTCGTCGATAAAAGCTATATTCACCGCTTGCAAAACCGCTATCCCCGCAATGATAAAAGCGGGAAGAGGCTCCATTATTAACGTTTCGTCGATACATGGATTATTCGGGGCGAGAAGTCTGCTGGCATACGCTACTTTTAAAGGCGGGATACAAAATATGACGCGTCAGATGGCCGTAGATTATGGGCGCTACGGCATACGGGTGAACGCACTATCTCCCGGCAGGATTGTCACTGAACGGAAAGTAGAGTTCCTCGACGCGAACCCGGAAGAATATCGCCGCCAAAAGGCAGTATATCCGCTCGGGAGGCCCGGTACGGTGCGTGAAGCGGCGTATGCGGCGCTGTTCCTTGCGTCTGACGAATCATCCTTTATAACAGGCCATAACCTTGTTGTAGATGGCGGTTTGACGATCCAATTACAGGACTCTATCGTGGGGCCTTTAGAAAAAGGAATAAGTGAGGAATTGCTTGAGCGCGGTGTAAATTGGCCATAATAACCTATTGCGGTATTGATACCGCCGGAGGTGCATAACAATATTTGTGGGGGTACTCAATGAATTATGATCTTACGCCTGTGAAGAACGTGCTTTTATCAATGCAAAGGATGTCCTGGGAACAAGGAGTGGCGGCACAGGCGTTTTTTGAATGCGGCGATGCAGATATGGGCTTGTTGCTGGTTAATGAGGCGCTGCACAGAGACGACGGCGCCGGCCTGATAGGCATAACGAACTCAGCCCTGGATTCTGTGGATTGCGGCTCAAACGGGTTGCCGGCTTATTATGCTTATTTGCATACGAAAGACGAAAAATATATGAAGGCTGCCAGGGATTTAGCCGAATGGTTCGTGTATAATGCGCCGAGGTCAGCCGGCGGGCAAGTATTCCACAACCCCGGTACGCGCCGGAATATGGTCGACGGAATCTACCATATAGTCCCTGTCCTAATGGTGACCGGGCACTCCGCGTTTGCAATCCAGCAACTGCAATTGTTCCACGATAAGCATTTTGATCCCGGAAGCGGGTTATATAGGCAGTTTTGGGATGAAGATACGAACAGTTTCTGCCGCCGCGCGCTGTGGGGCGGCGGTCAGGGATGGATGGCTGGGGCGCTTGCGATCGCGTGTAAATATATGCCGGACGACGCGGAAGAGACCCGCACAAATCTTGCTGGAATGTTAGACAAGCTTGTGGACTCAATGCAGGCGTTCATGACAGACGACTGTATGTTCCACGATGTAATGGATGATCCGGCCACTTTTAAGGAGATAACCGCCGCGCTCATGCTGTGTTACGCCATTTACACAGGGGTACAGGCGTCTGCCCTCGATCCTGGAAGAAAAGCGCTGGCGGACAGGCTGCTGTCGCATGCAAAGGAACATGTTGACGCACAGGGCTATGTAAACGATGTCTGCTCATCGCCCCGCTTTGACTGCCTGGGGCACTCGGCGGAGGCGCAGGCGTTTTTCATGCTCTGTTGCGCCGCATCAGAAAGGTAAATATAACTCGCTGGGGCGGGCGGCCATT
>WRLR01000248.1 GCA_009777515.1 Oscillospiraceae bacterium | reverse complement strand
GACCGAGGGCATGACCTCAATAGAGTGCGCCAGGGAAAGCCTGAAGTGCCTGCGCAGCATATAGCGTAAAATAGGCGGTCAACGGGACGGGCGAGGCAGACGGGACAGGCGGACGGCCCGAGGCCGCCCCTACGAGGGCATAGGCACCCGTAGAGTCGTGCAAGACCGGCGAGACCGGTGGTATGAGCGGGCGGCCCGAAAAACCGCCCCCACGGGAACATAGGCGTCCGTAGGGGCGGCCTCGCAGACTGCGTAAAAATTTCGATGATTCGTAGGGGTTGAACAAAGCCCCCTTCGTTCACGAAGGGGGTGGCGCGCCAGCGCCGGGGGTTGTGCCGCGTCTTGCTCGAGATGATACAGAAACCGCCTCCATGGGGGCATAGGCGTCCGTAGGGGCGGCCTCGGGCCGTCCGCCCGTATCCTGTATCCTAACCTATACATTGGGCGCAGCGTTTTACAGGTTCAGGATTCTTTTGGCGTTGCCGCCTAAAATGGCTTCGATTTCTTCTGCGCTGAGCGGCATGGATTTTAGGTGGGCGACTTCCTTCCCCGCGTTGCTCCAGGGGGCGTCCGAGCCAAACAGGATTTTATCGGCGCCGTGCGCTTTTGCTATACGCAAAAATTGCTCGCGGGGGAAAAACTCGAACCCCATCGACGTGTCAAGGTATATGCCGCTTCCGACCAAATAACGCTCGACATCGTCCCATTGGTCATGCCCGCCCAGATGGGCGGCGATGATGGTGCCGCCGCCCATCGCCTTGGCGACATTCGCGAACATTTGCGGCGAACTTTTGAACGGCGGCGGGGAGCCCGGGTCGAAGCCGGCGTGGTGCAGCAGCACCAGCCCTTTGCCGAGGGCGTAATCGTATATCTCCAGCATGCGCTTGTCGTCTAAAATGAAATTCTGGTACTCCGCATGGAATTTCAGCCCACGCAGCCCCAGTCCCACAGCAAAGTCGATGTCGCCCTTATAGTCGTCCGAATGCGGGTATATGCCGCCAAAACCAATCAGCCGCCCCGGCATTTCGGGCGCGGCGCCACCCGCTGCCGCTGTTGCAGCCGTCGCTTGCGCCGCCTGCGCCGCAGCCGCCGCCGCTACCGCCGCAGCCGCCCATTCGTTGACCTTGCGCGTCTGCGACTGCTTTGTGACGACCGGCTGGATCACAGAGGCATCTATCCCCCATGCGTCCATGTTCGCTATCAATGCGGACACTGTGCCGTCGCCGGCGAGCTCATATTTATTGCCTGTTTTTTCCGAAAGCATGCGTATCGTCCCGTGCGCGATATCGTCGGGAAATACATGCGTGTGAATATCAATGATTGTCATGTATAAATTTCCGCCCAGTCAGTAAATTGTCCATCCGTATAATAAATAATAGCCATAACATTAACATTATTTTATCGTAAACGGCACTTGATCTACGCTCGTGACGTTACGTTGCGCTTTGCCGACGACATTTGCGGGCTTGCACACAATCTTGGCCATCAGGATGCGCGCCTTGAATTCGGGGGCGAACAGCGAATCGGATATGTCATGCCCATATGTCCTGCCCAGCGCCCGCCAGGCTCTTTCGTACTCCGCGCTGCCGCTGTCGCTGCTGCTGTCGATAAACGACATTTCGCCAAACGCCATGACGGAGCGGTAATCGTGCGACGAGTGGTCGTAATCGTTGTATATGTGGCCGACGAACTTGTACGTCATGACGCATACTTTGGGGTTTTTCTCCACCAGGCGGTTTTTGTAGCCATCGGGCGCATGGTGCGTATAAAAGACCAAATCGTCTTCGTACTCGTAGCCGAAGTTGACGGGCAGGACATAGGGGTACTCGTCGTCGAAGAACCCTATGTCGATGACCTCGCACATGTCCAGTATGGCCTTTATGATCTCTTTGTCGCGGATTTCCCTGTCCGAATGGCGCATGTTCATGTAAATGCCCCCCATATTGAAATAATATGGATATGGTATCACACAAGCGCATATAAATTCCATAAATGAAATAATGGAAATAAAGTTTTAGGGAGCGGAGGGAGACGGGCGGACGGGGGGAGGCGAGGGGACGGGGGGACGGGCGGACGGCCCGAGCAGACTGCGCAAAAACGGAGCAATAACCGGCAAATTACACAAATCATGTAGGAGCGGATTCTATTACACCCCGAGCAAGACGCGCCACAACCCCCGGCGCTGGCGCGCCACCCCCTTCGTGAACGAAGGGGGCTTTGTTCATCCCTTTCAAATCATCGAAATTTTTGTACATTTTTGCAAGGCCGCCCCTACGAGGGCATAGGTAGCTGTAGGGCGAGATGTCTTCATCGCGCCGATGTGCATAGTCCGGCAAGGTATACAATTTTATATGCTATTTTGTCAGCGCCATGAAGGTGTATTGGTTGCGGCCGTTTTGTTTGGAGGCGTACAGCGCTTTGTCGGCTTGGCGGATGTAGTCCTCCCAGCTATGCATGAACGAGACGCGCCCCGTCGCGACGCCTATCGAGACCGTCACATACGGCGCTCCGGCGATGCCGCCCGAATGGGGTATGTTCAGCCCGCGCACATTGCCCAGCAGCTTTTCGGCGACGACGCGCGCACCGGCTTCATCGGTGTTGGGGAGGACGACGACAAATTCCTCGCCGCCATAGCGGGCGGTGAAGTCGTTCGCGCGGGTCACGCCGGAAGCCAGCGTGCCGGCGACCTCCCGCAGGCAGATGTCGCCCTGATCGTGGCCATAGGTGTCGTTGTACCTTTTGAAGAAGTCGATGTCTATCATCAGCGTGCTCAGCATGCCGTTGGCGCGCGACAGTATCTCCATGATATGCACGAGGTTGTTTTCCATGAAGCGCCTGTTGTATATGCCGGTCAGCGCGTCGATATTGGCTTTGTTGAATAAATCCTGAATGGTGTTCGACAGGTTGCCCAGCTCGTCGTCGCGGTCGGCGCCGTAGATCTGCATTTCGCTGTTCTCTTTGAGCAGCGCGAGGCTGCGGTCGAGCTTCCCCAGCGGCAAAAGAATGAGGCG
>WRLR01000247.1 GCA_009777515.1 Oscillospiraceae bacterium | reverse complement strand
GTCATGCGACTTATCCTCCGTCCGTTTGGTTTATGCTTATATCATAAAACAATCGAACGGAGGCAAGCCATATGAAAGCAAATTTGATGGAACTGGTATTTATCCTTGACCGAAGCGGGTCGATGGGCGGGCTGGAAAGCGATACGATAGGCGGCTTCAACTCCATGCTCTCGAAGCAGCAGGCTGAACCCGGCGAGTGCCGTATCACTACAGTCCTATTCGACAATCAGTACGAAATCCTGCATGACCGCATCGATATAAAAGCGGTCAGCCCCGTCACCGAGCGCGAATACTATGTCCGGGGGAACACGGCGCTGCTTGATGCGGTAGGTAAGACTATTAAAAAGATCAGCGCTGTCCAAAAGAATACAGCAGATGAGTTCCGCGCGGAAAAAGTCATGTTTGTAATAACCACCGACGGTATGGAGAACGCAAGCCGAAAGTATAATTATTGCAAAATTAAGTCAATGATAGAGCATCAGAAGTCAAAGAACGGTTGGGAGTTCGTTTTCCTAGGCGCAAACATTGATGCTGTAGATGTTGCCAACCGCTTTGGCGTTGATAAAAACCGGGCGCAAAATTACCACAACGACAGCGAGGGCATCGCTTTGAATTACGCCGTGGTCAGCGAAGCAGTCAAATCATATAGATCGGCGCCTGCAGGTATGCCCCTCAAGGCCGATTGGGGCGCTAAGATTCATGCAGACTATAAGAGGAGAGGCGGGAAAAGGTGATGCCGGGCGCGGTTAGGAAGGATGATGGATAGTGCGTTTGTTTATCGCTATAAATTTTAATCAGGCTACGCGTGCGCGGCTCCTGGCTCTGCGAGATGAGCTGCAGTCCCAATCGAAGCGGGGGCGTTTCTCCGCGCCGGAAAACCTGCACCTGACGCTGGTGTTTCTGGGCGAGTGCGACGCGAAGCAGGCTGACGCCGCAAAAGCGGCGATGGGTGCCGCTGCGTTCGCCCCGCTCTATGTCAGCATTGATCGTGTCGGACGCTTCAGGCGCGATGGCTGCGATATATGGTGGGCAGGCATAAGGGCCGACAAGCCGCTGCTCGATTTACAGAGCAGCCTGACCGAAATGCTGGCGGAAGCCGGCTTTTCGACGGAGAAGCGCAAATACAGCCCCCACATCACTCTGGGGCGCGAGGTTGTTACAGGCGCCGAGCCGCGGCAGATAGAGGCGTTCGGGGAAACCGCCCGGCGCATAGAGCTGATGAAGTCGGAGCGGATCAACAGTAAGCTGACGTATACAAAAATTTATGAATGCGGATGTTGATCCTTTCTCGATTTTCTATGATGTAAACCCGGGATAGTAATAGTCGTATCCGAGTCTCTTATTGTCCACAGCAAGCCTTATGATAATCGCGGCAGTTTCTGCGCGGGTGATGTTGTCTGCGTGCCTGAACGCCCAGGTCCCTTCATCGCCGCCGACGATGCCCGTACTGTAAAGCTTCATTATCTCGTTATAGTACGGAGTGGACTCATCGACATCCGGAGGCCAATTGACATCGTATCGATCCTTATATGTCGCTTCATGCAGGGCGTAGGCGAAGATATACGCCATCTCCGCGCGGGATGCAGCGCGGTCATAGTCGTCAAAAACACCACTGCTTATTATGCCGTTGTCTATGGCGTAATTAACATAGCCCTGAAACCACGGGGCGTCCGGGATAGGGGCGAGCTCAAGCTTATGGCCTGTTGTATATATGCTATGCACCCGGGCCGCTATTGTTATCGCTTCGGCAATGGTGATATTCCCTGTCGGGTTGAAGGTGGTGGGGCTGTCGCCCGACATCAGTTCATATTGGTATACATCTGCTATAGTGTTAAAGTTTTTAGTGCCGTACCACATGTTTTCGTCCACATCCGTGTATTTGTCATGCGAGTAATACCTTGTCATGACGAAATTAGACATGGAGCGTGTGGCGGCGCCTGCGTCGGCTACTGTGCCGGCGCCTGCGGCGGTATTTTCTGCGCCTGCGGCAATGGGCATAGCGGCTGACAGGCCGAGTATCATTGCGAATGTCAACAGCGCACAGATGAATGAGCGGCGTCCGGCAGCGCGTTTTGATTCGGTAGACATGATTTGCCCCCTTTATATTTTCCCTCGGTGTTTATTTTTTCGATCATACAAGCCGGTAACTGTACTTGTCAAGCAATGTGCGCTCTCGCTATGTCTTTACGTTGCCAGTTTCGCTGCCAAGTCCGGCTTTACAAATAATTTACATAGCCATGTAATTAAAATTTACATTGGAAGTTATATAGTTATTTCAATGAATTAATAATGCATGGGCATCGCGCCGATACGGCACCGCATACAGGCAGCTGCGCAGCACTAGCGCAACATTAGCGCAGCGCGAACGCAGCAAAGCAGTTATGGCGCACAATGCTTTATGAGACATCGAAGGGAGAGTCATTTTTTGAGTGTTATTAACATAATTAATTCGATAAATGGTCGCGTGCCGGCGGCTGCTTCTAAGATCATCGGGGCGCTTCGCTGCGTCGTATTTCGCCGGGGCGATTTCCGCCGCCTCGCGTTTGGCAGAGCGCCGCTTCGGCACGCCCCGCCCCACCGCCCCGTGCATTATCGCCTCGTGCTTTACCGCCCTGCGCACTACCGCCCCGCGCCTTTTTTGGCTTTTCTCGCGCTGGCCGCCCTGGCGCTGCTCTTCACGGGCTGTGCCAACAAGGACGAGCTGCGCGCCAATTTTTATAACGAGCCGCAGACCACTGTTTCGGACGAGTCTGCCGGCACGACCGAATTGCAAGATGAACCGCTGCCGGCCGGTCATATGCCAAACATCAATATATATAGTTCTGTAACAGTCATCCCTTTTTTGTCGTCGCTGTCGGAAGAATACAAGTCGCTGTCGGGCAACACGCTGGATTTTGTCGGCGTCGGCACGGATTCGGCCATAGATGGGGTTTTGGACAATAGTTGCCTCGCCGCTGTTTTTGCGTCCGACGGCAGCGCAAATGGCGACGGCCTTGAGTCGCTGGTCATTGCGTATGAGGGCATTAAGCTTATCGCCAA
>WRLR01000246.1 GCA_009777515.1 Oscillospiraceae bacterium | reverse complement strand
GGCGGTCGTTGCTGCTGCCGTTGTCTCAGCGGCGGCGGCAGTCGTGGCGGCATTGCCCTGGTTCGAACCGCACCCTGCTAGCAGAGAGGCCGCGAGCAGCGCCGCAACCAACACAAACGCCAAAACGCGCGCGCTTGACTTTTTGTGCGAGTTTCGTGAGCTGTAAATACTGTTCTCTTTGCCTGTTGCTACTGTTGCGATTGTTTTCATCTTTTCCTCCTTGTCCTCCATGCATTTAGACTTTATAGGCGATAGTAAAATTCGCGGACGCACAATGTGCGTCCCTACATACGGGCAGCCAATTTTGCATATATACAAAATGTTGTAGGGGCGAACAGTGTTCGCCCGTAAAAATACCGGTTTTTTATAATCGCCTACTCCATGTATTTAAACTATATATTTACTCATTATATTTATTCATTTTATAATATACACCCCTTGCCTTCATTTCGCCCCTATTGCTTCGCCTGCCTTGTTTTCGGGCGCGATATCCACACCGACGTCAGCCCCAGCACGGTGGTCGTGAAGAACAGCAGCGCGCACAGCGCGTTCGTCTTCGGCGTGACGCCGGTCTTCAACTGAGAGTATATCTTAACGGGCAGAGTATTGAAATCCACGCCCGTCACAAACACGCTGATGATGACGTCGTCGAAGCTCATTGCGAATGCCAGCAGCATCCCCGACAGGATGGCTGGCGCCGTCATCGGCAATGTGACGTCAAAAAACGCCCGCAGCCCGCTGGCGCCCAGGTCCCTCGCCGCCTCCTCGTAGCATTTCTCCAGCCCCGCAAGCCGCGCCTTGACCATCAAAAAAACATACGGGATGGAAAACGACGTGTGTGCGACAAACAGCGTCGCGAGGCCGAACGGCAGCCCAATCAGCGAAAAGAACACCAGGAACACCATACCGAGTATGATTTCCGGCGCCATGATGGGTATCGTCGCTAAATATGACATGGCCCCGCCGCCGATGATCTTGGCGCGGGCGAGGCCGTTGGCCGCCAGCGTGCCAATCACGCCCGCAGCGACGCTCGACATAAACCCGAGCAGCAGGCTGTTGCGCAGCGCTTCGAGCATCGAGCGGTCGCGGAACAGCTCCACATACCAGTCGAGCGTAAAGCCCGCCCACACCGAGCTGAGCTTTGACTCGTTGAACGAATGCGAAATGACGAAGGCGATGGGCAGATACATGATGACCAGTATAAGCCCTATATAAATGTATGAAAACCGAATACGGCCAAACACCCGCGCCATCACACCAGCCCCTCCAGTTCCCCGCTCCGCGTCGCGCGCCTGTATACATACAGGAACAGGCTGGTCAGCAGCATCAATATGACGCTGAGCGCCGCCGCGAAGGGCCAGTCGTGGACTTTCATCAACTGCTCCTGGATGAGCGTGCCCACCAGGACCACTTTGTTGCCCCCCAATATGTCCGCGATGAAATACAGCCCCATGCTGGGGATGAACGTCAGGACCACGCCGGAGAACACGCCGGGCATCGTCAGCGGCAGCGCGATCGTGGCAAAGGCGCGAAAACGCGTGGCGCCCAGGTCCCGGGCCGCTTCCAACAGGCCTGCGTCCAGCTTCTCCGCGCTCGAATATACGGAATATATCATAAATGGGACCAGCGCGTAGATCATGCCGACGACGACGGCGGGATATGTGTACAGCAGCTTCAGCGGCCTGTCCACGAGGCCCAGCGCCATCAGCGCCTGGTCGAGCGCGCCGTTCGCTCGGAATACTATCATCCATCCGTACAGGCGCATGAGCGACGACGTCCAGAACGGTATGATCAGCAATACCATGCACAGGCCCCGCCACTTCGCGGGAAGCCTCGCCATGAAATACCCGAACGGGTAGCCCGTGAGTATGACCAAAGCGGTCGTCAGCAGGGCGAGCTGGATGGACTGAACGAATGTCGACAGGTACACGGGCTCCAGGATGTGCAGATAGTTGCGAAACGAGAAAGTGGCCTCCACGCCCCACGCGCCGGAGCGCCGCATGAAGCTCAGGACCAGCATATAGACCAGTGGGCCAACGACGAAAGCGAGCGTGAAAAGGTACATCGGGAGGACAGCGACAAATGCCCCGCGCAGATTGTACCCGCGAACCGCGCGGCTACCCATGCCTTTACGGTAACCACCGCCACTGCGGACTGCGCTGCCACTGCCGCCCATGTTACCGCCCACGCGTTCATCACCACCTACGCTGCCGCCATTGCCTACGCTACCGCCACCGCCCACACGGTCATCCCCACCTATGCGGTTTCTGCGGTCTCTGTGGTCGCTGCTGCCACTGCGGACTGCGCCGCCCGGCACGTCCCGGCGCCTCAACTGGGCGCCCCCCGCAGCCCCGAGGCATCGCCCGGCGCCGATTCCCTCACGACGACCGCGCTGCCCGGCGCCCAGCCGACCTCCACCGCCTGCCCTATAGAAAGCTCGGAGTCGATGCCGTGCCTGCTCGCGACCACCTCGGCTCCGCTGTCCAATGTGGCCGATATGCGCAACTGGCCGCCCGTGAACGTCTTGTCCGTGACTGTCGCGCAGATGTCCCCCAAAAACCCCTCCGGGCGCGAAAACAGAATGTTTTCGCTGCGCACCGCAACAGTCAGCCCGGGGGAGGCCGTACCGTCCGGCGCGTAGCCCGCCAAAACATTGGCGTTGCCGACAAAACGGGCCACATAGCCCGTCTCCGGGCGGTCGTACACGTCCGCCGCCGTGCCCACCTGCTCAAACAAGCCGTCACGCATTACGGCGACGCGGTCCGACATGTTCAAGGCCTCTTCCTGGTCGTGCGTTATATAGATGAAAGCGATATTGAGCTTTTTTTGCAACCGCTTCAGCTCGATCTGCATCTGCCGCCTCAACTGCAGGTCCAGCGCACCCAGCGGCTCGTCGAGCAGCAGCACCTTGGGGTTGTTGATAATTGCGCGCGCGATGGCGACGCGCTGCCGCTGCCCGCCCGAGAGCTCATGCGGCATGCGCCTTTCGAACCCCTCCAGCCGAACCGTCTCCAGGGCGCCCGCGACAGCGGCGCGAATCTCCGCCTTGGCGCGCCTGCGTATCCTAAGGCTGTACGCGATATTGGTTTCGACATTCATATGGGGGAATAGTGCATAGTTCTGAAAA
>WRLR01000245.1 GCA_009777515.1 Oscillospiraceae bacterium | reverse complement strand
TTCAAGATGCACATGACGTTCGACAGCGGCCTCACGGCTGTCATCGAAGTAGGCACATGCAATTTTATCAACCTGCCGCTCTGGTACATCGCAGGCGTGCAGGGCACGGCGGTCGTCCACAACTGGCAGTGCGAGGGCAAGATAGTGCGCCTTGAGAGCTGGGAAGACAAGGACGCGGTGCCCATCCTCGCCGGCGAGGGCCTGACCAAGACCATGGCTCCGCGCATCGGCGACTCCACCACAGAGTTCGAGCTGCCCAAAGTCATATTTGACTCAAACGAGCTGTACTCCAACCTCGTAGATGTCATAAACGGGCTGGGCGGCCAAGGCCCCAAGGTCAAGCAGATTGTCACCGCCGAAGAGGCCCTGCGCTGCCTGAAGCTCATGGAAGCCGCTTTCGAGTCGGACGAAAAAGGCGCTGTTATTGACTTTGAGTGATTATCGCAAGAAAAATAAATATTCGCCGCTGACATGACACGGCCAAACGGAGGCAACGACAAATAATGGGTAAACAATTTAATATCGCAATCATTGGCTTTGGGCACATGCACATCAACGAAGTCGCGCTTAGTTTCCATAAAAACCCCAATGTGCGCATCGCGGCCATAGCCGACACGAAGCCCGACTTGCCTGAGCTGCGCTCGGCACCCTACACGCGCGAATGGAACCTCGACCGCGCGCATCAAATGTACCCCGAAGCAAAGGTGTACGACGATTACATGAAAATGCTCGAAAGCGAGCAGCTCGACCTGGCCATCATCACCACGGAGCTGCGCCTGCATGGCGAGGTGGTCGTGGCATGCGCCAAAGCGGGTGTAGACGTGTGCATAGAGAAGCCCATGGCCTACAACCTTTCGGACGCGCTTTTGATGGTCCGCGAAGTACGCGAGCAGGGGACACTGCTGATGGTCAACTGGCCAATCGCCTGGTCGGCCCCCAGCCGCGAAATGCAGCGCCTCGCCGCCGACGGCGCCATCGGCAGGATAATCCAGATGCGCATGCGCACCGGGCACAGCGGGCCTTTGGGGTCGGGCGCCAAGCACTCCGGCGTGTCGGAGACGGCCGCGCCCATGTCAGGCTATGAGCGGGCGCACACATGGTGGCACCGCCACGCCATGGGCGGCGGGTCCATGCTGGACTTCTGCTGCTACGGCTGCCTGCTCTCGCAGTGGTTCATCGGCGACTTCGCCACATCGGTCATCGGCTCGCGGGCGAACCTGAACAGCGAGTACGGCGATGTGGAGGACACGTCCGCCATGATAGTCCGCTTCCCCTCCGCCATGGTCATACTGGAAGGCACATGGGCGACGTTCCACCCCGGCGTGCCGGGCGGCCCCATACTCTACGGGACCGACGGCACCATGCTCCAGACCAAAGACGGCATAACCATCTACTCCGCAGACGGCACAGAGCGGACCGTAACCGCCCCGCCCCTGCCTGAAGGGCGCGACAGCACGGCAGCGGAATACGTCCACCACAAAACAACAGGCGAGCCGCTCTACCTCCTGCTGGAGCGCGACTACAACCTGCGCGCCATGGCAACGCTGGACGCAGGCGTACGCTCCGCAGACTCAGCTAAACTAGAACCCGTAGACTCCATCCACTGGCGCATCGGCTGATATAGCCTAGCCTAGCCTAACCTAACCTAACCGGCCACCGGCCGCAAGAAACCAAACGCAAATCACACAGCAAAGGGCGCGCAGCACATATTAACGCGCCCTTTCTGCTATTTATTTTCGCCGCATTAGACCAACCATAGGGCGGGGGCTCTGCTCCCGCCCTATGATACACATTGCCTGTACTGCTCCTTGTTGGACTATGTACATCGGCGCGATGAGGACATCGCGCCCTACAGGTGCCTATGTGTTCGTAGGGTGCGATGCCCTCATAGCACCGCGTACTAGGTGTCTATAAAGGTATACCTTATTGGAATTGGATTCCCTATGGTGTTTATACATATGTAGGGGTGGGGCTTGCCCCACCCGAGCGTCCGATAACCTATACGCCCCTACGGGCGCCTATGCAATCGTAGGGGACGCCGCCCTCGGCGTCCCGCGTGCCGGATGTCCATAAACGCATACCTTATTGGACGCCGCACGCGGACGCACACTGTGCGTTCCTACGGGCGCCTATGAACCAGTAGGGGCGGCCTCGGGCCGTCCGCCCATCTTCCGGCAACATATACCTTTATGGAAGGTGGGCGATCGCACTGGTCGCCCTTGTATAAATGAGTTGCCTCTATGTATCTTTCGCCGGACTAATCCCACGGCTTTTGCGTCGCTATTTCTTGACGTTGCGGCTGTAAATAATCCCCAGGCCGCGCAGCACCAGGTGCGGGTCATATGCGATATCGTGCTTGCAATGCTTATATACAGCGCCGGCTAAGCCCCCGGTGGCTACGGTTGTCGCTTTGGCGCCCAGTTCTTCCTCGAACCTGTCGATCATACCGTCCACCATCGACGCATTGCCGAATATCGCGCCGCTTTTCATGCAGTCCACCGTATTTGCCGATATGCAGCGCCTTGGCGCATCAATATTGACCTTCGGGAGCTGCGACGTGCCGCTCGATAGCGCGTTCATAGACAGCGCAACGCCCGGGAAGATGGCGCCGCCGATGAAACCCGCATCCTTATTTATTGCCATTATTTTCGTAGCCGTGCCCATGTCGACGACGATCACCGGCGGCTCGTGGGCCGCAGCCGCCGCGACCGCCGCCGCGACGATGTCCCCGCCGAGCTGAGCCGGGTCGTCTATCAGGATGTTCAGGCCCGTCTTAACGCCGGCCCCGACGACCAGCGTGTCCAGCCCCACCAGCTTCTTGACGGCGGAGCGGAGAGCGCCGGTAATCGGCGGCACCACCGATGATATGATGGCGCCGCCGAACGCTTCCCTGCCTATGCTGTGAAACCCCAGCATGCTGTTAATGTTAGCCGCGTATTCGTCGTCGGTTTTTGAAATGTCCGTCCTCAGGCGAAAAGCCCTTTCGATCCCGCAGCCATCGTTCAAACAGCCGATCTCAATATTGGAATTCCCGACATCAATGGCCAGCAACATATTATTTTTTTCCTCGCCTGTCTTGCCCATATTGAATTAAGCGGACGATGACGGGGCTGAGCACCAGGTTCAGGCCCAGCTCGAACAGGAAATTCG
>WRLR01000244.1 GCA_009777515.1 Oscillospiraceae bacterium | reverse complement strand
AGCGTCGCGCTGCTGCCCGTGCGGGTGGCTTTGGAACGGACGTCGATGTCGTTGACAAAGACCCTGACCGATGCTTCTTTCATGGTGTGGCCTATCTCCGGCAATGTCGCCTCAGCCGTAAAATACAAGGTTGTTTGATCCTGCGCATCGGAGTTCGGCACTATTTTTTGCGTGACGGACGCGTTGCCGTCTATGTCGGTCACAAATGTGCCGCGATCATTGTTTGCAAGCCTGTACGACCACATCATGTACGAAATGTCCAAATCGGCGAGCGGTGTCCCCTCAAAGAAGCCCGCCGAAGCGGAAAACGTGACCGATTCGCCCGCGAAGGCTGCTTTTCTGTCCGCCGCGACATCGATTTTGTATGGGGGCTTTACATAGTCGCGAACCTCAAAGTAGGTGCTGCCCAGTATGACGTCGCCATGGTATATGGTCAGGTTGTAGGAGCCGGGGTCGAGGTTCGGCAGCGCTATCTCGTCGGAATATGTGCCCCGGTAGACCTCGGCAGTCTGCTTGTGCAGTATGTCCCTTGCGCTATAGTAGCCGTACCTGTAGCCCATCGTCAGCACAGCTGTGACGTAATTTATTTCCTCATCGCCGCCCCGGCTCTGCACAAAGCCGTAGAACGAAACGGCGTCGTCGCGCTTGAACAGCGTCCTGTCAAGCTGCAGGGTCGTCCAGTAGGCCTCATTTGCGCTCGCGCCGCCGTAGCCGTAGTAGCCCCAGCCGTAGTAATAGCTGTAGATTTGGCTGTACAGCCATACACAGGATTTTTCGCCGCCGGCGTCAACGACATCTATGCGCTCGCTGCCGTCTGAAGACAGCGCCCTGTCGATGACGGCGACGCCGTTCGCGTCCGCCGTGTATGTCTTGCCGTCCTTGACATCGCGGACCTGTGCGCCGGCGGAGGCTTTACCCGTCAGGATGTCGTTTGCCCATACGATGGTTTGGCGACTATCTACGATGACCTGCACAGGCAGGTCGGTGATCTGCAGGATCATCAGGCTGCGGGACTCGCCGAGCGTGGCCTCTATCAGGTAGAAACCCTGCGCGAGGCTGTCCGGCAGCGTCAGGATCGAGAGTTCGCTGTCATATTTGTCTTTTGCGCCAAAGCTCATGACCCGGTTCAGCTTGGAGGTGTCGACTTCGATTTTGTCGCTTGCGTAGCGCGACCATGTCGGCGCGCGGGTAACTGCGGCCGCAGCTTCGAGCGCATCCTCGGTGCTGCCGAATTTGTATACATCGACTTTGGGGTCGGGCATCCGTGCGTCGCGGTCGTAGTATATCCTAAAACCGACTGACGGCGGCTCTATTGTGGGCAGCTCGGAATAGCCATAGTATAAGCTGACGGATTCTCTGTATTTTGGCGGCTCGTAGTTCGGCTCGGCCTCGGTCTCAAAGGCGAACACATAGTCGGACAGCAGCGCTTCGCTTGTCCCCTCGAGCTTGACGCCGGCTTTTAGCGTGACAGTGTACAGCGTTTTGTACTCCAGGCCGCCCCTGGGCACGAATACGGCTGTTTCCTTGTGGTACTCGAACCTGCCGTTTACCTTTGGCTCTATTTCGAAGAAGTCGTCTATCGGCGTGTAGCCATCGCCCGAAAATGCAATTTCGATGCCGCTGTTGCGCGGCACGTTGGTCGCTTGGTTGTATGGGTAAGTGGACGCCACCGCGAACTTTATGGCAGTCTGGAACGCCCATGTGATGTCCGCCTCGCCGTTGGGGCGGGCTAGCCTGAAGATGTACAGCGAGTTGGGCGACAGCTCTGCGGCAGGGGTTATGCGGAACTCCCGTTTGCCGCTCTGCTCAACGGACGGCGCGGGCTGGCCGTCGATGGAAAGGGCCGCCCTGATTTCGTCGGCGTCGGCGTCGGCATCGGCATCGGCATCGGCGCCGGCGCCGGCGACGGCGCCCTCGGGCGTCGTCAATATGAAGGGGCTGGCCGTGTCCACCCCGGTTTTGCCGTACAGTTCCGGCACGAGCGTGTACCCGTCCTTCGCCTCCGGCGAGGCGGAGCTTGCCGGCACGGCGATGTTCATGGGCATAAGGCCCACCATCAAAGAAACAATCAAGGACGCGGCGGTTATCATTTTCATGGGGCTACCAGCCTTTCTGTTTATACTTGCGCTGTGATTTGTCTAGCAGGGTTGAAATTTATTGTTTTTGTATTATGCGTTAGACGTATTATACTAAAAAAATGTTCCGGTCAGGCATTAATCTTTACAAATTATGAATATTAGCGTAATCTTATGTTGCGGATATTATTGGTAATGAGCGAGGGGCGGCGGGCGGCGCGTGGCGCGCGACGCGCCTGCCGGGGGGCATGGAGATTAAAATGGAAATATTCCCATCGGTGGATATCAGGGGCGGCAAGGTGGTCAGGCTCACAGAGGGCAGTTTCAACCAGATGCGCGTATACAGCGATTCGCCTGAAGGCGCCGCAGAAAAATTTATCGGCGAGGGCGCCAGGAACCTGCATGTAGTCGATCTGGACGGCGCGCTGGAAGGCAAGCCCGTCAATTACAGAGCCATCCGCAAGCTGTGCTCGAGCGGCGGGCTGTTTGTCGAAGTGGGCGGCGGTATACGCGATATGGCCCGGATCGAAAATTACCTTTCTAATGACGCGGGGCGCGTCATCCTCGGCACGGTCGCTGTCAAAAACTTTTCTTTTGTGGAAGAGGCCGTCAAAAGGTACGGGGACAGGATTGCCGTCGGGGTCGACGCGCGCGACGGGCAGGTGGCTGTCTCAGCGTGGAGGGACGTCACGGATGTTGATTCGATTGAGTTTTGCAAAAGGCTAAAAGAGGCCGGCGTTTCTACTGTGATCTATACCGACATAGCCAGGGACGGGCGCCTCAGCGGGACTAACCTGGAAATTTACCGCAGCCTCGGCCAACTGGCGCCGCTCAATATAGTGGCTTCAGGCGGCATCAGCTTTGAGCGGGAGATAGCCGAGCTGGTGGCCATCGGGACATATGGGGCGATTTTGGGGAAGGCGCTTTACGAGGGCAAGCTATCGCTGGCGCGCGCCATAGCCATCGCCGACGGCGCCGTTAGCCTGGATGAAAGCGAAACGCTTGCGCCCATGCCATGACGCATGCCGCGTGGCGGCCGGATAAATAAATGATACTGTCTAATTTCCATACTCATACCGTGTATTGCGACGGCAAAAGCACCATGCACGAGCATATCGACGCGGCTCTCGCGCTCGGGTTTAGCTCGCTGGGCTTTTCCGGGCATGGGCATGTGCCCTTTGAGGGGCTGTACAGCGGC
>WRLR01000243.1 GCA_009777515.1 Oscillospiraceae bacterium | reverse complement strand
TGTCATAGTGTCCGAGATAAGTAACCCCAGGTCTCGGGTCGCCGTTTATGGCAGCAGCGTAGCCGTCAGAGATGAGATTGAGATTCGCGGTATCAACGATACCTCTGGTGTTGATGAAACCCACTGTGTGGATGACCATACCCGACGTGTCGACATGGAGCCCCATCGATTCTGTAGAGCCAATGTTTGCAATGTTAACTTTCGACGATATGATCACAATATAAGGATCGGAATTGTTTCCAGCCACACCGCGCAATTGGCACTCGTTGAGCAAGTATCGCATGGAGGCATTGCTTGTAATCGCATTGTGGAAAGCGACGGAGTCGACAGGCGCATCAATAAGTTGTGAAGTGACATCTTGGCCAGAAACAGGGTCGTGGAGGCTGTAGCCCCCGCCCTTGATGAGTCTGTATTTCGCGGCAGCCAGCGCGTAGTTATACGTGGGGTATTCCGTACCAGCATAGAAGTTGGGGTCCATATCTATGTCATCCCAGTGCTGTTCGTCGTCGCCATAATCTGCTAGCACGGAAAGGTGTTTGCCGTTGTCCAAGCCTGCAGAGAAGGATATCATGGCTACGTTGTTGGGTACATCATCATCTTCTATCAGGGTTTTTGCAAACTCTGTAGCGACCTCGACACCTGCTTCCACGGGGTTTTGGCAGTCTACATATTTTGTGGTATCGATTAGAGGTCTGTTTATACCCGACTGTGGCAGGAAGCCAAACAGATATGGGTGGTTGATTAATATATAGTTGGTGTCACCGATTGCGTCCCTGACAAATGTTTGCGCATACCATCTCGCGCCCGAACCAGTTTCGATACTCGCCCAATCGTCAATTGTCCATGGGTTGGATCCTGACTGATCAGTGCTGTATCCTAGAACCGGCCCACCGTTGTGCTCCTCTCTGTAGCCGCTCACATGTAAACCCGCGAATGTTATTTCGGGTAAGCCGGTAATTTTCGATACAGCTTTGTGGGTAGTGAGAGTAATGCGGAGATTATCCGTTACCGGCTGCCAGCCAAAAGCTGCTGTTCGTACATAATAGTTAACCGTGCGGTCGATGATCGGCGGTTGATCCAAATAGTGTGCAGGGTTGATGCACCTGGGTGTGTACATGCCGGTGGCGAGGTCGAGCAGGATGATGACGTCCGACGAGGCTTTCAACGGCTCCCCCTTTACGGAGAGCGTCACTTTCGCTATCGGGTCGGTTTCGCCTGGGAACGTTGCCCATTCGGCTTCTTTGTCCAAATCTATTTGTCCGGGTGGGACGGAAGGTGTACCCGCGTATGCTTCGCCGCCGCCGCCGAATTGACCGGCGCCGGGTAGTAGCGCCCCCATCGCTAACCAAATTGGCTGCGGGACGCCGCTGACGATGAACGCCAATGCCAGCAGCAATGCAGCTATCCGCCGTGCTAAACGCTGCGGCGAGCGCCTTGGATGGTGTTTGGACGCATGTATGGACGTTCGTCCATTTGCAACATTCTCTTTAATTTTTGTGCGCATAAATACCTCCATTTTTAACAGTTACTTACAGTTGGTACAGTTGCTTACAGTTGTTTACAGTTTCTTAAAGTTGGCTTTATGTATAGAAGGCGCTGGGGTGGCGCCTTTATGCCCGAACGCTGTTATAAGTCGATTCCGCGTGGACGCAACAATTCACATATGGCGGCAGGGCCGCAAATGTTTTACATGGGGCGTTTAGCATGGTAGTTTTTTGGAATTGGGTCAAGCGCCCCGACAAGCGGGATAACGAACACTAGTTCCCTGCATGAGGACAGTCTGACGCCTTTATGAATTGACCATAGATGATACTGTAGGTAAGAACTTGTGTAAGGCGGGCTTTTAATGGCGTTTCAGACTGTACATTAACACTTCCTATGCATATACTCCTATGTCTTATGCATAAACCTCCGATTATCCTTTGTAAGATACAGCTTGCCTTTTTAACTAATATATGAACAAATAATTAAATTTTAACTGAATTCTATCATATCCGGATTTTTTATTCCAGTTACACAAACATTAATTTTATATTACAATTAATGGATCGCGTCTGTTTTTACATTCCTTATTATTATAATGCTGTATGCAAAATGTCAACAAAAATTTGAATGATATGAATTATATGAATGATAACCGCGCCGCCCGGCGTGGTATAAGATTATTGTATTAAGGAGTGATGATAACATGGCTGACAACTTGGTTATAGTCGAATCGCCCGCGAAAGCAAAGACGATCGGCAGGTATTTAGGCAGGAATTTTAAGATAGTGGCGTCGGTGGGGCATGTCCGAGACTTGCCGAAAAGCCAGTTCGGCGTGGATATAGAGCACAATTACGAGCCCAAATACATTACCATCCGGGGCAAGGGCGACGTGATTGCGCAGCTCAAAAAAGACGCCAAAGGCTCAAAAAAAATATATCTGGCCACCGACCCCGACCGCGAGGGCGAGGCGATATCATGGCACCTGGCGGAGCTTTTGAAAATCGGGGGCGGCGAGAAGTGCCGCATTTCATTTAACGAAATAACGAAAAACGCCGTGAAGAATGCGATCAAAGCCCCGCGCGCGCTGGACATGGACCTGGTGGACGCCCAGCAGGCGCGGCGGGTGCTGGACCGCATCGTGGGCTATAAAATCAGCCCGCTACTCTGGCGCAAGGTGCGCAAGGGGCTGTCCGCCGGGCGCGTGCAGTCGGTGTCCACGCGCCTCATATGCGACCGCGAGAGCGAGATCGACGCCTTCGTGCCGGAGGAGTACTGGACGGTGCAGGTCAAGCTGTCCAAGCACAAGCAGAAGTTCGTGTTTGCCGCCAGGTACCACGGCGAGTCGAAGGGCGCGAAGCTGAGCCTGCGCGACAAGGGGGACGCAGACGCCCTGCTGGCGTCGCTGGACGGGGCGGAATATACCGTCGCTGCTGTCAGAAAGACCGAAAAGCGCAAGTCGCCGGCGCCGCCGTTTATCACGAGCACGCTGCAGCAGGAGGCCTCGCGCAAGCTGAACTACCCCTCGCGCAAGACGATGGCCGTCGCGCAGCAGCTCTACGAGGGCGTCAACATAGCGGGGCAGGGCCTGACCGGGCTTGTGACGTATATCCGCACCGACTCCACGCGCATTTCCGGCGAGGCGCTTGCGGAAGTGATCCGCTATATTGGTGAGAAGTACGGCAATGAGTATCTGCCCAAGTCCCCGAGGGAATACAGGAACCGCAATACGTCGCAGGACGCCCACGAGGCGATACGCCCAAGCCACTTCGAGCTGGCGCCGGACGTGGTGCGCGGCTCGCTGACGCGCGACCAGTATAA
>WRLR01000242.1 GCA_009777515.1 Oscillospiraceae bacterium | reverse complement strand
AGCGCTACACCGCCACCGCGATAAACAGCCCGTGGACCGACGAGATGAACGACGATTTCCTCGCCTGGTTCGCATCGTCCCCAAAGACGCAGGAGTACCAGTACCTAAACTTCAAGGCCGACATCGAGCGGCAGAAGCGAGGCGAGCCGAACCCGTTCATGAAGCGCGCCCGCCAGGGCCTCGCCTGGAACCCCTGAGCAAAAGATTTATTTGCGCCAAATTTACAAAACTAATTTATGTTAACGTATGCCGGCGGGCGGGGGCGACGCCCCCGCCCTTGCCGGATGGGGAGTTGCTTTGGCTAATAAAAATAGACGCTTGACGCTTTTTCGCCTTTTTTGGGTGTTTTTTAAAGCGGGCTCGTTCACGTTCGCGGGCGGCCTCGCGATGCTGCCGCTGATACAAAAGGACGTCATCGATAAATACGAAATGATAGACAAAGATACCTTCCTCGACTATGCCGCGCTATCGCAGACCCTACCCGGCGTCATTGCGCTTAACTGCGGCGTGTTCGTGGGCCGCAAGGTAAGCGGGTACGTAGGGGCGTTCGTGGCGGGCTTCGGCGTGATCCTCCCGGCGTTTGTGGCCATGCTGGCCGCCACGATACTGCTCAACAGCCTGCCGAGGACGGACATAGTGGAAAGCATCTTCGCCGGCGTGCGCTCCGCGTCCGCCGCGTTGATATTGTATTCTGCCATTACGCTTAGCAGCAAGAACTACAAAAAGCTGTTCCCGATCCTGCTCATTGCGATGTCGTTCATTATCGTTTTGTTTTTTAATGTCAGCGCATATTGGGTTATCATCGGGGCCGCGCTGGCGGGCCTTGCGTACAGGTATGCGAAAGGTGGGAAAGCGGCGACGGCGGAGGCAAGCGGAGAAGTAAAGAGCGGTGGCGGCAGTGGCGAAGTAAAGGGCGGTGGCGAAGGCCCGGATAGCGGGGGCACAAAATGACAGTATTTTTGAATCTGTTCTTTATATTCTTCCGGATCGGCCTGATCGGGTTCGGCGGCGGCTACGCTATCATGTCGATCATCATGCAAGAATCGGTAAACCTGGGCGTGACTGTTGAGCAGTTTGCGGACCTGACCGCGCTGCACCTTGTCATACCGGGGCCCATCGCCATCAACGCGGCGACGTTCGCCGGTTACCAGAACTCCGGATTTTTTGGCTCGCTGACGGCTACGCTGGGCATCAGCGCGCCGTGCTTCATCATCGTGCTGACCGTCATGTTCTTTTTGGAAAAGTTCAAAAAGTCGCAGGTCGTCGAAGGCCTTTTCTTCGGAGTGCGCCCTGCGGCGATTGGGCTGATCGCAGCCGCTTCGCTGACAATCGCCCGCGAGGTCATACTGGTCGGCGGCGTCACGTTCCGGTCGTTCTTTGCCAACATACTCTCCGACCCGCTTTCGGTTTTTTCCCCTATGTGCCTTTTGATTTTTGTTGCGTCGCTCATTTGCCTCGCCAAGTTCAAAATCAACCCGATAGCCGTAACATTGCTGGCGGGCGCCGTAGGTGCTGCAGTTTCTTTGTTGATCGCCTGATTTTTGATACCCGACAGCTGTAAAATGCCGTTAATTTATATTATATGGTGGTACAAATAAAAAACGGCGGAATACGGCTGAAAGGGGAGATGCGAGGTGCCGGAATTAAAGAACTGCAGGCGCTGCAACAAGGTTTTTTCATTTGTCGCCGGCCTACCCATATGCCCTTCGTGCACGAGGGAGGACGAGAGGATCTTCGACGAAGTCAGCATGTATATACGCGACAATCCGGGGGTCCCGCTCACGGTGGTGTCCAAGGAGCTTAAGATATCGTACGATAAGCTCATGAAGTACGTAAAAGAGGGGCGCCTGCAGATCCGTTCGGAAAGCGGCGCGTTCTATAAGTTCTGCGAAAAGTGCGGCGAGATGATCATGCATGGCAAATTCTGCAAAAAATGCGAGCGGCACATATCAACCGTGCTGGATGTTTCAAAAAAGAGCCTCCAGGACAAAATTATGGAAAGCGAGAGAAACAAAGGGGACTACCGTTTTTTGGCGCACGATAAGGACGAGAAGAAATAGTCAATGAAATAGCTTTTGGCTGTTTTTATACAAAAGGGTGTAATTTTATATGTTCCTGTTGCCGATATTTATATAGCGGGCAGATGATCAGCCGGTTATGCATGTGCGCTGGTTTTCTTTATCGCGTTTACATTTGAGTGGGGCGCGGCCGCAGGGAGGCTAAGATGAAAATTTACGATGTGACAAAAGTGTACGGCGTATATGACGCCCAGCCTGTAGCGGGGCGGTCGGTCAAGAAACCGGGTGGGTCTGTCGGGGCAGATAAGCTGGTGCTGTCAAAGGACGCCATTGACTTTCAAGCCGTGATGAAGGGCCTGAAGGAGGCGCCGGACATACGTGCCGAAAAAGTCCGCGAGTTCGCGGCAAAATACGAGGCCGGCGATCACCTGGCGGATACGCGCGACATCGCCGAAGCGCTGTTCAAAAGCGGCGCAATGAAAAAAACTCAGAGCCCGTAGGGGCGGACGCCGGCTGAAAGGGGCAGTTAGTTGGCTAAAGGCAGGGACACATACGACGGCAGGCGCAAGGCGCCGGGGCTGCCTGTTCCGGGCATTTATAATGGGCGCCGGGCCGACAGCGACGGGCCCGCGCGGGACGCTGCGCCGACTGGGGATGGCGTAATCTACGAACCGTCGTTTCGCAATATGGCTGCCGCTGCGTCTAAGACCACATTGGCACGCGTTCCTGCAGCAGAGTCGCAAGGAACGCATGCGGCGCCTGCGGCGACGCATGCAGTGGGGCGCGCGGACGGGATCGCGGCGCGGCTCGCGGAGGTTCTGGAGCACGAGGCCATGCTCTACCAGGACGCGGCGGACATTTCATCCAAAAAAACCGAAATAATAGTCCATGGCAAGATTGAGGAACTGGACAGCCTTGTCAAGGCCGAACAGGCCATCATCCTAAAAATCGGGAAACTGGAAGAGGAGCGCGAAAATATCGTCGGCGCGCTGTCGGACGAACTCGGCCTGGACCTTGAAGGCGTCACGCTGACCGACATCAATGCGCACTTGGGCAGCGAGAGCTATGCGAGGCTGGACCACTGCCAAAAGTCCCTTGCCGAGACCATCGGCGGCCTAAAGAACGCCAACGACATGAACGCGCAGCTCATCCAGAACGCGCTCGACTACGTAAATTTCTCCGTTAACCTGCTCACCACCAACCAAAGCACCGGCAGCGTTTATTCGCCCGACGGGGAAGACGAAACCGGCAAACCGCGCCGCAGCATATTCGATGTAAAACGCTAGCACATTAGTCTAAAAAGA
>WRLR01000241.1 GCA_009777515.1 Oscillospiraceae bacterium | reverse complement strand
GGGCTCGGCGACGTGGACATCGGCGACACGGTCTGCTGCGTCGAAGCGCCCGAGCCGCTGGCGTTCGTAAACATCGACGAGCCCACGATATCGATGACGTTCCGCGTCAACAACAGCCCGTTCGCGGGGCGCGAGGGCAGCCTACTGACATCCCGGCATATAAGGGACCGCCTGTTCAGGGAGGTCAAGACGAACGTGAGCATGCGCGTGGAGGAAACGGACGCGCCCGACGCGTTCACCGTGTCCGGCCGGGGCGAGCTCCACCTGTCCATCCTCATAGAGACGATGCGGCGCGAGGGCTATGAGTTCTCCGTGTCCAAGCCGGCTGCCGTTTTCCGCGAGACCGAAAGCGGACTACTTGAACCTATAGAGCTCCTGATAACCGACGCCCCGGACGAGGCGACGGGCGTCATCATAGAAAAGCTGGGGGCCCGCAAGGCGGAAATGGTGAACATGCGCAAGCGCGAGGGCGGCTACACCAGGTTGGAGTTCGAAATACCGGCCCGGGGCCTCATCGGGTTCCGCTCCGAATTTTTGACAGATACCAGGGGAAATGGTATCATGAACCATGTGTTTCAAGGCTTCGGGCCCTACAGGGGCGCGTTGGCCGGGAGGCCGCGCGGTGCGCTGATCGCATGGGAAAACGGCGAGGCCTCGGCATATGGGTTGAATGCGGCGCAGGAGCGCGGCGTCCTGTTCATCGCGCCGGGGGCGAGCGTCTACGAGGGCATGGTCGTCGGCGAATGCAGCCGCGACGGAGACATGGCCATCAACGTTTGCAAGAAGAAGCACGCGACAAACATCAGGGCCGCCGGCTCGGACGACGCTGTCCGCTTAACGCCGCCGCGCGTCATGAGCCTTGAACAGGCGCTGGAGTTCATTGAGGACGACGAGCTGATCGAAGTGACGCCCAAGAACATGCGCATCAGAAAGAGCATACTCAACACGGAGCAGCGGCTCAAATTTCGCAGCAAGGCGCAGCACGGATCGGCGCCATAGGCGCAGCACGGCACAACACCGTAAAGGCATAGCATTATTCCGGAAGGCAGCAAAACAGATGGCCAGGGCGCAAAAAGGGCATAAATATGTAAGCGGGCTCCTCTCGTTTAGCCTCGTGCTGCTTTTGTTCATGCTGGCCACTTTTGTCGGCGCGGTGTTTTCCTATTCGTACGTAAAGAGGGCCCAGGAAAATTTTCAAAACCCGAAACCCATCTTCATACCCGTGGACGAGCGCATCTACATAGACATCCCCAGGGGATCCCGCACGGACACCATCGCCAAAATATTAGAAGAGTACGAGCTGATAAAATACCCGCAGCTCTTTAAGATCCTGTCGAAGGTAAACGGCTTCGACGGCCACTACCAGTCCGGCACGCACATCGTCAGCAGGGACCTCAGCTACGACGAGTTGATGATTGTGTTAAAGTCCGATCCGGAGATGGTGCGGCTGATGTTCCCGGAGGGGCTCAACGCGCGGCAAATCTACGATGTGATGATCAACTCGGCCCTGGCGAACGGCGGCGACGTGGAGGACTACGTGGAGAGCCGCGACACGGAGTTCAATTATGACTTTATAGGGTGGCAAAACCGTTACCAGGTCAGGCCTGACCGACTCGAGGGCTACCTGTTCCCGGACACGTATGACTTTGACCTGAACGCATCGCCCAGGATGATTGTCGAGACGTTCCTCAACAATTTCAACAGGAAGCTGACCGAGGAGCACTACGAGCGCGCGGATGCGATCGGCCTGACAATCGACGAGGTGATCATATTGGCGTCGCTGATCGAGCGGGAGGCGAAGAACGAAGACGAGAGGTTCCTCGTATCTGGCGTGTTCCACAACCGCCTGCTGGGCGGCGACGAGGACATGCGGGCGCTGCAGAGCTGCGCGACCATACAGTACATCATTTACCAGAGGTATGGGTACATGCCGCGCCGCATCACGGACGCTGACACCAGGATACCCGACCAGTACAATACCTACCTGCACAAAGGTCTGCCGCCGGGGCCCATATGCAACCCCGGCATATCCTCCATCAACGCCGCCCTGTACCCCGCGCAGACCGAATACTACTTTTTCGTCGCGCGCGGCGACGGTTCCCATGTGTTCTCCAGGACATACGAGGAACACCGCGAGGCCATACTGGAATACGGCCTGAACCTGATGCCGTGATGTAGGGCGTCAAACGCCTTGATATTGTCTTTCAGTAAAAAACTGATTAGTTAAAAAACTTCTGTCGGTCAATTAATATCCGTCAGTCGGCAAACTTCCGTCAGTCAAATTATTTCCGTCAGTAAATTTATTTCCGTCAATCGGCAAATTTCAATGTTTTCGACATAAGGTCCCGCCCCGCATATGTCTTTTCAAAAATGCGCCGCGCCGCGCCGAGGTGCTCCGAAGGGTTCTGCAGCGAGGGGCTGTAATGCGTGAGCCACAGCTCGCCGGCGCCCGCGTCCCGCGCGAGGGTCGCTGCCTCGCCAAATGTCATGTGCTTTTTTTGGCGGGCGTTGCCGATCTCCGTGTCGCTCCCGTACATGCCCTCACAGATCAACAGGTCCGCATCGCTAAATAGCTTGCGCAGCGACGGCGCCGGGCGGGTGTCGGTGCAGTAGCAAAGCTTGATACCGCGCCGCGCAGGGCCGAGCACCATGTCTGGCTCAATGCGGCGCCCGTCGGGCAGGCTGACCGGTTCGCCGGACTGGAGAATTTTCCACGCGCCCAGCGGGACGTCGAGCGCCTTTGCCCGCTCCGGTTTGAACGCGCCCTGCCTGCGCAGGTGGAAGCTGTAAGCGTAGCATGTCGCGTTGTGGTCGCATTGGGCGTATTGGAAGCTCAGATTCCCATACAACTCAATGTCGGCGTGCGGCGGCATGTCAGAGCCAGCGCCAGCGCCAGAGTTAGAGGCAGAGCCAGAGCCCTGGGACGGCATCTCGACCGCGCGTATTTCGTACGGGAGCGCAGGGCAAATGGCGAGCAGCGACCTGACCACCCATAACAGCCCCGGCGGGCCAATGAGATCGAGCGGCGTGTCCTTGCCCGAGTTGCCTATCGTCAGCAAGAGGCCGGGCAGGCCCGCAATGTGATCGGCATGGTAATGCGTAAAAAAAATAGCATCGACGGCCTTGAAGCCCCAGCCTGCCTGTTTCAAGGGGATTTGCGTGCCCTCGCCGCAGTCTATTAGAAACATTTTCCCGTTGTAGCGGAACAGCAGCGACGTCAGCCACCGCCCCGGCAACGGCATCATGCCGCCTGTGCCTAACAGGCAAACATCAAGCATATAGTAACACCATATAAAAAAGCGGTTTACGTGTTCGCAATCGTCGCAGCGCTCTCGTCAAGGCCGAGAGCGCTGCTCGTGG
>WRLR01000240.1 GCA_009777515.1 Oscillospiraceae bacterium | reverse complement strand
CATACCGTTCACTGTTTTTGTGATGTACGGAACCTCCAATGCGCTCAACTTCACGGACGGCGTCGACGGCCTCGCCTCTTCCGTGACGATGCTGGTCATGGCATCGTTCACGGTCGCCGCCGCCATCAGCGTGAGCGGCGACAGCGCGGCCGCGCTGACGGCGGCCTTCGCCGGCGGCTGCCTGGGTTTTTTGTTCTTCAACGCGCACCCCGCTCGCGTGATGATGGGGGACTGCGGCTCGCTGGCGCTGGGCGGGGCGGTCGCAGCGGCGGCTGTGGCGATGCGGGGACATTGGGTATTGCTGTTTTTTGGCGTCATTTATGTGGCTGAGGGGCTGTCCGTCATCATACAGGTGTCATATTTTAAGCGCACCCGCCGCCGCATATTCAAGATGGCGCCGATCCACCACCACTTCGAGCTTTCGGGGTGGGGCGAGTGGCGCATCGTGTTTGTATTTTGCAGCATAACATGCGTGTTCTGCCTGGCAGGGCTGTGGTTGTTGTTCGGGAGGGTTTTTTGATGATATCGCGCAGCCGCCTGTATAAAAAGATCAATCTGAGGCAATACGATTTTTGGATATTGATATCCGTTGTGGCGCTGCTCTCTATCGGGCTGGTGATGATTTTCAGCGCGAGCGCGCCGCGCTCGGTAGCCAACTTCAACGGCGACGCCTACTATTATTTTCGCAATCAACTCAAAAACACGCTGCTGGGCATTTTGGGGATGCTGGTTCTGTCGTTCGTCCCCTACCGTTTTTGGTCGCGGATGGCGGTGCCGGCCCTCCTTGGCGCACTGGCGCTGCTGGCCATAGTCATATCGCCCGCGTTCTCGTTCCTCACAAAAGGTACCAACAGGTGGCTGTACATCGGCACGTCGTTCAGCTTTCAGCCGTCTGAAATCGCAAAATTCGCGCTCATATGCTTTTTTTCCGCCAGCCTTGCCAAACGCTCCGCAAAGCTCGGCAAATTTTTTTCCGGCTTCCTCCCGTATTTTTTCCTGCTTTTGTGTATTATCGGTCTTTTGATGCTCGAGCCGCACCTGAGCGCGTCCGTGATTGTCGCGGCCGTCGCTTTCGCGGTGCTGTTCGCGGCCGGCGCGCGTATCAGGCACTTCGTGTTCGCCGGCGCCCCCCTTGCGCTGGGCGCGTACTGGGCCATCATGAACATCAAGCAGTTCGAGTACATGAAAAACAGGCTGCTCTCGTTCATGAACCCCGGCCTCGATCCGCTGGGCGACGACTGGCAGATAGTCAACTCGCTGTACGCGATAGGCTCCGGCGGGATGTTTGGCAGGGGGATCGGCAGGAGCATGCAAAAATTCTTTTACATCCCCGAGCCGTACAACGACTTTATATTCGCCGTCATGGCCGAAGAGATAGGCTTTGTGGGCCTGCTTGTCGTGCTGGCCCTGTTCTGCGTGCTGGTCTGGCGCGGGATCAGGGTCTCCGTCATGGCGGGGGATTTGTTCGGCAGCCTTTTCGCGCTGGGCATCACCGCGCTGATAGCAGTACAGACGCTATTCAACATAGCCGTCGTGACCGCGATCATCCCCGTCACCGGCGTGAGCCTGCCGTTCTTCAGCTACGGGGGCACGTCCATGATTTTGTTCCTGGGGCAGATTGGCATCTTGCTGAACATATCCAAAAGCGCCCATGTGGACAGCGTGTTGCCGGCGAACGAGCTGTCGGCGGCGCAGGACACGCTGGTCGGCTGGATACCGTATGCGCGGGCGCGCCAATAAATAGCGCGGGGCAAATATTCAATTCTTTGTGTTTTAATATTGCGCTATGGACATATATATTGATATCGACTATTTTGCCCGCATGCGCTCGGCGCGGGCAATAAATCCTAAGGAGAATCAATATGGCTAAAATCGTTTTGATTGGCAGCAACCACTCGGGCATCGCGGCGCTCAACACGCTGCTGGACAACTATCCCGGCAACGAGCTCGTCGTCATCGACCGCAACACTAATTTGAGCTATCTGGGCTGCGGCACGGCGCTGTGGATCGGCAGGCAGATCAAAGGCTATGACGCCCTGTTTTATACATCAAAGGACGAGCTGGAGAAAAAGGGCGCCAAGTTCCATATGGAAACTGAGGTCGAGAGGATCGATTTCGACGCGAAAAAGGTCTATGCGCGGCGCACGGACGGCGCCGCCATCGAGGAAGCCTACGACAAGCTGATACTGGCGACCGGCTCGGTCCCGATTGTACCGAAAATTCCGGGGATTGACCTTACGAATGTCAAGCATGTAAAACTATTCCAGGACGGCCAGACCATAGACGCGATTTTAGGGGACCCCGCCGTCAAGCGCGTCGCCGTGGTTGGCGCCGGCTATATTGGCGTAGAGATCGCGGAGGCCATCAAGCGTCGCGGGCGGGAGGCGCTGCTGTTTGAAATGTTCGACACCAGCCTCGCCACATACTATGACCCGTGGTTCACGCACGATATGGACAAAATCCTCGCGGACAACGGCGTGGAGCTGCACTTCGGCGAGAAGCTGACCTCGATAGAGGGGCAGGGCGGCAAGGTGTGCGGCGTGACGACGGACAAGGGGAAATATGACATCGAGCTGGTCATTTTAGCCATCGGCTTTAGGCCGAACGCGGCGCTCGCGAAGGATCGCCTCGAGCTGTTTGGCAATGGCGCGTACCTGACCGATCTGCGCCAGCGGACGAGCGAGCCGGACGTGTTCGCAGCGGGTGACTGCGCGACGGTGTGGAATAACGCGACCGACCAGTTCGCGTATATCGCGCTCGCGACCAATGCCGTGCGCAGCGGCATCGTGGCCGTGCACAACGCCGGGGGCGCAGAGGTGGAGTCGGCAGGCGTCCAGGGCTCCAACGGCATCTGCATCTTCAACTACAAAATGGTATCGACGGGGCTGAACCTGGCCGCCGCCGAAAAAGCCGGCTACGACGCCGCATACACAGACTACGAGGACCTGCAAAAACCGGGGTTCATTGAGCATGACAACCACAAGGTCAAAATCCGCATCGTGTACGACAAAAAGACCCGCCGCATAGTTGGGGCGCAGATGGCGTCGTACCAGGACATCTCCATGGGCATACACCTGTTTTCGCTGGCAGTGGCCCAAAAGCTGACCATCGAGCAGCTCGCGCTTTTGGACATTTTCTTCCTGCCGCATTTCAACCAGCCATACAACTACATCACCATGGCGGCCATCAGCGCGAAATAGGATGAAAAATGTTGGATGTTGGATTGAGACGGTTATGGGATTAAAACGGATATAGGATTAAGATGGATATAGGATAAGGAATACATAGTCAAAAAATATTAATATATTAACAGAGGTATTTTACATGCAGCCTATCGGTCTCAACGAGCTTAGGGAGCGGTTTCTCGC
>WRLR01000239.1 GCA_009777515.1 Oscillospiraceae bacterium | reverse complement strand
GGGCTGCGCGGCGGGTGGTGGCGTCGGCAATAACAGCGGCGTTGGCGAAAACACGGGCAACGTATTCAGGGCCGGCGGGCTGACGCTGGACGACGACTATAAAACCGTCGAGGTAGACGGCGAGGAAGTCCGCCTGACGCCGCTGGAGTATAAAATTTTACATCTGCTCATACGCAACCCCGGACGCGTGTTCTCCATCGACGAAATATATGAGCGCGTCTGGGGCGAGGACTGCTTCGGCGGCGGTGGCACGGTGACCGTGCATATCCGCCGCATACGCGAAAAAATCGAAATAAACCCGAGGGAACCAAAATATATAAAGGTGGTGTGGGGACTTGGATATAAAATGGAAAAAATGGACGGCACGACACGCCGTTAAGATATGCAGCATCGCGCTCATTCCCGTATTGACGTTCGCTATATGCCTCGGCGCCATAGGGGTCATGAGAGATAGTGTTGACAGCATAGACTTATTGTTTACGGGCATATATAACAACTATTACTATTTCGACAGGTATGTGCCGGACGCTATGATGGCGGCGCTCAAGCTGTTTGGCTATCGGGACGAGGCGCATATACGCGATATGGGCTGCCTGTCCTGGCAAGAACAAGAAGAACATGTGTGGAGCGAGGACGGTTTAGTGATAAGGGTGCAGGGCTACCGTTTGACGGAATCCATCGTCATGGGCGTCATATTCAACGGCTGGCGTTCGTGGGGAACTGTGATGTCCACCGACCCCGAGGAGCCGGAGGTCGCCCGGTTGATAGATCAAGCAATAAACGATCAATTGCATGATTATTATAATGCGGTCAGGCGATTGGAGCAGACTGCCGGTTTATACTACATGGTCTCGGACGGCGGGCGGACGCTGACCAACCTGGATCCCGAGAGCGCCGCGCGCGGGGCGGACTTTTTCCGCGCGCAACCGGTGTTTATGCTCCGGGAAGCCAGGGACGAAGTCGAAAGCAGCCAGCCAATCCAAAACCATTATTTCGAATACGGGTACTATAATATCTTGGACGGGGACGTATCCGGATATATCGCATTCGCGCAGGGCGCTGTGGACGCTCAAAACGACGCATGGGCGGCTGTGCAGCGACGGCTGACCGTGAATTTGTCGATCATAATCGTTTCAGGGATAGCGATTTTGGCGCTGATGATAATCCTTATGGCAGGCGCGGGGCGACGATATGGTGATGAGGGCGCGCTTACTCATAAAACAGCGCCTGAGCTTGCGCTTATACCAGAGCTTGGGCCTGCGCCTGCGCATGCACACAGTGTCCGCTTAACGCTGATGGACAAGCCGTGGCTGGACATCAGCCTTGCAATAACCGTCGCTTTCGGGGCGCTGGTCCTGTATTGGTTTATCATGGCCGCTTCCATCGCATGGCGCTACGACAGCGCGCGGCGGCTCATCATGCTGTGCGCCGCGCTTTCGGTACTCTTTCCGCTGCCGGTGGCGTGGTGGGCGACGAGTTTCGCCAAACATATAAAAGCCGGAAAATGGTGGCGGCATACAATTTTCTATATTGTCATAAATGGCGTTTTCGGCTGGGCGATCCGCCTGGCCAAATCCTTATGGGCCGGGATGCGGCTCACCGTAAGGGCAATATTGCTGAGTATCATAATGCTTGTGATATTTTTTATTTGCATAGGCCTGAGCCACGAGGCGGGTGCAGCGCTCCTGATCTGCTTGCTGTTCACGGGCGCGGCGACATTCGGGATGCTCCGCTATGCCAAGCGGCTCCATCTGGTCGAACGCGGCGCGGCGGTTGCGGCTGCGGGAGCGGCCAGCAGTCGGGGCGCCCCTATCGCCGTGGCAGGCGGGGAGCTGGGCAGCATCGCCGCCTCAATCAACAATATATCCGACGGCATAAACGCCGCCGTCGCGGAGCGCATGAAAAGCGAGCGCCTCAAAACAGAACTGATAACAAATGTATCGCACGACATACGCACGCCGCTCACATCGGTCATCACATATACCGACTTGTTAAAGAACGAAGGACTGGACAGCGCGAGGGCGCCGGAATATCTAGATGTCGTCATACAAAAGTCCGCGCGGCTAAAGACACTCACAGACGACTTGTTTGAAGCGTCGAAAGCGGCCAGCGGCAATATCGACGTCCATGCACAAAACCTCGATCTGTCAGATTTTGTAAAGCAGGTGCTGGGCGAGTTGGACGAGCGGGTGCGTGCCTCGGGGCTGGACTTCCGGTTGGCTCTGCCGGAGCGCGCGCCTGTTCGCGCGGACGGTAAGCTTTTGTGGCGCGTGATGGAAAACCTTTTGTCGAATGTATTTCATTATGCGCTAGCCGGATCGCGGGTATACATCGGCGTGGCGGCTGAGGGCGGAGCGGCTGAGGGCGGATTGGCTGAGGGTGGAGCGCCCGAGAGCGACAAGCCAATAATGGTTGACGGCTGGTACAGATTGGACATAAAGAACATATCCGAACGCGCCCTGAATGTCGATCCGTCCGAGCTGACCGAGCGCTTCAAGCGCGGCGACAGCGCCAGAAGCGGCGACGGCGGCAGCGGCCTGGGCTTGTCCATCGCCCAGAGCTTTACACAGGCGCAAGGCGGCAAATTCGAAATATCCATAGACGGCGACCTGTTCAAAGCATCACTGTCCCTGCCCGCAGCAGGATGATGTTAAGCAAGGATCAATGTGGCGGTATGCGGCGAGAGCCGCTCCGTAGGGTCTTAGGGAACCTTAACAGACAGGAACAGCAAAGAATCCCGAAAGGGTTTTTTTGCTGTTCTAAGTTTTCGGCGAGCCGAAAACACTGCTTGCGAAAATCGATACGCGCTGTACGGACGTTTGGACGTTTGGCGTCGGGCGTGATAGCCCAGTTTTTTTCATTTCGCGATTCGGGGGAAACGCATCTTCAACGCATTTAAAACTACTAAAAAAATGTTTGACAACTACAGAAGCAGATGATATTATTACATACTATTCCGATATGAAATATATGTATGTGCATGAATGAGGACTTCACATAGCGTTTGATAGCAAGGAAAGAAAAGAGGTAACTATTATGAGTCAATATCAAAACCTAGTCAGCCTGATTGGGAACACCCCTTTGCTGGAGCTTGCAAATACTGCCAATGCGCATCATTTATCCTCAAGGCTTATCGCCAAGCTGGAATATTTCAACCCTGCCGGAAGCGTTAAAGACAGGATTGCCAAAGCGATGATTGAGGATGCCGAGGCGAAGGGTTTGCTAAAACAGGACACAGTCATAATCGAGCCGACCAGCGGGAATACGGGAATCGGGCTTGCAACGATTGCCGCATCAAAAAAATACCGCCTTGTCCTGACTATGCCCGAAACCATGAGCATGGAAAGGCGCAGCCTGCTTAAAGCGTATGGTGCGGAGCTTGTTCTGACTGATA
>WRLR01000238.1 GCA_009777515.1 Oscillospiraceae bacterium | reverse complement strand
CCGACAGCGAGGGGGCCAAAAAAGCCGCCGAAATGGCAAGCAACGAAATAGCCGCCAGGCACATAGCCGCGCTGCGCGAAATGCGCAATGCGCATTAGCGCTCAAGCACACGTACACGTATAGGTAGGTACGGCGCATAGTCACATTGACGCGGCGCATAACCACATAAGCATATAACCATTCAAGCGCGCAAGCGATGAGAGGAGCAATCATATGAAATTCGGATTTGGCACGCAACTGTGGCTGCGCAACAACCACTATGAAAACTTCTACCGGATGCTGGTCGAAGTAGCCCTCGAAGGGCTGGACGGATTCGAGTGCGCGCCCGCGTTCCTCGTGGACTGGTACGGCAAAAAGCCCGACGAGCTGCGCAAAATACTGGACATGATGGGGCTGGAAGTCTCCAGCTACTACCTGCACGGCGAATACTACGACAAAGAGGGGCGCGAAGCCTCCATAAAAGAGCAGAAGCGCCGCTCCGACTTCATGGCGGACCTAGGCTACCAAAACGTGCTGCTGGACGGCGGTCGCAAAATCCCCGGCCTCAGCGCGCAGCAGTTTGACGACTACATCAAGCAAGTGGCAGAGACCGCCAACCACTTAGGCCAATACGCCAAGTCCAAGGGGCTGACCCTCTCCTGGCACCAGCACTGGGGCAGCATCTTCGAAGTCCAGGCCACCTTCCACCGCTTGATGGAACTGACCGACCCTGACCTCGTCGGCTTCTGCTGCGACGTCGGCCAGCTCGCCCTGGGCGACTTCGACACCCTAGAGACAGTCGAGCGCTACGCCAGCCAAGGCCGCATCCGCTTCATGCACTACAAAGACCTCACCCGCGACGGCAGGCCCGAAAAGCGCCTTTGGGACGGCTACGACGTCCCCAGCGACATGGGCGCCTACAACGTCGACTCCAAATTCCGCTGGGTGGAACTCGGCCGCGGCCTGGTAGACTTCCCCGGCATCACCAAAATCCTCCTAAAATACGGCTACGACGGCTGGCTGGTAGACGACTTC
This sequence comes from Oscillospiraceae bacterium, assembly GCA_009777515.1. Taxonomy (GTDB): domain Bacteria; phylum Bacillota; class Clostridia; order WRLR01; family WRLR01; genus WRLR01. The sequence continues at coordinate 2,396 of WRLR01000238.1, read as the reverse complement.
GACTTCACCGGCTACGAACCCCGCGCCTCCGTCCGCGCCTGCAAAAACTACATCAACAAAGCCCTCGGCATCAAAACAGAGCGTGATATAAGAGAGGGGAAATAACATACATTAAATCATTTTGTTGATATATATACATGACACGTCATCCATCGCAAAACTTGGTTTTCAAAATGAATTTCCGGCAATATGCAGTTTAAAAACTATTAATGTGATTAATCCGTTTATATGCCCCATACCGGGATGATTTTTTCGTTTTCTTTTAGCGGCAACAGCTCTTTGGATAGACAGATAACCCCGCCTTCGCCGCGTTTTATGGCGGGTATTGCGTCAATGAAGCCAAAAAGCTTTTATCATGCCGGGGGCAGGGCTGTTTGCCGAAATTGGCATAGCTTTTTTATTATTTCGTTGATATTAAATGTATTTGCGCGTTATGCGCCCCATACTGTTATGGCGAGGCCGGCGTGGGTTTCGTCGCGGCGCCAGATTTTTTCGTCCCATGACCGCTGCGGGTCGCGGTCGAATATCATCAGGTGGGCTTCGGCCGCACCGGCGCGGCGGGCGTAGTCGGCTGGTGGGTCGCGCGGGATTTATTGTCATGGTAATATATCTACATAAGATCGCAAGGGATGAAGAATCGCCAGTTAATTTAAAATAAAGGAGTTGATTTGCTATGGATCACATGCAAAAAGAAGATAGCCGGAAGCTGCTGTATTCCCTACTGGGAGATTTGCCGGACAGGGACAGGCCGATTACTGCGGAAGTAGTAAACGTAACGGATTGCGACAGCTATATTGTCGAGGATTTGCGATTGGACTTAAACGGGATCGAACCTGTCCCCGCTTATGTCGTAAAACCTAAGAATACGCGAGGCAAGCTTCCATGCGTGATATATAACCATGCTCACGGAGGTAAGTACCATATAGGGCGAAAGGAATTTTTAACATACGAACGCGCTTACAGCGAGCTCGGACCCTACGCGAAGGTGCTGACGGATTTAGGATACATCGGGATATGCATTGATGTTTGGAATTTCGGGGAGCGGGCGGGGCGTTCGGAAAACGAGCTTTTCAAGGAAATGCTCTGGAAAGGCCAAGTCTTATGGGGCGCAATGATGTACGACTATATCCGTTCCGTGGATTACATGGTAAGCCGGGACGATGTGGATACATCAAAGATTGCCGCTATGGGGCTTTCTCTTGGAAGCACGGCGGCGTGGTGGCTGGCCGCCATTGACGAGCGTATCGCATTGACGGTGGATATATGCTGCGCCACGGATTATGACGAGCTCATGCGCATACGCAACTTAGACGGGCATGGCGTATATTATTATGTCCCATCTTTGTTGAAACATTTTTCGGCTTCCGGTATCATGCGCTTGATTGCGCCGAGAAAACGGCTGAGCTTGAATGGCAAATTTGACAAACTCACGCCTTTTGAAGGATTGTTAAAAATTGACGCCGATATGAAGGCCGAGTACGCCCAATGCGGAGTTCCGGAGAATTGGCGTATGATTATAGATAATTGCGGACATATGGAGACGGCATACATGAGAAAGAACATTGTTGATTTTTTTAAAGCGAATTTTTAATGTGTACTCAAAAAAGTAAGCGTATAGCGGATGAGCCCCAGGTCTGAAACATACTGCGCATCCGCCGGCGGGGTGTGGACAATGTCTTCCTCCGAGGCGAGCAGTTCGCTGATAACGCTGAATACGCGCGGGACTGGATGAGTTCCTCGCGGGTATTTTTGTGATCTAACATTGTAATTTTGCGGCTGCGGTCGCGGTTTCGCCGCAGCTTCCATGTTATTTCATAGCCCAGCGCGTTTACGAGCCAAGGCTGGCCGTATGCGTCTTCTCAAAGCTCCCCGAATATGGCGTCGTCGAACGCCTGCCCTGTTTCCTCCGTGTGCTGCAGCCACAGTGCCTTCGTTTCGTCCTGCGAAAAATTTCCCATCCGCAATGATTCTGTTTTGATGTTAAATGGGCTCCCACCGGTGATGCTCTCCCCGCCGCCCTGATGGATGCGGTAGTCGCGTACATCACGAAATAGCGCTTGTCGCGGATCAGCTTTTGGATGTCCTCCCAATCGACGCGCGACAGCGGGTCTATGCAGTAGTGATCCGCCTCGATCATGGGCCCTGCGGTATTATGGGCCCTGCGGTATTAAAGAAACGTTCCATGCATAAAGCCATGCACAGACTGCGCACATTTAGCCATGTTCAGCAATGGGGAAAAATCAAGCCCATTTCTTTATTTACCGCTTCGCGCCACAGTCCTGTGCTTACGCTTAATCTGTAATGATCCGTTATGGCTCACTGCGATCAATATATATTAAGCCAGTAATAATGCACATTACATAAACTTAACAGATCGCCAACGAGCGATCTGTTTT
>WRLR01000237.1 GCA_009777515.1 Oscillospiraceae bacterium | reverse complement strand
TCTTCGAGGGATTCCCTCACCTTGAGATAACCTCTGCGCCCGTCTATCGTCGGACGTATGCCTATTACGGGGTAACTGCCTATCAGTCTGGAAAGCGCCATCGATATTACCTCCAAGTTTTTATAGAAATTGTTTGGGCTATGCCGTATAATTTCTTACTCGGACACATTCCGTCCGCCTTGATACAATTCGCCGCAGGAGCGGTATTATTTCTTAAATAATTCCGAGTGAGTGCCTGTACGTTCGAGAACAAGAAATTCGCCAACACAACGGTAGATAACTACCCAGTCCGGTTCTATATGAAATTGGCGATAGCCGAACCAATCACCTTTCAACGGATGGTCAAGGAAATACTCAAGCAAAGGCTCACCGCTTAAGAGGAGCGTGAGCGGCGGCAGCATCTTAACGATGTCTTTTCCTCGTCTCGCGATTCGCTGGACGTCTTTCCTGAAAGCGTTGCTTGGTTTCGGCTTCAACATTGTATTTTTATGCCAAAGTCTTCGAACATATTCTCTAAATTATCGTAGATCGGCAGACGGTCAAGGTTTTCGGATTCTATGAATGCCGCTATTGTTTCCTCATTCGGTTCATGCGCTTCCAAGTCGCTTACGTAACCTTCAACCAGATCGATTTCTTCATCCGTTAAGTCGAGGATACGGCGGCAAAGGGACTCCCTTACAGCGGTTTGCGTTACGGTCACAACAATCACTCCTTTCCGGACTTTTTTCTCGTATTCTGCCATTAGGCGACTGCCGTCAGGCGCTCCATACTAAAATCCAAAGTAATGTCTTTTCGCTGGTCGCCTTGGATTTCCAGCAGATCGGGGACTGCTGCCCTGACGCGTTCGATCAATGCGTCTAATGACCCGCATTCGAGCACTAGACCTGTTATGTCATCGCTGACTGCGATCCAAACCTGCGCTTCATCATCCCACGTTATACTAATTCTATATACCATTGATCTCACCTCTGGGAAACCCCGCCGCCTGATTTCAGGCGGCGGGGTTCTTTTTGACTCAAATGCGGGCGCTGCGCGCTCCGTTTTCGATCCTTAGTCGTAAAGCAGCGGGGCTATCTTCTCGTCGTCCATGTTCTCGGCTGTGTAGAACTGCGCGCCGGTGTCGACGATCTCGTCTAAGGTTTCGCCGTTAATGGCTTTCATGGCCAGTTCGACCGCGAGATAACCGATCATGTATGGATCCTGTGTGACGGAACCGTAGAACCAGCCGTTGCGGACGGCGGTCTTCTGGGTCTCGCCCGCGTCGAAGCCGATTGCGATCAAGTCCTTGTACGCGCCGTTCTCTTTGTCGAGATCCTGTCCGTCGCTCGTCGCGGCGAGGAGACCGGTGACGGCTCCCTCATTGGAGCAGAAGATGCCGAGGGGGTTCGTCTGCAACAAGCCCTGTGCCGCGATATGCACGTCGGTATTGACCGGCGACGCGGGAACCACTATATTCTGTATCACGGAGGCGTTTCCGGAATCCGCGGGCAGCTCGTACCTGACATGTCCGGTGATAGCTACTTCGTCCGGCTTGACGGAGGAGGCCAGTTCCCACATTTTACCGAGGAAACCGACAGTGCGTCCCACGACCGAAGCCGAGGTAGCGTCTTGGCTCAACGCTCCGATGACGACCGGGTTCTCCGGGGTCGCGGCTTCGATAGCGGCTCTCACGGCGGGAATCGCGAACATGCGCTCGGCTCCCAGCGCGCCTGCGGCTTCGTTGTCGGTGGAAGCCGTCGACAGGATCGTGCCTTCGGGAGCGCCCGGCACACCGCTGTCAAAACCGATTATCGGAATACCCCTCTCCTTCGCGGCAAGCAGCTGTTCCGTCACCGATTCGGTGTCGAGTACAGCAAGCGCCATCGCCGTCAGGTTCTTCGCAAGCTCCGCGTTGATCATGTCGATCTGGATAGCGACATCGGCCTCGGAAGGCGGACCGACGAAGAGGATATCCACGCCGTACTCGTTCGCCGCATCCTGCGAACCCATCGCCACGGTCTGCCAGAACTGATGCTGGAAACCCTTCGAGACGATGCCGATGTACGGCCTGTCGGCGGCAAACGCCGCCGCGCCCATAACAAACACCATTGCCAATACTACTACCAACGCCAAAATTTTCTTCATGCTTTTTGTTCCTCCTTATAATTTTTATTTATTCCAGCGGCTTTTTTGGCAAGTTTGACAAGCCGCTAAGAATCAGATTTTTTTGACCGCATTCGCGCGCTGTATTCGGTACTGATCGAGCAGCACGGCGCCGACGACTACCAGGCCGGTCATAAAGGTTTGCCAATGCCCCTGGAGGCCCATGAGCATCAAGCCCTGCCTCAGCACCGACATGGTGAACACACCTATCAGGGTTCCGGTAAGCGATCCCGTGCCGCCCGACATAGACGTGCCGCCTATGACGACGCCCGCGATCGCGAGAAGTTCGAGCCCGTTGCCGGTGCTGGGTATGATCGTTGTATACACCGCTCCGAAGAATATCCCCGCGACTCCGCAGAAGAAACCGCATAACGTGTACACCAGCGTCCGCCAGAATCTCGTGTTTATGCCCGAGAGGCGCGCGGCTTCGTAATTGCTGCCCATCGCGAAGGTATAGCGTCCGAACCTTGTCCGGTTAAGTATGATCCACGCGATGACGAAAGCGGCAAGCAACCAGACAATTCCGATCGGGAAACCTCTGAGGAATAGGAGATGCTCCGGGAAGTCGTTGACATTGTTGCTGAACCGGAAAAACAACTGCTTGAACGACTGATCCGTGTAACGCATTGTGGTGACCTTCGTCATGATCGCGCCGAAACCCATGCCCATCATCTGTGTGCCGAGGGTCGCGATGAAGGGCGGCAGTTGCAGGTACGCGACCAATATGCCGTTAAGGAGTCCTATGAACGTACAGACCGCGACGCTGAAGGCAAGGGCTGCCCAGATGCTCCATCCCCATCTCATCGACAGACCCCCCATCAACATGCCGCACATCATTGTCGTGCCGAGAGAGAGGTCGATGCCGCCCGTGATGATGACGAACGTCACGCCCAGCGCCATGAATCCGATGAAGTACGACGCGCTCAACACGTTGACCAGCGCGGTCATCGAACGCGCGTGAGGCGTCGCGATCATGAAAAACACGGTCATAAGTATCAGCACCGACGGCGCAAGCAACTTCTGCCAATCAAACGTCCTCTCTTCGGCTGCGGCCTTTACCGCCGTTTCAGCGTTCAGCATGCTTAGTCTCCCTCATCCCCGGCCCGCGCCCATTGTGGCGAGCGCCATGATTTTTTCCTGCGACGCGTCCTCGATGTTGAGTTCGCCGGTGACGCGCCCCTCGCACATGACGACGATCCTGTCGCTCATGCGCAGAAGTTCCGGCATTTCGGAGCTGATCATGATGATCGACTTACCCATCTTAACAAGTTCGTTCATCAAGTGGTATATCTCGGACTTCGCGCCCACGTCGAT
>WRLR01000236.1 GCA_009777515.1 Oscillospiraceae bacterium | reverse complement strand
GGATAATATTGCGGACGCAAGGCCTTTTTCACAAACGGCTTCACCGGGTGACGCGGGCAGGGCGCGCAACGGTGCGGACGGTTCTACCGAAGACGTAGCCGGGGCGGATCGAATCGCTGAGTCGCAGCGCCACGATATGACGGGAGAGTCTTTACTGAACGGTTTGCTTAGTAGAATATTAACGTCGGTGGCGCAAATACGCGATTTGGGCGCTGGCCAACTAGCCTGGCTGACGCGCAGCAGCGCCCCGCTAACAGCCGACGGCTTGGCTGCGGCGCGGCATGTCGCCGATAACACATATTCGTTCAGCATGGGCATATCCGAACTGGAAGCTTACTTGGCGTCTAAAATCGGTGATGATTCCGCACAGGGCGGATACGGATTCACACAGGGCGGACACGGACAGGCCGGTAGCAGTAGCGGTGGCGCGGGCGTAAGCGCAGGCGCAGGCGCAGGCGCGGGTGCGGATGGTGGCTCTGGCCCCGGCGAGGGAGCGGGTAGCGGCCAAGGCTCCGGCCTGGGCTCCGATATGGCGATGCTCTATGGCGTCCACGCAAATGCATTTACCGCGCCGGGCAGCGGCTCAAACATGCTGGCGCGCCTCGCGGCAAACGGCATACCACCGGATCAGGCGGGTGGGGGCGAAGCCAACGTTAAAACAGGCGGCGGGCAGCCCGGGGAGGGCGTCGCGAATGGGAGCAGCAACGGCAACACCTTCGGCGGCGGAGGCGGTCAGCCGGGCGCCGGTGGCAGCGCCAACGGCGGTGCGGGCGACTCTGCGTCCGGGGCCGCATATAGGCAGGCGCTACGTGATTTAGCAGACATCAGGGCGTTTTTGCCGCGATCGGATTTAGCGGCGCTAAAGAACGGAGTAGACATTTCCGATATATACAATGAGCTAAAAGCAAGGTTGCTGGCCCTTGAAAGCAAATTCGCCAGGCTGTTCGGCAAGCAGGACGAGACAGTAGAGCGGATTATATCATCGATGAAAGACAACGTCCGCGCGCAGGAGCAGATGAACAAAGGGCCGGTCTGCTTCCAGATACCGTTTATGTATAACCAGAAACCGTCCAGCCTGACGGTGTATGTGTTCGACAGGCAGCGGGGCGGGCGGGCCAGAAAACCGGGGGACGCGCTGAGCGTCGCGCTCAACCTGGAAACGCAGTCGATGGGGACTGTCGACATCGGGATGAATGTGTCGGACAAACGCGTGGATCTCGACATCACGGTGCAAAATAAGGGCGTCCGTAACTATCTTGAGAGCATTGCAGGGACTCTCGGCGAAAGGGTCCGAGGGGCGGGGTTCGCTGTCGGCACTATATCCTGCTCCGTCGCGGGCGCAAATGCCGGGGCTGGGCGCCGCCAGGCGGGGCGTGGCAGCCGTGCAGGCGCCCCCGACAGCGCGACAGTCGGCGACGTCGGTGGGCGCGGCCACAAGCGGGCGCGGGACCACCCGGGCGGTAGGGCGCAGCAGTCCACGCGAAAGGCCGGTTATGCCGGGGTCGACATAAAAGTATGACTAACAAACGAAAATCCAATGTACGCCGACGAGCCATCGCCCTAAAATATGACGCCGAACGCGGGAACGCGCCGCTCATCACGGCAGTGGGGAAGGGGCAGGTCGCGGATCGCATCATCGAGGTCGCGGAAAACAGCGGCGTCGCTCGCGTAGAGGACGAGTTCCAGGCGAACGCGCTGAGCGCCTTTGACGCAGGGGCGAGGGTCCCGAAGTTTCTATATGATCTGGTGGCAGAGGTGCTGCTTTTCATAGAAGAGGCCGACATGGACAACCAATACCACCGATAGCTTATTAAATGGCAATCGATTATTACGATTAATTACATAATACGATCAAAAATAAATAAAAGTCAGCAGACGCAAAATTAAAACGGAGGTGCGCCACATTGATTATCAACCACAATATTATGGCACTCAATACGTACAACAAGTACAACATAGCCAGCAACAGGATTTCGTCGAACCTGGCGCGACTGGCGTCCGGGCTTCGGATCAACCGCGCCGCAGACGATGCTGCGGGCCTTGCCATTTCCGAGAAGATGAAGGCGCAAATCGCAGGGCTTGAACAGGCGACGCGCAACGCTTTGGACGGCAATTCGCTGATAATGACTGCCGAAGGCGCCCTCAGCGAGGTGCACGCGATGCTCGCGCGCATGCGTGAACTGGCTGTACAGGCCGCGAACGATACGTATACGTCGTCTGACAGGATGACGATCCAGAACGAGATCGAGCAGTTGAAGGAAGAGATCAACAGGATTTCGTCCGCGACCCAGTTCAACCGCAAGAACCTGCTGGACGGCTCCAGTTCCGCAATCGTGTCGACCGACCGGCTGACGACGAAGGTTTATATGCGCGACGGCCTGCGGATCATTGACCAGTTCGGGCAAAAAATGGCGGGCGGCGGCAACTATGTCATCGAAGTTACGGCCACTGCGGGCGAGAGCCAGGTCGACAAATCCAACATCATGTTCGTGAAGCACGACGTCGATTACACGACCCCTCCGCTGTCGGTCGGCGACATCGCCACGACCGGCGTCCAACTGTATGACCTTCGCGCGTTTTGGGACGCCAACGGGAACTTCCTGCTGGAGGAGCCCAAGACAATCACATTGATGCAGGGCGACGGCAAGCGCACGTCGGTGACCATATATGGCAGCGACACGCTGGGTACGATGATAGGTAAGCTGAACGAGGCCATCGGGGGCGCGAGCGGGCTGGGGCAGGATTCGCTGTTTGTCCCACCTCTAACGGGGGCGGATCGCAACTACGTCTCTTTCGTAGACGAGGCCGTGGCCAAAACAGCAGGCGTGCATGAATTAGCCACAGTGCCTGGGACAATTATCATACAGTCGGCGGTTCCCGGCAAGGGTGGCGCGATCAATTTTATTGGCGACGATTCGATCATCAACTCGCTGGGCCTGTCCACTGTGCGCTATTCGAAGGAGACGTCTTTTAGCGCCACTATAAGGGACGCGCACGATCCAACTAAGATTATCGCTGCCAATGTATTGTTTGAAGGCAACCTGCTCGTCGGCATCCTGCACCCGCATGTGGACGTTGAAATATCTTCGACGACTGCCTTGCAAGCAGCCAATGTTGTGACCGGCGGCGGATTTACGCTCATCGACTGGAGTTCGATCGCCGCAGGCGAAAAGACGTTCATCCACATCGCAGACCGTTCCATGGTGTTCCATGTGGGCGCCAACTCGCTGCAGGACGTGAACGCCGCCATTGGCAATTTGGGCGCATCGGCCCTCGGTCTCGACGGGTTGCTGGTCACGACCAACCCGCTCGCGAACAAGGCCATCAGGACGCTGGACTTGGCGATTGACAAGGTATCGCAGGCGCGCTCGAAGCTGGGCGCTGTGCAGAACAGGCTCGACCATACGGTCAATAACCTTACGGAGATGCAGCACAACCTGACTGCCGCGCTGTCGCGCATCCAGGA
>WRLR01000235.1 GCA_009777515.1 Oscillospiraceae bacterium | reverse complement strand
CCACGCGCGCTCGGCGACCTGGGGGCTGCGCCTTTGGGAGGAATCGCTCGGCATAGAGCCCGACATATCCAAGCCGGAAGCCTTCCGGCTCGCGCGCATCGAGAGCAAGCTGCGAGGGCTGGGGGGCACGACGGCGGGTATGATAGCCAACGTCGCGGAGAGCTTCTCAAACGGCTCTGTGGACATCGCGGAGCATGCGGCCGAGTACCGCTTCGATGTCGTGTTCACGGGCACGGTGGGCATACCGCCGAACATGGCCGACCTGACGGAGGCAATAGAGGGGATAAAGCCGGCGCACCTGGCGTTCTCCTACGTATTCACATACCGCACATGGGGCATGGTGTCGCACACGAAATGGGGCGCCGCCGCCGCTTACACTTGGAACCAGCTAAGGGAGGGATCTATGGCATGAGGCTCACGGAGAACTACGGATTCGAAGTACCGCAGGCCAACGACTTCGTCGACCCCGACCAGTACGGCGGGAACTTCGACGCCATCGACGGCCTGCTGAAATCGGCGGGGGACCACGCCAACGACAAGAACCTGCACTTCGACGAGCAAAACGGGGCCTTGCTCGAGATGCGGCGCATTATCGGTATGCTGTACGGTGATCCGTCGGTACCCGGGGCCGACCTGTCGCAGGTCTTCGCAGCCGAAATCGGCGGCGCGCCGTTCAGCGGCGACTTTTGGGCGTGGATCAAGGCCCGGGTGACGGCGGGGAACTTTGCGGGGCTGTATGTCGGCGACTTCATCCCGTTCACGGCGGGGGGCAACGCGATCAAGGCCGAGATCGCCGGGATCAACACTTATAAGCGGTATTCCGAAATCGGAAACCACATCGACTTCATAAGCCGCGACTGTTGGCCGGACACGCACGTCTGGAACAAGATCAACTACAACAACGGCCTGGCCGGGACCCCTTGTCCTTGGCTGGTGAGCGATCTATACGCTTGGCTCAACAGCCTCGCGATGAACGTCCCGAATGGAACGGGCGCGGACCCCGCAACCATCGCGGTGGATTATACTACGTCCGGCGTATTAGACAAACTGCCAGCCGCGCTCCGGAACGTCATTGTCCAGAAAAGGGTCAGGCTGCCGCAGCGTTACACGGCGGGCAGCCTGCTTATCGACGACAACAACTGGTTATGGCAAGATGCCGGGAAACTGTGGGTGCCGTCCGAGTTTGAAGTGTATGGATGCAATGTTTGGGGGAGCGGTGTCGGCTATAGCCTCGGAGGCTTCCAACAATACCCGATATTCGCGCACAACATGCGGCGAAGCAAAAATGCCGGCGAGGGTGGTTCAAACGCGGCCTGGTGGCTGTTGTCCGCCAGGGGTGGCAGCTCTACGTCTGCCTGTATTATCAGCGGCGGCACTGCCAGCCAAAACTACGCGAGCACCACCACAATCTGCGCCCCGCTGTGCTTCCGTATCGCCTAGACACAAAGCCCAAGGGGGCTTATTTTATTATCTCGAGAAAGGGCGGATGAAAAATGGAGTGCTTCCTAAGGGCGCTCGCGAACCCAAAAAAGAAATACATATTCCTCCTTGCGCTATTGTTCTTCCTCGCCAATGCGTATTGGAACCTGCACGCGGTCAAGGCGATCAAGGCCGCGCAGGTCGAGGAGAAGTACATCGAGGTGGTCGATATCGTGGACACTATTGCGGCAGCCGTCAACGCTGACGCGGGGCGGCCATGGCTCGAGCACGAGCGGAACATAGCGGACTCCGCCGAGCACGTCGACAGCCTGCACCAGGTCTACGCGGCCGCGTTCCGTGGCGCGGGGCTGGAGCCGATAACGGAGCGGCACTACGAGACCAGCCCGCTCGAGCCGTTCGAGTTCGAAGAGGCTCGCGCGGCGGTGTCCAGCGGCGAGGAGCGCGGCAGGTTTGAAATCGGCTACGCGCCCGAGGGGCAGGGCTACAGGGTGATGCACCTGTACTATCGCTGGATGCCATCCTACTCGCCGCCCGGCGAGCGGTACCTGCTCGTCGCGGGCGTGACGGAGCACAGCATCCGTACGAGGATCCCCGCCCTTTACACGGCGGGCCAGTGGGCCAGCACCGCAATCATGTCCTTCCTCTTCGTTATGCTGGTGTACCTCAACGCGACGCTAGGGCACTTCTGGCTCGCGCGGGGGAAGGACCACTGGAGAGGGAAACGGGGTGGGTAGATGCTGGAGATAGAGAAGCTGTGGGAGACGCTGCTGGCGGTGCTGGTGTCCGTGGTGCTGGGCGTGGCCAAGGTGTTCACGGTCAAGGGCGGCAAGAGGCTCGCTGCGGGCTGGGTCATAGGACAGCTCGTCATCTCGGGCGCGGCGGGGCTGCTCATGACGCTCTTCGCGCGTGGGGCGCTCAAACTGGGCGGCGACCTGCTCGGCTTCACGGCCGGCGTCGCAGGCTGGGGCGGCTCGCTGGTCATAGACGCGCTATACAAAAAATCAATGAAGGACAACGGGCTCAACGAGGAAAAAAAGAAAGAGGAGAATGAATAAAATGACAGAGCAACAAGCAAGGCAAAAAGCGGTGGAGACCGCCAAGGCGGGGCTCGGCGCGGTGCAGGGCGACGAAAAACATAAACAGATAATCGACAGATACAACAGCTTTAGCCCCCTCCCAAGGGGCTACAAAGTCAAGTACACCGACGCGTGGTGCGCGACTTACATCAGCTATATCGCCATACGGCTCGGGTGGACGGACATCATGCCGCCCGAGTGCGGCTGCGGCGAGATGATAAAGCTCTACCAGCAGCACAAGCTGAGCGAGTGGGAGGAGCGCGACGACTACGTGCCGCAAATAGGCGACATCATCATGTACGACTGGGACGACGGCGTGTCGAACTACGCGACGACGGACAACACGGGCTGGCCTGAGCACGTCGGCATGGTGTCGGCGGTTAACGGCAACAACCTTGCGATAATCGAGGGCAACTACTCTAAGAGCGTCAAGGAGCGGCAGATGCAGGTCAACGGCCGGTACATCCGGGGCTACTGCCTCCCCGCGTACCACCTAAAAGCGGACGGCGTTGACGAGCCCGTTACGGTAGCCCCCGCCCCCGCGCCAGCAACCCGTTCGACGCTCCGCAACGGCGACTGGGGCGACGCGGTAGCAGTGCTCCAGTCGCGTCTGAACGCCCACGGGGCGAACCCGAAGCTCACCGTTGACGGCGGGTTCGGCAAGTTGACGGAAACGGCTGTGCGGGCATTTCAGGCGACCAAGAAGTTGCTTGTGGACGGCGTCGTCGGCACTGCTACGTGGGCGGAGCTCGACAAGGAGCCGCAGTCCGCAGCCACTCCCCCGGCTACGGCCACGCCTCCCGCAACCACTGCCCCGCCCGTAGGCGGCGCGAAAGAGTGGGCTGTAGCGCAAGGCATATTCTCGGCGAGCACCAACTTGGCTGCGGCTGCCACAAAGCAAGACATAGTTGATGCCTTGTATGCATACGCTGGTATACCGGGCGCAAGCGCAAACCCTAACCCGACGGCG
>WRLR01000234.1 GCA_009777515.1 Oscillospiraceae bacterium | reverse complement strand
TGCTGGACAAAAAGCCCATCGTTCGCCTCATAGTTCACCTTCATAGCCTCCGTGCCAAAATTCGCGATGTGATCCGAAAAATGGGTTAAATTCCCCGATAGGGAAAGCCTGTAGAAGGTGTCGTAGTTGCATCTGAAATAGTCCGGTATATCGCCGCTTGCAATAGCAATATTTAACGTATTGTCATATTCGTCCGGCATAGACGTTTGAACGTAATCGAATTTAATGCCTAGATGCTCTTCGTACGCAACCGTCCACAGGTTGTTGTCCCATGACTCGCCCGGCATGTAACTGCGGTTTGTGTCGACGGAACGGAACATTGACAGCGTTATCGGTGGATCGTACTTACCGTCCACGGGTTTTTGCGGGCCTGTGTCAGCAGCTGCCGTTGTAGCCGCCTCCGTCGCCGCCGCCGCTGTAGTCGTTGCGGCTGCTTGCGTTGCTGCGGCTGTCGTTGCGGCCGCCGGTGCAGCCGTGGTAGCGCCACCGCCAGCGCCGCCGCACGAAACCACTAATAGCGCCGCTAACATAATACTGATAATTGCCGTGATGCATTTGAACTTTTTTTTCATGATGGTACCCCCGAAATTTATATTTTTATACCCGAAGCATTTACCGGTTTATGATTCATGGCCCGGCTATGCGCAAGTCTACCGCTTGCCGGAATTTTGCCAGGTCCTCGTATATTTCACTGTCCGGCTCGTCGGATAGGTACTCCAACGCTATCGGGCCACTGTATCCGGCTTTTTTTAGCATACCGATTGAAAAATCTAAATCCAGCACGCCTTTCTGATAAAATTCGAAAAGCTTCCCTGGGCTTGCGTCCCGAAGATGCACCATAGTGGCTTGTTCAAACAAGTACCCGAGCGATTCCATTGGATCGCCGCTATGCAGCAGGTGCGACGGGTCCGCCGTTATGCATAAATCCGGATATGTTTCCCAAGCCCTGTTAATAGCCTCGTTCGTGCATATGCAGCTCCTTACATGCGGTTCGAGCGATATTTGAAAACCGCGCTCCCCTGCATAAACCTGATGCCTGAACGACTCGGATATAGTCGGGGCAAAAGCCTGTTCCAAATAACCGATGTCGCCTGTCAGGGTGGGCTGGATCGTCGCGCGCTCGACGCCCAGATCGCCCATCAGGCGCACAAGAGCTTCCAATTCACGCTGCCTTTGCCCTGCGGCGTTCCCGTCCTCTAAAGGCACGCTGTATTTTGTATTGAACGAAGAAACCCCAATCCCTGTGGCCGACAAGGCGTTTTCGATGCGTCGGGCGACGCTGGAATAATTATCCGCGAGTTCATCGAGCCCCACGTGCGCCCAGCCTGAAATTAAAAGAATGTCAGCTTCTTTGTACCCCAGTTCTGCGATTTTCCGCAGGTTGTCTTCAAGTGTAGCCTTTATCAACACGGCGCCGGATGCGACCGCACGCATGCCTTTGTTCATTTCATGCACCTGCTTTCATACGCGTCCTGCAGCCCGCGCACAAACGCGACGCTCTTTTCAAAGCAGTCCAACGGTTTCAGGCTTTTGTCCTCCGGGGCGAAGAGCTCAAAGAGCATGACCAGTTTGTCGCGGAAAGGCGAGCGGTCGAAAATAATTTCATACTGGCGCTTCAGCTCCGCGTCGCCGTCCCCAAGGGCGCAGCCGCGTATCTCATAGTGAAGCGGCGGCTTTTCCCCCTTCACCATCGCATGGTCTTTAAAATGCGTGCCTACGACATACGGCGCCGCGTCTTCGCAGGCTCTGACCGGGTGCTCGCCAATATGCAGAGCGTTCGCGGTATCCAGGAATATATATAGGCGGGGCGTTTCGCGGATTATCTCCAACAGATCGCTGACAAAATAATCGGCATGGTTTTCTATGCTGAACGGAGCGCCCATTTCATAGCAAGCGGCGGCTATTGGCGACAACGCCCGCGAAAAACGTTTAATACGCTCGTCCCACGGCCATTTGCGGTCGTAGCGGTGGTTTGCGGCACAGCACGTTACAATATCCGATCTGCATGGCTTAACATATTTCTCCAGCAGTGCAATTTGGTTTTCCGAAAAGCGGTCCATTTCGTCGTATTCGCCATCGACATGGTTGATGCTCGCATGTAAAATGATGTGCATGTCGCGGTCGCTCAGCGCTTGGAAGACTTTGTCGCGCGCAGCCGGTTCCAATGCGTCAATTTCTTTGGGCGAACTACCGTAGGCTTTCATGCCGTACTTGGCCAAAAAATCCATTTTGGCGATGTGCGGGTCTGCATCGCCTCCGGCGGTATAGTCGGCGTACCACGCCAACGCGTGACCCCAGTACGTGTTTTTTGGCGTTATGCGCAATTGCTCCATATAATCCCCCTTTTATGGCGTTATTTGGTGTTATTCCATATCGCCGTTTCTCAGCATAATGTCCAATGGGTACTCCATTTGCGAAATCGGCAGATCGATACGCGCGCGGAGGCGGGCGGATTCCATCAATGCCATGATTACTTCGAACCCGGGCAGCGCAAATGAAATGTCCATCGGGTGCACAGCCCCGTTGAGCAACGTTTCGGCTGCGAGGCGGTGGGCCTCTTTCAAACCGCTGTCGTCATTATCCTGGACCAGAACGCGGGGGCCGCTGCCTGTATCGATGGTAACAGCCGGTTTGGCTGCGTCGCCCGCGCGCCGCATGAAGCCCTTGCTCCCAATGACCTCAATATCCTGATAACCGTGCTTTGGCAAGGCAACCGTACCTGAATATATTGTGGCTCTCACTCCCGTTTTGAACGCGAATGCGGACATTGCGCCCTCTTCCACATTATGCCCATAACGGGTCCCGCAATATTTGAACCTGCTGACAGCAAGCTCCTCGGGCGTCGCCTTGCGGCCCCTGAACATCTGCCCCAATACCCACTCAACCGGCGCGTCCCCTGTTAAATAGATCATGCTGTCGACTGTGTGGGTGACGTCGGAGAGCAAATCGCCTGGCAGCGAGCCGCGCAGTTCCAGCAAATCGCCGATGGCGCCCTGTACAATCTGCTCGCGCATTGCTTTGTAAGGCGTAGACACACGCCGTTGGTGCCCGATGATAAAACAGGCGCCTGCTTTTTCGCACGCGCCTTTCATTTTCAAAACGTTTCCGAGGCTGATATCAATCGGCTTTTCGCAATATACCAAACGTGCCCCCGAATCAACTGCTTCGAGTGTCATTTGCATGTGCAGATGCGTGGACGTAGCGACCGCAACGACGTCCGGTTTTATTTCGGCTAGCATTTTGCTATAATCGGTATAAAGGGCATCGCACTCCAGCCGCTCCCCAACCGATTTTAATAGCTCAGCATCGATGTCGCACAAGCCGGCAAGTGTATAGTTGTCCTGCTCTGCATAACATTTCGCATGCCCGGCGCCCATGCGAAGCCCTACGACGACGGCTTTTAATGGTTCTGCCATACTTATATCCTCCTGTTGAATTTTATGTTAAACATTTGTGAGCGAAAGTGTACTAAAATAGTAGAATAGTGTT
>WRLR01000233.1 GCA_009777515.1 Oscillospiraceae bacterium | reverse complement strand
CGTTCTGCTTTCAAACGACGCGTTCGGTCAGCATTACTGCACTTCCGGTTATTTCAACGACGAAGTCGACGAAACCGAACTCTACCAAGAGGCCCTGAAGTATTACGCGGGCATCCTGGCGCCGTTCACCAAGCTCATCGAGCGGAAGATCGAAGAGGTGCTGGGCCTTGGGCTGGACATAAGTATGATAGCCCCGAGCCACGGCGTCATATGGCGCAAGGACCCGCTGCAGATTGTGCACAAGTATATGGAGTGGTCAAAGGACTACCACGACGGCTCCGTCGTCATCGCCTACGACTGCCTATACGAGGCGACGGGCGCCATGGCGGCGGCCATCGGGCGCGGCCTCGCCGGCAGGGGCGTCCGGTATAAAATTTCGAACGTCGGGAACACCGATGTCAGCGATTTGATCACCGAACTGTTTTGCGCCAGGGGCATAATCATCGGCAGCAGCACGATCAACAATACGATGCACCGCTCCATCGCGGGGCTTTTGGACGACGTCCGAGGGCATAAGTTAAAAGGCAAACTGGGCGCGGCGTTCGGTAGCTACGGCTGGAGCGGCGAGGCGCCGAAGATGATTGCGGAGGAGCTGGAGCGAGCGGGCATAGAGGTGTTCGGCGATCCCATAAGGTTCCAATACACCCCGACAGCCGCCGAACTGGACGAATGCGTAGCCTTCGGCGACAAATTCGCCGCCGCCCTCTAAGATGCTATAGGTCAATGTATGTACGACCCATGCGGTTCGTGCGATGTCCTCATCGTAGGGTGCGATGTCCTCATCGCGCCGACGTACATAACCCAATAAGGTATATAATATTCGACGCTGTATGCGGACGAACACTGTTCGTCCCTACGGTTGTTTATGTATTCGTATAGGCGGCTATAAGCCGTCCTATTGGGATGGTTCGGCTCTCTGCTCGTGCTCTATTAAACTATGCTTTATTTTATACTCTGCGCGATTGTATTCAAAATTTGCATCGGGTCGCAATCAGTAATCATGCGAATATTGGGTGCACCGCCCTCCGCTCCTGGGTGCGAAGGCTTCCAGCTCGGCGACCCCCCTGGGTACGAAGGCTTCCAGCCCGGCGTCCCGCCCGCATCGTCCCTCGCCCCTGGGTGCGAAGGCTTCCAGCCCGGCGCCCCGCCCGCATCGTCCCCCACCCCTCTCGCCTCCCCCGCATCATCCCCTGTCTCTCCCGCACCGCCGCCTACGACCACGCATTTACCATAACGCACCCCGTCGCACACCACACGCAACCGACGAGCGCTAAACTCGAACAGTTCCGGCCGCAGGTACGCCAGCACAGCCGTCGCGTCGTGCATTACGGCGCCGGGTTCGCCTTGTGCGACGCACAAATGATAATTCGTATTCAATATGGACGCCATCACTTCCGCAACATCAGACCCTGCCGACCTTATATTGTTAATCTGCGTAAGGCCGAACGCTATGCGCGAGGTGGCGTCGAGCGTTGCGAGGGTTATGTCCGGCATGGTTGAAAAGACATGGTCCGCGCTCTCCGCGTCGCAATATATATTAAACTCCGCATGCGGCGTAACATTGCCCATCTCTATGCCTCCGCCCATTGTCACCACACGCCCGATCCGTCCGGCCGCGTCGGGGTAGCGCTGTATCAGCGCGGACAGGTTCGTCAGCGGCCCCAACGTGATGTAGTCGACGACGCCTTCTTCGCAAATGGCTTCGTACACAGCCCGGAGGAAGTCCCCCTCGACGGCGGCTTTCAACGGATAGCGCCCCAAAAGCCCGCCCTGCAGCCCGCCCAGCCCGTCTCCGCCGTGGACGCCCTCCGCGTGTTCATATGTGCCGTTGCCGGGCGCCGGCCTGCCCGCGCCCCGTACCACAGGAATATCCGCCGCGCCCATCAGGGAGAGGAGCGCCAGGGCATTGCGCGTCGTGTTTTCGAGCGACGTGTTACCGTACGATGAAAGTACCAGCTTCACCCGCCCCTTGCACGCATTGAGCAGCACCGCCATGGCAATGGCGTCGTCAATGCCCGGATCTGTGTCCAATATTATCTTCCTACCGCCTACGCCATTGGCCGCACCATAGGCTGCATCATCAGCAGCCGCGCCATTAGCAGCACCATTGGCCGCGTCATCAGCAGCCGCGCCATCATCCGCAGCATCAGCAGCCGCGCCATTGCCCCGCTTTAATTTTCCAAATACCGAACCCATATGCATTACCTCGCCGCAGATTTATGTTATTATTATAATATACGTTAATATAATCTGTTGATATGTAAAGTATATTAACATTATATATACTGCGAGCTGGCGGTTCATAAACAACCCTGCGCTGCAGCAATTATTTGTCATAGACCAAGGAGCATCGTATGGCTTATACAAAACGAATCATAAAAACCCAGATCATACCGGTACTCCCGCTCCGGGGATTGACGGTTTTTCCCAATATGGAACTCTATTTCGACGTCGGGCGCGACATATCGGTCAAGGCACTCGAGGCTTCGATGATGGGTGATCAAAAAATCTTCCTCATTACGCAAAAGGACGCGAGGAACGATGAACCGAGGCCCGACGCGTTGTTTGCCGTCGGCACGATTTCGAAGGTCAAGCAGCTCGTCCGCATATCCTCGGACACCATCCGTGTGCGCGTCGAAGGCGGCATCAGGGGGAAAATCGTCCGCTACGTCAGTGAAGAACCGTTCCTGAAAGCGGAAGTGGCCGAGCGCCCGGACACAAAGATCGTCAAAGGGAAGCTGAATGTGGAGGCGATGCGCCGCCAGGCGCTCTCCGTTTTTGAGGACTATGTCAAGCTGAACGGGAAATTTTCGCCCGACACAGTCATGAACATTGTTAACATCACCGAGCCGGGCCATCTCACAGACGCGATCGCCGCCAACATCATCGTGAAGACGGAGCTAAAACAGGAGCTTTTGGAGATTTTCTCGCCGATGACCAGGCTGGAAACGCTGATTCGCATCCTCATGCACGAAATAGAGGTTCTCACCATCGAGCGCGAGATCGGGGCCAAGGTGCGCAAGCAGATAGAAAAGTCGCAGCGCGAATACTATCTGCGCGAGCAGGTCAAGGCGATACAGAGCGAACTGGGCGACCGCGACGGCATTCAAGCCGAGGTCGAGGAGTACCGCGCCAAGCTGAACGCGGCCGAGCTGCCGGAAGAGGTCTCCGTCAAGGCGTTCAAGGAGCTGGACCGCCTCTCCAAGATGCAGGCCGGTTTTGCCGAAAGCACGGTCGTACGCAACTACCTCGATTGGATACTGGACGTGCCGTGGGTCAAGAAGACGGAGGAAAGCCGCGACATTGCGGCGGCAGAGCGCATATTGGAAGAGGATCACTTCGGTCTGGAGAAAGTAAAGGAGCGGATTTTGGAGTATATCGCCGTCCGCATATACAAAAATTCGCTAAAAGGGCCGATCATTTGCCTCATCGGGCCGCCGGGCGTCGGCAAGACGTCGGTGGCGAAGTCCGTCGCGCGCGCCCTCGGGCGCAACTATGTCAGGATGT
>WRLR01000232.1 GCA_009777515.1 Oscillospiraceae bacterium | reverse complement strand
AATGAATGTCTTCGGTAATTGTATAGATGTCGCCCGCCGGCAGTTTCAACGGCGGCATTGTATTGCGGTCAGCCATACTGACATAGACATTCTGCCTGTAGTACAAGCCATTGGTGTCCGCTTCGCTGCCGCTTACGATGATCCTGAATTTCCTTGTGTAATCATATGCGTCCGCAGTGGCGGTAGATGAAATGAGTTCGCCGCGTTCGTTGAAAACATCTTTGTATATGTTCACATCAATGTAGTCGTCAACATTTGGGTCGGATTCATAGTAAACCTTCACAATGGTCCCATTGACAATCGGGACGGGATCAGTGTCCAGGAAGGGTATCTCCGCACTGGTTGCGCTGTGCTGGTACGTTGTACCGCCATTGGCCGGCGAAATGCGCGTGAAGCCGTTGAACAGCTTATTCACCACGAACTGCAATCTTTCCGGATCGTTGGCCGCCCAGTTAAAACCGTTCAACCAGGGCCGCACTTCATATTCCAGCGGCACCGTTTCATCCGGGTCGAACGCGCCGTCTTTATAGTATTCGACAAAAAACTTGATCACCTTGTCCGGCGTGCCTGTTTTGTAAAAATACATATTTACGTCGAGCGGGGAATCGGTATATGGAATTGTCGGGCCTGGTTCATCTGAAGAAAACGGAGGATCAATGAAAGTATAGCCGGCATATTTATCCTCATTATATAAATCGGAATCAAAGAGCATATACGGATCGACGCTTGGGTAAATTCCGGCGCGCTGTTCTACTTCCGGATTTATCGGGGGATCATCCGGAGCGATCGGTGGAATTGAATTTATATCGAGATCCGTCCTGAAGTAATTCACCGAGTACTCGATTTCCACTACATCCAGCTTTGGCTGGGGATCATACTCGTAAGGGCCTTTGTCTTCTATATTCGTATAATACTCCAGCAAGGTTTCCTTATTTGCGTTTATGTATAAATCACCGTTGTCATCTTTAACGATGCTATTATCAATCGGGCCAATGTTAGTTTCTGTAGCACTGTCGTCATTTACCGGCCCGATATAAAACTCCAGTTTTTGAACATCATCCGAGATGACATCGAGCCACCATTCTATTATTGTGTTCGGTATGCCGGCGCCCAGGTCCCGCATAGTGTAGTTAAAAGTTGTGCCGGGCGGCGCATTGACGACGGGAGGTATAAGCAGATCAAACCCATCCTCAAGGACATCGGTAATCAATGCATTATAGCCCGCGTAGAGCATTGTTATAGGTATCTGCTCAAAGGCGTCGACCAAGTCCTTGCCTGTCTGGATTTGATAGTAATTTCCTTTATATGTGTCGTCATATACTAAAGTGCTGAGATGGTTGCCTGAAATCCAATGGCCTAAATAATCCATATCCGTGGAAGTGGATGAATTCTTGCCGTCGGAGATCAGCTGCAGGAAATCCATAAACTCTTCATGATCGCTGTCTTCGAACCCGACATTGTGCATAACAATGCCTTGCGTATTCACATGTAAGGCTTTGCGTTCGTCCGGGAAACCAACAGTAGTTGTAGGTACGACTGAAGAGATAATAATAACATATGGGGCGGTGTCGCCGGGACCGCCGCTAAGAATGCCATTATCCAGTATTTTTA
The DNA here is from genome assembly GCA_009777515.1 of Oscillospiraceae bacterium. Taxonomy (GTDB): domain Bacteria; phylum Bacillota; class Clostridia; order WRLR01; family WRLR01; genus WRLR01. The sequence continues at coordinate 1,946 of WRLR01000232.1, read as the reverse complement.
GTAATTGAGCATTGCTATCAATAGCTATTTCCAATTGCCTGTTATTTATATCCAAATCCGGTATTTCAATGCTATCTTTGTCATATTCGTGGTAAACAGACGGATTAATATCATCCTGTACATAAATTTTATACCCTCCATATTTGACAAAGTAATACTTTGCCGCCACCAGGGCATAATCATAGCGGGCATAATTGCCCTGCGCCACCGGGTAGCTCGTGGGGGTTAAACTGCTCCAATATGCCTCGCTGTGGTGGAAACCTGCTATTTCCTGCAAAACATTGGGGACGCTGGATGAAGGTGCAGTGCCAAACGACAGCATTGCAACATTATTGACACTATTACCGCTTCCATCTTTTTCCGACAGAAGGGAGTCCGCAAGTTCCTGAGCTGCCGCAAACCCCGCGTCAAACGGATCGATACATCCCTGCGCGAAATTATATATTAATGAGCCGTAGCTATTGTTGCGGTTTAAGAACTCTGTATAACCCATTTCAGTGACGATGAAATTATGAAGGGCCAGCGGCGCCTGCGAAATATCGTCCCAGTCCTGCTTGCCCCAGGATATGCTGCCCCCTACCGTCCGGTAATAGTTGACGCTTTGGCCGGAAGCGGTCGTTTCAGCGTAATTTTCTACGCTCATGCTGACTAAATGCAAATCCCCGTTATCAAAATTATGAATTGTAGTATTTACAATCAGCCATTGGTCAGTTTCATCAAACCAGTTAACTCCATTAGCGCTTATTTGATAACTCACCTTTATTGGGATTGGCGCCGCGTCGTAATGCTCGGTATTGATACACTGCTCGGCGCGCATGCCGTTAGTTCTATCCAATAAGATTATGACATCCGAGGCTGCCCTTATTTTATCGCCGCGGATTGACAGGGTCACTTTTGCCATCGGATCGTCTGTGTCCGGATCATAATCCCATTCAACGTCCTTGATCCATTCGATGTTGTCCGGCGGCATTTGCGGTTGCGGGGGGCTTGCCGACACCTCGCCGCCCCCCATATATCGGGCGAGGTCCGGCATCATTGTGCCGAGGATTTGCCATACAGGCAACGGGATGCCGCTTACAATAAAAGCGAACGCCAGCAGCAAAGCGGCGACCCGCCGCGCTGCGCGTCGCGGAAGCGCCTTTTTCCTGAAACTTTTACACATAAAAACCTCCAATGATAGTACTGCTTATATCTTTTTCTATATTTCATATATATACAACGCAAAATTGCGCTATATTCCAAATACGGCGGCGTCGCCGGATGGCATATGCCGGCGTTGCCGGATGCCATATGCCGCGCCGCGTCCGGGGCATTGTTTTGGCTGGGGCGTTTTGTGCTGTGGATGAAATAATACGAAAAGACTGGACGCCCCGCAAAGCGGGAATGCGAATGTTAATTATTGTATCAAAGCAAATAATCCAATGCAACGACCATCTGCAGTGCGTCCACGGTGCACCGGGGCGTCGCACCCTATGCATGTAAAATCCAATGGCGTGTCGGGGGTGTCGCACCCAATAACGCTAACGAGTGTGAGTTAATTTATAGCCTTTGCATGGAGTTTATCATAAAAAACTAGTTTATCCAGTTACATGAGCATTAATTTTTTATTACAATTACAGCACGATTTGTACAGAGTGTGTCTTTTTATTCGCTAAAAGTTATGAACTAAGCCGTTCAGCGGCAAAAAAGCCGGGATACGCGAAACTTTTGGAGTTTCGCTGTATCCCGGCTGGTTTAGTTAAGCTAATTTAACGGCTGGTTTCAGTTATGCCATTGCAGCCTGATTTGACCCTTTATGACGGGAGGACCGGGCTCCATGACATTCTGCGCGTCCAGGTCTCATGGATGCCGTCCGGCTTCCTTTCGAACTCGTGGCCTACGGACGCTTCCATGATATTCGTGTACCCCCAGTGCGTCCCGCTTATATCGGTATATGTTGGCGCCCA
>WRLR01000231.1 GCA_009777515.1 Oscillospiraceae bacterium | reverse complement strand
ACATGCCGGGCACGGTGGAGCCCCAGGCCCGCATAGCGTATTGATAGAGTTTGCCGGGGGCCAGCTCGTCCTCGGTGAATCTGTACGCGGCGCTTGCGTCCGCGGCCACCCTGCCGATTTCCATCTTGTTGCCCGTAGCCCCGATGCGGGCCACCTCGTAGGAATGCACGCCATAGGAGCCTGTGGCGTAGTCGCCGCGGAGCCTGTCCCACACGACCGAAGCGCTGTCCTGCGTCACCCCGTCGAGCCCGGGCTCGGGGATAAAGGGCGGGCGCTGGACGCCGCGCACGCAATAGCCCAAGACTAAGGTATCAAGACCCATTTCATCGGCTATCTTGCGCAGCCTGTCCTGGTCGGTCACGCCCAGCCATTTGTTCATGTCCTTGTCGAGGTCATCGGGGAAGACGTCCACCATGTATGTGCCGAACTCCCATTCGAAGTCGTACAGCCCGACGTGTTCATCGGGGATATTGGGCACCGTGCCCTCGTAGTCGGCGGCGTTGAAGGTCCCCCACATATACCCGCCTCTATAGTCTATCGCGCCCTGGACCGAACCTGTAGCGACTAAAATATTGACTGCAACGTTGGCATGTATGCCTACCCCCCAAGTGCCGCCATGGCTGCTTGAGCGCTCGTGGCTGATAGTCACCGTCTGCGCCCCGGTGCCGGTGCCTACCCCGACCCATTGGTTTTTGGCGTACTCCCGGTTTTGGCCCTTATCGTACAGATTCCATGTCGGGGGTTCGTCGGGCGAATATGTGGTGGGGTCGCCCGCAATAGAATCGCCAAGCGCCCCGTCCCTGAGTGTTCTCCAGCCGTTCGCGGCGGCGACCTTGTCATAGCTGTCCACCGATATCTGGGAGGTGCGCGGCGTCATCGGCACGTCGAGCGGCATTGGCAGCCAGTCGTCTTCTTCAGGGATCCATTGCAAATAGTGGTAACGGACATAGGGCGTCATGGCGAGCACGACGGTATCGGCGGAGCCTGTGGAAAAAGACCTGCTTGTCGAATGCGACCATTCGTTATCGTGTGCCCATCCCCCTGAGCCGTGGACGCCTGCGGTTATATCCACCGCGAATACGTCGACGATGCCGGCGCTCAGCCCTACATGAAAACCGACTGAAAAGCCAGCGGAGATTTCCACTGCGTGCGAGGAGCTTTGCGTCACGCCGCTGGTATTTATCATAGTGGTGTCCGGCGCGCCGTCGTAAGGGAGCTCCGCAAAATACGGCGCGGCCTGCAACACCGCCATGACCTGCGGGTCGGTGAAGTACCAGTCAGGGGGCGTTGACGAGTCATATTTGACAATGACCGAGTCGTAGTCCACGTCCGGAGCGGCGACCGAAAGCCCGGTGAGCGTGCTCCCCTGCGAACCGGAGGATGGCCCCTGGCCGAACCTGCGCTGCGCGTCGAACATGTAGGCGCCGCCGGAGAAGGGGCTGCTCACCGCGGCAGTCGCCATGCCCTTGTAGGAGAAATAGCAGAGGTCTCCATAGTGGCGGTTGGTATTGTCGCCATAGTCCTTGGTGATATAGGTGAATATCACCTGCTCCCGATCTTCCGGGTCGCCTATGAAATTGCCGGATACCGCCTCGGCCACGGCCTTGCGCGTGTTGTTGTTGTCGTCGCGCGAAGCAAGCGGCATGAAATAGCGTATACGGAAAGTCTTTTCCTGCAACACCGGCGGCGCCATGTTATTGCTGTCCGGCATGCTGTCGTAGCCGCCGTACATACCCATGCTGAATTCCTGCGCGTCAAGGCTCTCCCCGCTTGGATCTATGGTCGGAAGCGCCAATACATAGCCGCCCACAAACACGGAGTTGTTGTACCCTGTGCCCCGCTCGCGGAAAACCGTCATGGCAAACGGGTTGCGCGCCCAGTCCGTTTCGTTCGGGTTGTTGTGGATGCCGGCGCCGAGGTTTATCACGCTTCTGTTCGTATCCAATGCCACCCACTGGAACGGCGCAGCCTTGGAGAATTTTTCGCCATCGAAGGCATAGTAGGTAATGAGGAACCGCTTCTGGTCGATGTCGCGGTCATCGAGGGAAGAACTGTTGGCGTTTGCCAAACGATAGCCAGCCACGATGACTTCCGGAATGCCGTCGCCGTCGATATCCCCCGCCGTAACGGATGGGAACATCATGTATTCATATCTTGAACTATAGCCGGAGCCGTATGCTTCGGCCCAGTTCTCTTTGAGGTTGTCTACAGTCACGCGGCTGTTCGCGCCCAGCGGGTTGTACCAGACGCCTAAGAACGCGTCGTCGCTTTTCCGGTTGCGGGCGTTTTTCGTCGTGCTGTTGTTGCTGTCCGTTTTGTGCGCGTCACGGATATAGCTCGAAGCGACGGCTATGGCGTCCGGGGCGTTCCCTGCCGCCGGGATAGTGGCGAGATTGACGGAAAAGTACTCATACATTTTCGAATTGTTGTAGTATTGCCCCGGTGTGAGGCAAGTATAGTCATTGATATAGGCAAGCCCGCCCCAGCCTGTGATATACCTTCTGCCCGTGCCGCTTATTTCATAGCTGATGGACACGCATTTATAGTTTCCCGGGCTGTCTTCCACTACATCCACATTGAAAGGCAGTGTCATGGTCATGGGATATTGGGAACCGCCAAACGGGAGATTGAATGTGACTTGGTTGCCCGAAACCCCTGCAATCAATGCACCCGTCCATGCGCCGCTCCCCAAATCTACGTCTATCTCGTGAATGGCATTGACGCCGTTGTGGATGGTCAGCTTTACGTCAAAAATGGAAAGCGAGCCGAGCCCGAGAATGTCAAGGCTCAACGCCCCCTCATACAAGTAGCCCACGTCGGGTATCTCCTCTGTCGCTATCACAGGCGGCGCGGCGGTCAGCGTTTTCGCTACAGGGTCGAACTCGTAGACGATCACACAGGGGGCGTTCGGCCAGTTCGGGGAATACACCGCTATCTCGTCCTTGTTGTCGCCGTCGTAGTCGCCCGCCGTGATGGAGAGGAAGGCACCCGCGCTGTGCGCCGGGAGCTCAAATGGGTATTGGGACAGAAACTGCATTGGGGTAACCTCCCCCGTTTCACCATTATAAACCCGCAAATAAAGCATGGTATTGCCCCCGCCTTTGCTGGTAAATACCTGCGCGATATATTCCTTGCGGCCGTCGCCGTCCGGGTCGAAGGCGACGCTGCGCGTGTCGTATAAATTCCCCGTGGTTATGATGCGCAACTGATCGTAGCTCGGCCCCGGCCCGACCTCCGAAACATCGTAGATCCTGTTGTCATTGGAACTGTCGGCCCCTGTAAATACCGCCAGTTCCGGGATGGTGGACAGGGCGAAGGGTTCCGCTCTCGTAGGGGTGTCGCCGTTGGCGATCTGGTCCGCCACGTCGTCGGTGTTCACCGTAAAGCCCAGCGTTTTGTAAACATCGTGGTCATACCCCCCGATGTCGTCCCCGCCCGGGTCCGCAAACGCCCCGAGCGTCCCGCCGTCAGATGCAGCCAGCGCCCCGAGTTCGGAGCCATCAGTTTCCTCTGGCGCATCGATTTCCGTGCCGCCGGTCTCCGCCAGCGCCCCGGGCGCCGTGCCGTCAGCT
>WRLR01000230.1 GCA_009777515.1 Oscillospiraceae bacterium | reverse complement strand
AAGAGCGTGCTACTGCTGAAATTACCTAAAATCGTTGAGGTAATCGGCTCAAAGCCCGACTCCGGCTCGGGCTCCGTCGTTGTCGTGGCCGCCGCCGCCGTCGTCGTAGCCGCTGCCGCCGCTGTGGTCGCCGCCGCCGCAGTCGTCGTCGCCGGTGGCGTCGTGCCGCCGCACCCGGCAAGCGCCATGAGCGCTATCAGGGCCGCGAGCGCAAAACAGACCGCGCTTTTTGAATAGTTCCTGTGTTTTTGCATCGAATTTCCTCCTTTATACTTATGCCTGCGTGTTTATTTCATATAAACTAAACGGCTGCGGCGCCTTAAAAAATCGGCGGCGCCCGCCATTTATTATATGCGCTGTTATTATGTGCCTGCTATAATTTTGTATTATATAGAAGCGATATTGCTCCCACACTGCTACTATTATATCTATTATATCGGATTGATGCCCGCCGCCCGCTCAGCCTTTGACCGCGCCGAGCATTATGCCTTTTACAAAAAACCGCTGCATGAACGGGTACACGCACAAAATCGGGAGGACCGTGAGCATGCTCAAAGAGTACCTCAGCCCGATCTGCGAAACGGCGCGGTCGCGCAAAAGGTCCGACGTCGCCGTCACGTCGCTGATCCTCGCGGTTTCGTACGAGAGGTTCATATAGAGCAGATACTGCAGCGTGGAGAGCCTTGCGTCGCTGACGAGATAAAAATTGTCCGTCCATGAGTTCCACTGGCCGACCGAGCAGAACACCGCGAGGCATGCCACAATAGGCAGGCTCATCGGGAGGATAAGCCTAAAAAATATGACCATGACGCCCGCGCCGTCAATCTTTGCTGATTCTTCAACCGAAATGGGTATCGACTCGATGTATGTTTTGGCGAGTATCACAAAGTACGCGCCCATCGCGCCCGGCAGGATGTAGAGCAAAAAATTGTTTTTCAGGCCGAGGTTCAGCATCAATATGTACCAGGGGATGAGGCCTGCGCTGAAGTACATCGTCACAATCACGAACCTGTACACGATTTTCCGAAACGGCAGCTCCCTCTGCGTGACCATATATCCGAAAAATGTGGAGCAAGTGACCGTTATCGCAGTCCCGAGTATGGTCCTGGAAACCGATATGAAGATGCTCCTCGGGATGTTGGGCATAGAGAGCAACTGCTTGTAATAGTCTGTCGTAAACTCCATCGGGAAAAAATACACGCCCCTGACCATAGCGTTCGAGCCGCTCAAAGAGTTTATAAAAACGAAATAGAGCGGATAGACGCAGATAAATGCGAATATTATCAAAATCAATAAATTCGCCACTTGAAAAAATTTGTCTTTTACAATTGATAAAACCATTTGAGCTGCCTCTCTGCCCGAAAATTTATTCGTACCCTCAACCCGCCGCGCCCGTTAATTTGCCCGTTAATTTGCCGTTGTTTTGCCCGTTATTTTGCCCGTTATTTTGCCCGTTAATTTTCTCGCTATTTTGCCCGTGAATCCGCCCGATGCTGCGACTGCGGCGGACTTGCACGTGAAAGCGCCCGCGAATCCGCCCCCGCGCACTCGTAGGGGCGGCCGCCCACGGCCGCCCGCTTGCTATGCTAGAATATGGAATCCCCTCGGATAAGCTTGGATGAAACATTTGCGATGGTAAGAAGCGTAATGCTGACGACGGATTTGAACATCCCCATCGCCGTCGACATGGAGAACTGGAGCTGCGCGAGGCCTATTTTATATATATATGTGTCCAGCACCTCAAGCCTGCTGACCGTCCGCGCGTTCTGGAAAATAAAATATTGATCGAACCCATTGCTGAGCATGTTCGCGATGCCCAGCAAAAGCAAAACATAATATGTAGGCAGTATGCCCGGGACAGTCACATGCATGGTCTTTTGGAAACTGCTCGCGCCGTCCACGTCCGCCGCGTCGTAAAGCTCCTGATCTATCCCCGATATGGCGGCGAAATAGATGATGGCCGACCAGCCCGCGCCCTTCCATACGCCGACGCCTATCTGAAAGAACCACGCCCAATCCACGTTGATGAGGATATTCGTCGGCTGCTCGATTAACCCGAGGCTTTTCAATACGCTGTTGACTGCGCCGTTGTTCGTGTTGAATAGCGCGAAAAACAGCGAATACACCAGCACCCAGGATATAAAATTCGGCAGCGCCGTGAATGTCTGGATGCCCCTTGATACGCGCTTGGAAAAAACCTGCGCTATCCTTGTCGTCATGATGGCGAGAATGATTGGGATGGGCGATGTGACTATGCCCATCAGGCTCAGCACCAGCGTGTTTCTCATGACGGTAGGGAAATAGCCGACGCCCGAAAACATCATCTGGAAATACCGCAAGCCCACATTGTAGTTCTGCTGCAAAAACGGCCGGCCGGGCTTGTAGTCGCAAAAGGCAATCAGCCAGCCAAACAAAGGCGCGTAGCTGAACACTGCGACCAAGCAAAGCAGCGGCAATACAAGCAGAAACATTTTGATGCCGGTAATCCGCTTGGGGGTAAAAAATTTCCCGCCATAAAGCGAAGGGTTCGTTTTTGCATATCTGACGCTCAAAGCCATTCTCCCCAATGCAAATATTTTATTTATTAAAGCCTGACAATGCCGATTGCCTATGATTATTTAGAGTAGTTATTATTTAGCAATATAATTGATCATTTATAACTATTTCATATAAATTTTGTCTAAAAGGTACTTATGATAGTGTATAGTAACATGCATGTTAATTAATGTCAACAGCGAAATTTTTTAACGCGTGGACGGTGCGGGAACACGGCAGGAACGCGACGGAAATGGGACGGGGCGGGGACGGGGGGCGAAGGTGGGAGGCGGGGACGGTTCTTATGTTCATTTTTTTATTGAAACTTAGCACATGCCGGAAATACTCCGGACCTTGACAGACCTTGACAAATCAATAGTTTACGCTAAATAAATGTGGAGAAATTACACCAATAATGGTAAAATTGAATCAACCAAAAACCAAAATCACCTATATTTGGTGGAATTCGCCACATGAAAAGTATACCATACAATACTTCATTCGAACAAGACATAATCACGTCTTCTATATTTAGTAAGATCGCAGAAATTTCCTTACGAGGATCATCAAAGCCTTCGTTATGGATGCGCGCTTTTAAATGGCACTTCGTTATATGGGCTTTTCGCGCTTTGCAAAAGGTAGCGCAAAATGGCGAATATATCTGTAGAATCATTCCCGTATCCCAGCGCCCGCCCGGCGACATAGCCGGCCAAAAAGTCGCGCCAGCTATCGTAGACGCAGCTTGCGTTATCTGCTGCTTTTTTCATATACATCCACGCCTCATCCTCCTCCAAAAACCTGGTGTATGCGCAACTACGCGCAATAAACGCGCATCTGCCGTAATCCCAGGCGGAGGTGGAATCGAGCGCCTCCAGTTCATTAGCCGAATATCCCAGCCCTTGCAAGACTTTTTTTGCCGTTTTGAAGTGATACAAGCCATTATTGATGCGTCCGAGCATATTGTTTAAAATATGAACGCGATATTTTTCCGCGTCCGGGATATCGTCGGGATGCAATAGGCTTTTTACCATGTGGGCATATGCGATATTCAACCCGGGCCCGGGTAAATCCACAAGTTCTTCCACCGTGAA
>WRLR01000229.1 GCA_009777515.1 Oscillospiraceae bacterium | reverse complement strand
CTCCTGGCGCCCTCGGTCATGCGCGTCGTTTTGCCGTTTACCAAAAAATCCTCGACTACAGCGGACCCGTCGGCGCCGAATACATACCAGCGCGGCAGTTTGATAAAATGGCTGTTGCTGACTTCCAAAAAATAGGACAAACCGTTCTCGAAGAACAGCTCCGCCCGGAACCCGTCGTCGACGTCCTGGTGAATCACATGCGACAGAACGGCGTGGACATATTTTAGCTTGCCGGGTATCATGTCCAGCGCTTGATCGAGCGTATGCACGCCCCAGTCGAACAGCAGCCCGCCGCCCATGTCGGCGCGGCCCCGCCAGCCGCCCGGCCCGCCGCCGGCGCCCGATATGCGCGACTCGATGCGCAGCACCTCGCCAAGGTAGTTATCCTCATACATTTTTTTTACGGTAGCATAGTCGTCGTCCCAGCGGCGGCTTTGGTGGACAGTCATAAGCTTCCCGGTTTCTTCAGCCACATCGACCATCGCCTTGAACTCCGCCGACGTGCGCGCCGCAGGCTTTTCCACCACGACATGCTTCCCGGCCCTCATAGCTTTTATGGCGAGATCCTTGTGCTGATCGTTCGGTACCGCGAGGGTGACGAAATCGATTTGCGGATCGGAGAGCAGCTCGTCGATGGACCCGTAAGCCCGAATGCCGTTGTCGCGCGCGAGCTGCTGTTTTTCATCACTGTCGTCGTAGCTCCCGGCGACCGTGAGGTTTTCGATCGGCCCGCCGACCGGAATGGAGCTCATGAGCAAGCTGCCATGCACCATTTGGTAATGCTGAAAACCCATAGCCCCCAGCCCGATGATAGCCATTTTCATATCTCTCATTCCTCCGCTACCTCCATCGTCATTGATTGTTTCATGGGACGCCTATAACTATATAACTATACTATTATGAACCTGAAACTAAATGCCCCAATATCTATACAACTACTATACATATTCTTCAATAATTACTGTCATTATACCTATTTCAATCATGCGAAAAAAATTACTTAAATCCTTTAGATAAAAACCATACCGGGCAATTTTATTGATATTCAATAGAATAATGATATGGCACGTAATTTTTTTTTATTATTGAAACATATAAACACGCCATTGTCAATATATTCGCAGCAACTGTTGTCGCTTGTATTTGTATAGTTACATATGATATAGTATGTACACTGAACGTTCGGCGGCATCGGCAAAAATGTTATCCGAAGCATTAGTTGTATTTAGCAATATATTAATAATATATTTCTTAATATATTTGCGGCTTCCTTAACAACAGCGGATGTGCAAACGGATTTGCATGCGGATTTGCATGCGGATTTGTAGGCGAATTTGTAAGCTGATGTGCAAGCGGATGCGGCCGGAACGCAAAATAACAGAAAGGGCAGAGCTGCGGCGCGATGCAGCGCGGTATAGATTGCATGATGGATTGCATGATGGATTGCATGATGGATTGCATGATGGATTGCATGATGTACATTATTAATACACTGTTTTGCGCGCTGCCTGCGAATGGCATTTTTTTATGAAAAAAGTGTTCAGGATGGGCATAATCGGATGCGGCAATATCGCGCATTGGCATATACGGGGCATCATGGACAGCCCCGACCTCGAGGTAGGCGCGATTTGCGACATACTCCCGGAAAAAATCGCCCAAAAGCAGGCGCTGTGCGGGATAGCCGGCGCCCATTGCTACAGCGACTACCGCGCGATGCTGGACTCGGGCAAAATAGACGCAGTGTCCATATGCGTGCCCAACTACCTGCACCATGAAGTGGCGATGGAAGCCATACAGCGCGGGCTACCCTACGCGGTAGAGAAGCCTGTGTGCGACAATGAGACCCAGGTGGCGGAGCTGGTCCGGGAGACCGAGAAAAAGGGCCTGCCCAATATGGTGTGCTTTTCGTACCGTTTCAAATCGGCGGCGCGCTACGCGCGTGACTTGATCCGCAGCGGGCAGTTGGGCAAAATTTACCAGATAAACGGCGAATACTTCCAGGCGTGGGGCCTGCCCGGCGCGGACGGGCGCCTCACCCCGCTGAACTGGCGCTTTACAAAGGAGCAGTCCATCACCGGGGCGCTCGGGGACTTAGGCAGCCACATCATCGACCTCGCCCGCTTTATGACCGGGTTCGAGTACACGAAAGTCACCGCCGATCTCGACACTTTCATCCACAAGCGCCCCATGCCGGGCGGCGGCCCGGACGGGGACGTCACTGTGGACGATTATGTCAACATTATCGGGCAAATGGCGGGGCAGGGGCCGGTTCAGGGGACGGGGCCGGTCGCGGTGAATATTTCCATTTCCAGATACGCGTACGGCCGCGGCAACTACCAGCGCGTGCAGGTCTACGGCGACAAGGGCGCGCTGTGCTATAACCTGGACGACAGCGAATCGCTGGAAATAAATATCGGCAACGCACCTATGCGGATGTCGCATATGTTCGTCACAGTTCCGGTCCCTGCGAAGTACAACACGACGCAAATGCAGTCGTTCGCCGACATACTGGGCAAATGCGGCGACGGCCTGGCGGCGGATATCCACGACGGGCTCATATCCCAGCGCGTGGTAGATAAGTCTTTCATCGCAGCCGAGAGCGGCGCGAGGCAAAATATATAATTTATTTTAATTTAATTTATCAAGGGGGAAATGAAATATGGCAAACAAAACACGCGTCGCGGTCGTCGGGGCAGGCTCCAGGTCCAGGCAGGCGGCGCTCCCGGCGCTCGCGGCCATCGATGATGTGGAGATAGTCGGGCTGTGCGACATCAACGCGGAGCTGTGCGATAAGACTGCGGACAGGTTCGGGATCGCGGCCCGCTTTAGCAACGGCTTTGCCGATTATCAGCGGATGGTGAAAGAGCTTTCGCCGGACGCAGTCGTTTCCATCGGCAACCAGCACGAACTGTACGATTCCTGGCGCTGGCTGCTCGAACAGGGCGTGCCGCTGGCCATAGAAAAGCCGCTCGGGCTGACATTCCACCATACGCGGGCGCTCGTCCACCTGGCCGAGCAGGCCGGGGTCGCGACACAGGTGCTCTTCCAGCGCCGCTATACCCCCGTCGCCGTCAAGGCGTATGATATGTGCAAGGAGCGCGGGGACATCGTGCACGCCGTTTGCCGCTTCTATAAATGCGACATGAAGCCTATGCTCGGCGCGCGCGATCACCTGCTCGACGATACGGTGCATTCGGTGGACACGATCCGCTGGCTGTGCGGCGGCGAGGTCGTCAATGTGGAGAGCCACTGCCGCCGCGTCGGCACGCCGGACGTCAACTTTATATCGGCGACGCTGTATTTTGACAATGGTTCGACCGGGCATATCATCAATTCGTGGACCAGCGGGAAGCGCATATTCTCCGTCGAAATGCACGCGAAGGGCATTTTCGCCGATATCGAGCACGAGAAGGGCGGGCTCGTCTTCTCCGACGGCTCGCTGGACGGGCTGCAGCTCGACGCGGTGGACCTGCTGGAGGAGCTGCCGGCCAATGTCGTCAGGCGCGTGCTGCGCAACACCGACGAGCAGACGCGCAGGATAATTAACGAGTTTTTAAAGTACCCCGAGCAGAGCGCCGGTTCCATCATGACCATCGAGTATGTGGATCTGCGCGAGCAGTTCACGGT
>WRLR01000228.1 GCA_009777515.1 Oscillospiraceae bacterium | reverse complement strand
GCTATAACATATATCATATGCATTGATATCAAATTGGCAGAGGCCTTGCCACTTTTTCAGCAGCCTCGGGCAAGCCCCCGCCCTACGTGTGAAGTACGCGGTAAGTAATTCGACTGATACGGCGTAGCCGGACGCTTCCGCACTGCTGCTGCCGCTGCTGACAACGATATATCGTATCTAATCGTTATATTTTCTCGTCCATATTTCATAGCCGTTTTCCTTGCGTTGGTATGCGTGCCCGACTGTAGCTTCGATAATGTCGGCGTACGCCCAGTGCGTGCTGGGCAAATCGGGGAACCAGGGAATCCAAAAAGGGATGTCCGCTTCTTGCACGCCTCTGTACAGAACCCTGTTTGTAATGGCTACCAGCTCGGCCCGCGTAATGTGGTCGTCCGGCCTGTAGGAACCGTCCAGGTAGCCGGTGATCCAGCCTTTCTGCGCCGCGCCGTTTATATGGGCCTCGGCCCAATGGCCGGCTGTGTCGTAGAAAGCACCGATTTGGGGCATGCCCATGCCCATGTCCATACCCATGCTCATGCCCATGCTCATGTCTACACTGTCGAACCTGGACAGCATTACAGCAAACTCCGCCCTCGTCAGCGGCTCCTCGGGCTTGAACAGCCCGTCAAAATACCCCGTTATCATGCCGATGTTCGCCAGGTGGGCCACAGGCTGCGCATACCAGTCCCACATATTTACGTCGCTAAATTTCTGTGGGACAGGCCTATTTTTGTCCTCGCCCAGCAGCAGCCTGAAAATGATGGAAACTGCCTCGGCGCGGGAAATGGCGGCGTCCGGGCGCACCGTGCCGTCAAGATAGCCGTTGATATATTTGATGTGATCGCTCCTAAAGCCCGCCAGCGGCTCAAAGCCGTCATGCAACCCAAACCCGAACCTTGGGAGCTCAGACGGGTTGTATGCCGTAATATTGAACGCGCCGTCACCGATGCCGCCACCCATTGCGTCCCAATAGTCCCAGCCATACCCTGCGTCCGGCCAGCCGGAGGGGTACTGTGGAATGTACAGCGATGGATCTAACGCTGGCGGCGGCGTCGTATCTGGAGCCGGATTTTGGTTGGTGTACGGATCATTGACGTTCGCGCCTGTGACCGTGTTTACGTCTTTGTTGAGCGCGATGGTCACCGTCTGGTTCGCGCTTGTCGACGACAGCGACACGGTGGAATACGCCGTGTTGTAGTCTGAATGGGTGACCGTGATGGTATAGACGCCAAAGCTCAGGCCGGTCAGCACTACCCTGCCGGAGCTGTCCGATATGTATGAATTGTCCCGACCGCCCGAATACATCCTCACTGTGGCGCCGGACTGGGGCTGGCCCGTGGACGCGACCGTGATTATAGCCGTCAGCGAGCCGGTGACCGGCTGGCCGACATTGTCGGCGTTCCTGCCAAGGGCGAGGACGACTGTCTGGTTGGCGTTGTTTGCTGTCAGCGTGGTCGTGTATACACCGGTATTATAGTCGCTGTACGAAGCCGTTATGGTGTATGTGCCGAAAGCCAGATCCGGCATTACCACCTTGCCGGCGACGTCCGAGGTGTACGTGGCGTCGGTGCCGGAATGGTAGACCCTGACCGCCGCGCCGGGCTGGATCATGTTGGTCGAAGCGATGGTGACGACAACGGTGAGCGAGCCGGTCGTCCGCGCGTCTCTCATTATTACGATAATGTCCACATTCGCGCCCACTACGGCGTTGAGGCGGTTGTCGCCGTGACCGGCGTCGTGCGTGTAGCCCGGTATATTTAAATCGCCCGGGTCGACGGTTACCTCGTCTCCGGGGGCGCCGGGTATGGCATATGACAATAAAAGGATGTTCTCGGATGTGCCGCCCGCATAGACCTTGACCAGCACGCTTGATTCAAGCGACAAGATGGCGCCTATGGAGGTGGTGGCGCCCATGGAGGCGTTTGCGCCTATGGAGGTGGTGGCGCCCATGGAAGCGGTTTCGTCCATGGAAGCGGTTTCGTCAATGGAAGCGGTTGCGCACATGGAAACGGTGGAGTCAATGGAGGCAGCACCGCCCGCATACTGTGCGCCCAACGACATGGCATATTCCCCGCCGTTGCCAGCAGGGGCGCCGCCCTCCGCAGCAGCCCCGCTTCCCTCTCCCACAGGCCCGCTGTCTGCTACATGGAGCGCAGACGCAGTAGAAAAATAGCCGCAAGCCAATAACCCCGCTAGTATAAATACCAAAATAAAAACTGCCGCAAAACTTCTGTCCGTCTTTTTCGCAAATATCATACGCGTCCCTCAGTCGCTTCCCTCAGCCGCTTCCCTCAGTCGCTTCCCTCAGTGCAATATTTCAGCTTCAATATTCATTATTTCCGTTCGTTTGTAAGCATTTAATAACGTTACTTAATATTATACACTATATGTGTCCGTTTTGTTCATTAATGGTAAAATATAGGCGGCGGTCGAATCTAAAGATGAAACGGGCAATGCAGTGGGCAAAACGCAACAACCGCCGCAACAATTCATCGATCACATCATAAACCCATGGGAGGGCAACAGCATGAAAATTGTATCATTGAAACGCATTTTTGCAGGGCACAACCTATATGCCAAGATTGAAACGGACGAGGGCATATACGGTATTGGCGAGGGAACGATCAACTCGCGCGAGGCGGCGGCGGCAGCCGTCCTGGAGGCCATCGCGCCTGTGGTCGTCGGGCAGGACCCGTTCAATATCGAACATATTTGGCAGGACGTGCTGCGCGGGACGTTCTGGCGGGGCGGGCCTGTGCTGATGTCGGCGCTGTCTGCGGTGGACTCGGCGCTGTGGGACATCAAGGGCAAGGCGCTGAACACGCCCGTGTACAACCTGCTGGGCGGCAAGTGCCGCAACAAGATACGCATGTACGCGCACTGCGGCGGCAAAACGCCGGACGAACTGTGCCAAAATGCCGAAAACATCCTAAAGCGCGGGTTCACCGTACTGCGCATCTGCCCGCATGACTTACTGTCGGACGGTTTTTATGAGCCTGGCAAGCAGACCCGCCTGAGCGTGGCGTTCATGAAGGCCCTGCGCGCGGCGGTCGGCGACGATATTGAAATCATCTTTGAGTGCCACACGCGGCTCACGCCGGTGCGCGCCATCGAGGTCGCTAACGCAATAGCCGAGTACCGACCGGTGTTCATAGAAGACCCCATCCGCGCTGACAGCCCCGAGAGCTTCCGCGTGATCCGATCCCATACGAATGTACCTCTGGGGACAGGCGAAAAGTTCGGCGCGCTGTGGGACTACAAGACACTCATCGAAGAGGACCTGATTGACTACCTGCGCACGGACATTTGCAACTGCGGGGGCATCACCTCCATGCGCAAAATCGCAGCCTACGGCGAATCTCATTATATCGAGATGGCGCCCCACGGCCTGCCCGGCGCCGTGGGCACGATGGCCGCTCTCCACCTCGACACAGCCACGCCGAACTTTTACGTGCAAGAAAGCGGCTTGTATAGCGACATCGGCCCGCATCTGGAGATAGACGCAGAGTTCAAAGACGGGTTCTACACCGTCGGCGACTCGCCGGGCCTGGGCGTCAAGTTCGACGAGAGCAAATGCGCCCCCTACTCATACCGCGAGCACCCGCACTGGCGCCGCGAGGACGGCACGGTGCAGGACTGGT
>WRLR01000227.1 GCA_009777515.1 Oscillospiraceae bacterium | reverse complement strand
AGAAAATTTTTGGCGGTGATTACGGGAAGGGCACACCTGTTCCCATACCGAACACAGCAGTTAAGCTTCCCAGTGCTGACGATACTTGGATGGTGACGTCCCGGGAAAATAAGTCGCTGCCAAATTATATTCCTCAATAGCTCAGTTGGTAGAGCGTTCGGCTGTTAACCGAAATGTCGTAGGTTCGAGTCCTACTTGGGGAGCGTATGGATTATGTAAAAAGGCCTTGTTCTGCAAGGTCTTTTTGCTTTATTTGCATTGTGGCTATCATAATTTATGGGGGGGCATTGATTATGGACTGGCAGCAAAAATTCGTCACGGTTAATGAATTGCTTGATTATGGACGGCAGCATTATCCCGCTAACACGGCTATGGCCAATCCGCTTAAAAACATTTTTGTCCGGTACGATGAATTGGCGGACGCTGTAGATTTTTTTTCCGCGCAGATCAATACCATGGTGCAGACGGACGAGCGCATCGTCGTCAGCATTTTCAGCGAGAACAGCATAGAGT
Organism: Oscillospiraceae bacterium; assembly: GCA_009777515.1. Classification (GTDB taxonomy): domain Bacteria; phylum Bacillota; class Clostridia; order WRLR01; family WRLR01; genus WRLR01. The sequence goes on along the minus strand of WRLR01000227.1, from coordinate 3,177 downwards.
GGATGCTGATCTTCCTCTCTGCGGTAACCGGTCATAATATCATTGCGCCCATCAACCACCAAATCCGGGACCCGGAGGAGATACGGCGCTTAATTAATATGACGGATATACGCTTAGTGTTTGTCTCCGCCCAGTACAAAGAGCTGTTTGACGAAGTCATAAACGGCTGGCCGGCTGGGACCGGAAAACCGGCGCCGCTGGCTGTGCCCATCGAAGAGACATGCGGGCCTGTGTTCAAACGCTTCATGACCGGCGGGACGCGCAGTTCGAAGCAGCCCCCAAGACGGGCGGTAGCTGAAGCTGCGACGACAACCGCAGCAGCCACGGCAACTGCGGCAGCCACAGAAGCTACAGCAACCACGGAAGCCGTCGCCGTCAGCAATAATATCGATGGGGCTGAAACGGGCAAAAAGCCGTTTGCGCCGGACGACTACGCCATCCTCCTGTTTACTTCGGGCAGCATCAACACCAAGGGCGTGATGCACTCGCAGCGTAGCCTGCTATCGAACCAACAATCCGCCGCAGAGCTTTTGCTCGTGGCGCACGCCAATGAGGTGTTCATCGCGGGCTTGCCGCTGTCCCACGGCTACGGGCTGCTCTGCGGGTTTGTCCCGCTGTACTTCGGGTCGACGGCTGTCTACGCCCCGACGCCGCGCACGCTGGCAGACAACATAACGGCGTCCAGCGCAGCGTTCCCCACAAAGGGCCTGATAGCGGTTGGCGTGCCCGAACTGTCGCGTATCATGAACCAAAGGATTATACGCTCCGTGCGCAGCGGCAGCGGTAAAAACGCGTCGCTCGTTAAAAAGATTCTAGGCGGCGTAAAATATGCTGCGTTCCTGGGGATGCGGCGCGTCAACTACTTCACATCGTCCATGTTCGAGCTCGATTTGAGCGGGGTGTTTTTCAAGCCCATAAAGCAAAGGTTCGGCAACGAGCTGAAAATGCCCATAGGCGGGGGCCCGTCCGACAAAGTGACGGAGTACGGGCTGCGCAGCGTGGGGATACTCGCGCTGGGCGGTTATGGCACGACGGAGATGGCGCCCCTCGTGTCGGCGGGCATACCACATTTTAAAACAATTAAGACCGGGACGGTAGGCCAGGCGCCGGGCGGCGTCGAGGTGACGTTGATCGACGGCGAGGTGTGCTGCCGGGGCCCCAACATGATGCTGGGATACCTGAACAACGAGGAGGCGACGAAAAAGGCCATGCCGGGCGACGGGTGGTACCATACGGGCGATAAAGGGTATTATCTCAAACGCGGTTTTGGGGGCAGGCTCTCGCTCGCAGGCTATCCGCCCGACTACATATATACCAACGCAGACAGGGATTGCTATTTGGTATTGAAGGGCCGTGTGGACAACCAGTTCGCCAACCACAGGGGCGAAAACATATTCCCCGAGGTCATCGAATCGGTATTGCTAAAATACCCAATCGTCAGCAGTTGCCGCGTATATGAGTCGCCCCATACGCACGTCATGGCCGACATCTTCCCGGACGCCGAGGCGATGGAGCAAAAACTTGGCAGAGCGCCCACCACCGACGAGATGAAAAGCATGTTCTCGCAAATTGTGAAGCAGGCGAACGTACAGCTCCAAAGCGGCTGCGGCATAGATGATTATCAAATAAAGGATTCGGACTTCGAACGGAACGCGTTCGGCAAAATAAAGCGCAATGTCGGCGGATAATTGCTATACGCTATTGGCCGTATTATATAATGTATTTCCCCGCCTGTGCCGATGAATTGAATGAACCCGCAAATTATGCATAATGCGCGCTTTGGGCCGGGATGGTTATGTATCAGGGACGCCTGTTTTCTGTTGACGTAATATTGGTTATATGCCTTGCATCAGCGTGGCTGATCGAGATCGTGCTGGGCTCGCCGCGCTTTTTGCCAAAGCCCTCGCGTTTTGTGGAGCGTTTTGTGAAAGCGTCTGCGGACAGGGTGCTCGCCTTGGTCGAGCGCGTGTCCGGAACCGGGGCGACGTCTAAAGCGCCGCCCGAGTGCGATGCGGTCGCCCCCAGGCCATCCGGGAGGTGGGCAGGCGTTTTTCTTGCCTTTTATCTTGTGTCGTTTTCGTTCATCGTGACCGCCGCGCTAATCGATCTTGCGCATAGGCTTCACCCCGCGTACTATTATCTGGCGAATATATTGGTGTTTTACAGGGCGCTCAACACGCGGGCGGCTGCAGACAAGGCTGCGGTTGCTCGAAGGGGGCTGCGCGGGCCGGAGGACGGGGACGGCGTACACAATATCATCGCCCAACTATCTAAAAACTGCCTGGACGGCGTCTGTGCCCCCATGCTGTATGTATCAGTCGGTATGCTGTTTGGCGTACCGGCCGCCCTTGCTGCGGCATACGGCGCGCTGTCGATCCTGGTCGGCGTCGTAGGCGATAAAAATAGCGAGTACGATGGCATTGGGTGGGCGGCTGCGAAACTGGACGGCGCGGCGAACTTTCTGCCCGCGCGGCTCTGCGGGATCATCCTCCCGCTGCTCGCGCCCTTTTGCGGGATGGGCGTCGGCGGCATGGTGCGCGGGTTTCGCGCCACGCGCGAGCCGCACTCGGTGCGCGAATACAGCAAAAACTACACCAGCCCGAACGACGCTTGGCCTGCGGCGGCTTTCGCCGGGGTGCTGGGCATAAAGTTTGGTAGAGACGGCTACGATTACAGCGCGGACGCTGCGGGGAATGGCACAAAAGCGCCGGGTATGAAGGATATCGGGAAAGCTGCGGGCCTGATGCTGGCATCGTCGCTGGCGACGCTGGCGGCGTGCTGCGGCGCCCTGCTGTTTTATGCAATTTCAGGCTGAATCCAAAAACCAAAACATATTATATTAGATGTATCAGGCGCATAAAAAAACGGGCGAACACTGTTCGCCCGCAGCTTTTTTATATTACATTATTTTAATTCAACAAACGACATTGTGATGTCGTCCGCTTGCATGGATTCGTTGTTTATGTTCGCGTAGCCGTATACATTTTCTAGCATTGAGTTGAGCATCAAATGGTGGTCGTTCCCGTCCATGGAGCTCAGCGCCTCGTTTATGCGATCCTGGCCGAACATCGTTTTTTCCTTGTTCTTAATTTCCGCGAGCCCGTCCGTATACAGGAACAACAGATCCCCCTGTTCTACGCGTATGCTGTTCTCCGAATATGATATCGTGTCGGCCCA
>WRLR01000226.1 GCA_009777515.1 Oscillospiraceae bacterium | reverse complement strand
CGTAAACGACCAAAATCCTGTGCAGACATTGAACCACGCGCAACTCCTGGCGATCTACACGGGCGCAGTCACAAAATGGTCCAGGCTGGACTCGGTTAAAAACATGACGCCGGCTGAAGTGATTGCCGCTTCATTCCGGCCCCCGTCTATCCTGCCTGCCATAGTTGGCGCGGCGGGCGACGAAATCGTGGCGTTCCAGCGAAACCAAACGTCCGGCAGCCAGGTCATGATGGAGAACCTGGTCATGGAAGGCGCTAAGATGGCGGAAGCGCCGAACAGGCTCATCGTCGCCGAAATGTCGGGCCTGGTCGAGAGCGTCGCCGAGTACAACAATAGCGGCAACGCAATCGGTTATTCGGTGTATTATTACTTCAACAATATGTTCAATCTGGAGGGCGTGCGCGCGCTGGACGTCGACGGCATACCGTGCAACAACGAAACTATCCGCAGCGGCGCGTACCCATACTCGCAGAGCTTTTATGCCGTCATCAGGGCGGACGAGCCCCCGGGAAGCAACGCACGAAAGCTGTTCGACCTGCTGACGAGCATGGATGGCCAGGCGCTCATCGAGGCAGCGGGCTATGTGGCGAATAAAGGGACCTATAGCGGTGTATACACCGCCGGCAACGGCAACGGCGACAGCGACAGCGAAGGCGACCGCGACGGCGACCGCCCCCTGGACACCCTGGCCACAATAAAGCGGCGGATTGCAAATTCGTTATCCAGCGGCGTGGTTGGCGGCCCCGAAGCGCAAAACGTCTTTCCTATCGCCTTTGGAGGCGCTATCGGATTTATAAACGGGGAGGGGGAGCTGGTCATCGAGCCGATCTACGACGATGTGGAATCACTGCAGGTGTATGACGGCAGCGCAATAATTAACTACACAATTGGCGTCCCCCTATATTATAGCGCCATCATTTATGAGCGCGACGCCAGAGGGGTGCCAGATGTCGAAAACATTGAACGCTCGGCTGTGATAGGCCCCTCCGGTGTGACAGTCTATGAGACCAGGAACGACAGATATGTATTCCAGTCGATCAACATCGCCGACCACAGCTTGTCCGGCTACCGTCGCAACAAAACCGAGCAATCGCAGTTTATCATCTATAACGATGGAAGCGCGCTGGTGCTGGATCCCGACGAGTATTTGGCGAGGCCCGCCGGCGCTATCGCAGGAAACTCAAACAGGTGGGTGCACAACTATGTGGATCAAATATATTATCTCATTAATGGCGCCGGCGCCCGCATTGGCGAAGCGGCGTATGAGGCGCTGGTAACATATAATAAAGATGTATTCATATTTGTCAGTGATGCTCGAACAAGGGGCGGTAAGCTTGTAGCGGTCAACAATGTCGGCGAAGAAACATATGTGTTCCCCGAAGAAATAACGAGCGTGAGATGGCTCGAAGCTTCCAATCTGTTCTCGTACTCGTCGTCCGAAAAAGTACAAATCGGCGACTATGCGTACAACCTCTACGGGCTGATGGACGCTGATTACAACATACTGACAGAGCCTTTATGGACGGACATACAACCGACGCATATTGGCGCGGCGCTCATTGTGGACGATCGCGTGACATCAGGCAACGACGAGCGGGCGATGACGCTGATCGACAGAACAGGCAAGCGGTTGATGGAGCGCTATTATTCGTACATCTCCCGCTCCAACTACCGAGGGGGCGATGCTACCGGATTTGCTACGAGTAACCCGCCTGGCGACGCGAACGCTGCTGGCGTCGATGCCACAACTGAAGTTGATGCAACTGAAGTTGCAGGGCAAAACGTCGAGTATTTGCTGGCGCAATACACAAAGAGCGACGAGTATGGCAACATGATCAACGCCATGGATATCATTGACATTAACGGTAAGCTCGTCTTTGAGAGCGCCGAGGAGATGGCTGCCTACTGGGTATATGGCGACTATGCGGCGCTTTACACATGGGATGAAAGAGGCAGCGGAATGCTCGGGTTTAAGAACCTTGCGGACGTGGGCAGCCTGTACTCGTTGACGGAAGGGTGGATAGTTCCTCCGCTGTACGACAGTATAAGCGCCGAATTTTACGGTAATAACGGTAATATCAGTAATAATTATGTCATAGCACGCGCGTTTTCAAGCTACCATACCGAAAGCGTTCCGCCGGGCGAAAGTAATTTGGTGATAGATATCGACCGAGGCGAGGTGGTGTTTAGCGGTGACTACCGCCAATTGGTATTCGAGGGCTACAAGAGCGTAAGCAGAACCAGTGGCGGCAACGGCGCAAGCGACGGTGGCGCTGTTTTCTACGCCGAAACCGCGACAAGCAAAGGTTACCTGAACGAGCGCGGCGAATGGATAGTGCGCCTGTCGCGCTTTGACACGTTTGAAATAGACGGATAAGAGCAGAGGGGCGAACGCCCCGTCTGCGCCTGGTAGGGCGAACGCCCCGTCTGCGCCTGGTAGGGCGAACGCCCCGTCTGCACCTGGAAGGGCGAACGCCCCGTCTGCGCCTGGAAGGGCGAACGCCCCGTCTGCGCCTGGAAGGGCGGGGGCTTGCCCCCGCCGCGCGTCCATACGTCCGCGCAACCATGCGTACGCTCGTTGTTTCGTTACGCCTTGTTATTGCTTTTATGCCACATTGCCGTGGCAGTTTTTATATTTTTTGCCGCTGCCGCATGGGCAGGGGTCGTTGCGGCCGGCCGTTTTTGTGCGTTTGACGGGCGGCGGGGGCGCCTGGTTCGCTGTCGCCTGCTGTGCATTCCTGCCACCGCCGCGTACGATGCGGCTTCCGCTGCCTCGCCCGTTACCGCCGCTGCCGCTGTTTCCGCCAGCCCTGCCGCCATTACCCGCACCGACAGCGTCGCCGTTGCCACTGTTTCCGCCCACATTACCGCTTCCGCTTCCGCTTCCGCTACCGCTTCCGCCGCCGCCCATCGCGGCGCTTTCCTCGTGGCTGGCGGCCAACGGCTCGGCGACCCTCTCGCGCTTGACCTCCTGCCCCTTGTTTAACCTGGCGCTCAGCATATAGCCCAGCGCCTCCGCGCTGATGCTCTGGGTCATCTGCTCGAACATCTCGAAGCCTTCGAACTTAAACTCAATGATCGGATCGCGCTGCGCGTACGCCCTCATGTTGATGCCGTGCCGGAGCTCGTCCATCGCGTCTATATGATCCATCCACTTTTCATCGACGACCCGGAGCAGCACCATCCGCTCGATCTCCCGCATCATCTCCGGCCCCAGCTCCTGCTCCTTCAGCCTGTAGAGGCGCACGACCCTGTCAAGGACTTTTTGCTTGAACAGCTTGGCCGTCAACTCGTCGCGCTCGGCCGCCTCAATCGCAAACAGGCCGCCCGGCAGCCGCAGCCCCTTCGCGTGCGCATCCATGCCCGCAATGTCCCAATCGTCGACGAAATCGCTGTTCTGCGAATACGCCTTGATGATCGTCTCTATGACGTCCTCCGCCATTTTGATGTACGAGCCGCTCAAATCCTCCCCGTCCAGCACCTTTTGCCGCTCGGCGTATATGATGCCGCGCTGCTGGTTCATGACGTCGTCAAACTGCAGGACATGCTTGCGGATTGAAAAGTTCTTGCCCTCAACGCGCCTCTGCGCCGACTCCACTGCGTTGGACAGCATGTTGTGCTCGATCGGCTCGTCGTCGCCTATGCCGAGCGCGCCCACAATCCCGGACATGCGTTCCGAGCCGAACAAGCGCATCAAATCGTCTTCGAACGATATATAGAATTTGGACATGCCTGGGGCGCCCTGGCGACCCGCGCGCCCCCCCAACCGGT
>WRLR01000225.1 GCA_009777515.1 Oscillospiraceae bacterium | reverse complement strand
CCATTGCCATTAAGGACGCTGCAGCTAAATTCACCGTCCATCACGCGTAAATTTTCTATGGTCACATTACGCGGTTGGCTGCAGACATAACCAAAGTCGTGATCGCCCGTATTAGTCGACGTTATAAGCGAGATGCTGCCCGCCCCCTGCTGCAGCGCTCGCCCGGTCGGGTACCATATCACGTTGCGAATGACCAAATCGCCGTCCCAAGTGCTGCCGTAATCGCCGCGCAGTTGCACGACCTCGCCCGCGAATATCGTGACATTTTCGACGAGCATGCGCCCATGCCCAATGGCTTTCAAGCCCTGCCAACCTATGATGCTGTTCTTGATTGCATAATTCGTGACGTCCATATGGGAATCCACGCGTGAGAACGTGCAACCGTCCACGAGGATATCCTTGCAATAGTTGGACGTGAACACGCCCCATAACGTGGAATCCAGTATATTGTCTTGTTTGCAGTTTATGAAACTTATACCGATGCTGCGGTGAAGCGATATGTCGTATGAGCCCATCATCACCGGGAGATTGGCCGCCCCGATGGTCTCATAGATTTTGTGACCCGTGAAATGGCAGTCCCGGAAAGCCACGTAAGCGCAGTCCTCGGTGCGGACGAAACCATGGTACGGGGCGCCGTGGTCCAGCTCGCCCGTGACGTCGTGGACCAGTCCGTCCAACGTAACGTTGGAACGTCTTACCAAAATGCCCCGGCTGTAGTAGGTATAGCGTGACTCGGCTTGGTTTGCAACCGTGGTAAATATCCCGCCCTTGATTGTTAGCATACGCTTGTCTATTGGATGCGCTGTCAGGGAAGTGAGGCGGTCAAAGTCCCATAACACCGGCGTAAGGATTGTCCCCGTCTGATCGAGGATGAAGCAATCCGTCTTAGGGTGCCCGGAGGACTGGTTGAGGCCGACACGCCTGAACTGTTTAAACTCGCTGTCTATAGCCACAACGAGCGCGTTAGCCGGCAACTGCGCGTCGATACGCATTTGGCCTTTTTTAATGCGGCTCACATCCAGCGCGTATGGTTCTTGGAACGAGATGACGCGAAAAACGGGCATGCCGCGTTTTTCCGGCGTGACGCCGGTGTCGTCGATGATGAAACGCGCCGTGCCCCAGTCCGTATCTGTCCCGATTAACGCTTCTGCGTACTCGTTTCCGATGTAATAGGATTTCGTTGGGTCAGCGACCACGCTCAGCTCGTGTTCATTAGCATAAGCATGCGCGCGCCTGATGGCGGCAAAATCGTCAACCACGCCGTCGCCCACTGCGCCAAACTCCTCATAGCATACTTTAGTTTTTACAATATCCATATTTTGCACCATGCCTCGACCAGGCACAAATCACCATGCTGAACGCAATGGAAACGCTGCTGTTTTAGCGCTGTTTCATCAGCTTCTTCGCCGTGAAGCGCCACAGTCTTGCCCTTTCTGTTTGTTTTTATATTGATACTTTTCTTGGCTGCCCCTGATCGCTTTTGCTATCTATGGTAAAATTATATCGTATTGCAATGCTAATGTTAATAAGTTTGCAATGCACAGCGGTGTTAAACTTTAACATTGTGCATGTGGCTGTTGAAAATGGACGACGGAAATTGAATATCATATGATCTGTTGGTCTTTAAAGGGGGGGCGGCATGAATAATAAAGTCAATGTGCGCGTGGATGCCGGCAATGTGATCGGCGCGATGGAACACACGTGGAACTATGTCGGCTATGACGAGTGCAACTATACCCATTCGCCCGGCGGCATCAAGCTGATCAAGAAGCTGGGTGAACTGGGTAAGGCGGCGGCAGATACTTCTAGTGAAGCGAAGGCAGGGTTCGAAGGGCCGCTCTACATCCGGGCGCACCACATGCTGTGTACAGGCATCTGCCACGGGTTCTATAAATGGGGCTCGACCAACGCCTATATCGAGGACGAGGGCGGCGCCCCTGTCTATAACTTCGATGTGATCGACAAAATGTGCGACATATGGCTGTCAAGCAATTGCAAGCCTTTTTTTGAGATAGGCTTCATGCCGCTCGATCTCGCCGACACGAGGGGGGCGGTGGACAAAGTGCGCTACGACATCAGGGAGTACCAGCGGATCGGCTGGAACATGCCCCCGAAGGACTACGATAAATGGTACGCGCTCATCGAAAACATGATCCACCACCTTGTTACGCGTTACGGCGCGGGCGAAGTCGAATCGTGGTATTTCGAGATGTGGAACGAGCCCGACATATTTTACTGGCAGGGGACGCATGAAGAATTTTGCAAGCTGTACGACTATACAGAAGCTGCGGTTCACGCGGCGCTGCCCGGCGCCCGCTTCGGCGGCCCGGCTACCTGCGGGGGGCGGGAGCCGGGCGGCAGGGCGGCGGATTATCTGCGCAGGTTTTTGTTGCATTGCAAGAGCGGGAAAAATTACGTGACTGGGCAAACGGGGACGCGGCTGGACTTTACGAGCTTCCACACAAAGGGCGGCGGCTACGGCTTTACGACAGGTAAAAAGCTCGAGCGCACGCCGTCGGTCAAGTCACTGTTGGATCAGGTGCGCGTGTGCGGCGGGGTCGTCAAGGAGTGCGGGTACGAAGGGTTGGAGTGCATTTTGTCCGAAGCTGACCCAGACGGCTGGGCGGCGGGAGGGCGCTTCGACAATCCCGCGTTCAATTTCCGGAACACCGAATATTACGCGTCCTATGTCGCATCGTCCTACAAGGGCATTAGCGACTTGGCGAAGGAGATGGGCATGGACTTCCGTCCCCTGGCCTGGGCGTTCATGTTTGAGGGCGAGCGTTGCTTCGAGGGCACCAGGACATTTTCCACGCAGGGCATAGACAAGGCGATGTTCAATACGTTCAAGATGCTGGCGCAACTGGGGCAGTGGCGTGTCGGCTTTGATTCGTCGATGGATCGCTCGCCCCTGGCTTTCGGCGACGACTGGGGGACAGGGGAGGGGGAAGGCGCGCAAGTCGGCGGATGGGCCACGCTCGGCGGCGACAGCAACGAGACGCAGGCTGCGCAAACGTTGCAGGCAATGATATTTTGCCACGAAGACACTTGGGCTGAGGACGGCATTTATACTATAGATTTCGCTGCAGAAAACCTGCCATTCGGCGGGCCGTACAGGATTAGGCACTACCGGGTGGACAAAGACCATTCAAACGCGTACGCGGAATGGGTCAGGCAGGGCATGCCCGACTATCCGGAGGGCGCGCAATACGACGCCATCAAGGCAAGGGACGGCTTGGAGCAGCTTTGCCCAGAAGCAGTAATTGAGCAGCCGATGGATGGGAAAATAGCGTTGCGTTTTTACATGCCTGTCAAAAGCGTGTCGTTGATAATGATTGAAAAAATAATATAGAAGCGAGCATTGCGTACATCGGCGCGGTGAGGACAGCGCGACCAACGAGTGTATGGGCGCATATCGGCGTGGTGAGGACTGCGCGCCCTACGAGTGCTTGGGCGCATATCGGCGTGTTGAAGACAGTGCGCCTTACGAGTAGTGCAAGGGCGTCTTCCGCCTGTGCAAAAACTCGGCGGATACCATACATATTGCGATAATGACGGCAAATGCCAGAAACGCCAGCCATGCCAACCGGTAGGTCCCCATATTATCGAATATCGCCCCCATCAGCGGCACTGATACGGCGGCGCTGAGCGTCATCAATAAAGTAAATGCGCTGAACAGAACCGGAGAGTCTTTTGAACCGAAATACCTGTCGATCAGGATGGGGACCGGCACCGACATGCCGCAGCTCGCGATCCCGACCGTTACGGCGTATACCCAAGGAAACG
>WRLR01000224.1 GCA_009777515.1 Oscillospiraceae bacterium | reverse complement strand
GGGCTCGGCGCATATGTCCACGAGCTTGCCCTGCTCCACTATGATCATGCACTGACCGTCCGCCACGGCAATGAGCGAACCCTGCGATATGACGTTCTCGCTCCCCTTCGTATTCGAGCTGCGGCCGGACGTCCGCTTTTGCCCCTTGGTCACCAGCACGTTCGCAGCGATCGCCTCGCAGTAAATAAATTCCTTCCATTGGTCGGCCAGCACGCCGCCGGCAGCGCCCAACGCCGCTTTAATCAAACCCATTGATGCAACCTCCTGTATAATATGGATACTTTCGACTATAAGGCACTTATATAAAGCCTTTCACGTAAAACACAAGAACGTTATTTTATTATTGTACATTTTTTCCCACTTAATTGCTATTAAAAATTAAATGTGCGGCTATCGTTATCCGCCCCTGCCATTTTTTTATAAATTGCTCCAACTTTTTCGCGCGCATTTTTACGCGGCGCAGGCGAATCCATGGCGATGGCTTGCTTGAGCGCGCGATCCATTATATATTTATGAAATAACCCATTTCCATTATTATAAAGGGGGTCATCGAATTGCCGTATTCAAACAAGCGCGAGGTTTGGCCGGTGATGCTCACGCCATTCACTGCAACCGGATCCGTCGACTACGCGGCGCTGGGGGAGCTTATCGAATGGTATATCGGTAAAGGCGTAAGCGGGCTGTTTGCCGTATGCCAGTCCAGCGAAATGTTTTACCTCTCGCTCAAGGAGCGCGTGGAAATAGCCCGGTTCGTCAAGCAAAAATCCTCAGTCCCTGTGATAGCTTCGGGGCATGTTTCGTACGATGCCAATGAACAGCTTGACGAATTGAACCGTATAGCGGATACGGGCGCGGACGCCGTCATACTTATTACAAACAGGATGGCTTTGGAAGGCGAAGGCGGCGACGTCTGGCTGCGGAATCTGGAGGCGATCTTAAACGGCATCGACAGCAGCGTGGCGCTTGGCCTGTACGAGTGCCCGTACCCATACAAACGGCTACTGTCGACAAACGAGCTAAAATACTGCGCCGCGTCGGGGCGCTTCCGGTTCCTAAAAGACACATGCTGCGACATCTCAGTTATCAAGGACCGCCTGGCGACGCTGAAAGGCTCGCGGCTCGATCTGTTCAACGCCAATACGGCGACGCTGCTCATGTCGCTGCAGTCCGGCGCGGCCGGTTTCTCCGGCGTTATGGCGAATTTCCACCCGGAGCTATACACCTGGCTTGTCAAAAACGCGCCCGAAAAGCCGCGCGAGGCAAGCATCGTCCAAGCCGCGCTTACAATGTGCTCCTATATTGAAAAACAGGTGTACCCTGTAAACGCGAAATACCACCAAACAACAATTGGCAACTTTAACAGCTACTACACCCGCACAAAAGACCACAGCTCATTTTCCGCCCTGGATAAAGACGAAGTCAGCCAAATGGCGCATTTGATCGACTGGGTAAAAGAGATGCTGGGCATAGAATGAAATAAATTAATCCCGATTGATTTTATAGTAACGTCAGCGCCTCATGGCCTGGACGGCGGGGTGAATCAAAACGGGCTCCTCTTCGATTGTCGACTGGTCAAGGGCCTCCAGCATTGTGTCAAGGTAATGCTCGTAATGTTTATACCAGCCCTCATAGTATTCCGGCCTCCCGTCCTCCTCCACGTCGTCCCACAGCATCCCCCATGGGCGCAAAAATATCTCGTAGTCGAAGCCGTCGCCGTCATTGTCTTCAAAATGTTCTTGAATCACTATCATATTTTCGTATGGGGCAAAACGCGGGTGGATGAGCCAGTCTGCGGGCGCGACGGGATTGTCGAACAGCGTCCCCGCAATGGCGGTGGCGTCACCGGGGCCGTCCGCGCCTACGGATGATATGGCTATCTGCACGGTGCCCAACTCCGTCTCGTCGTCCCAAATGTATACGGTGGCCAGGCCGGCTGGATTCACGTCTATGACGGCATAGCAGTCCAATTTTTCATCTTCCAGGCGCCTGTATGTTGCGTCCGCGCCGAACACGTACCAATAGCCGTACCAGTCGCCGCTCCACCACTCAAGCCCTGCGGGCAGGTCCCCCGCGCCCACCGAGGCGCCGGATGCCACCGCCATTGCTGCCGCCACTGCAGCCGCCGCAACTGCCTGCGGATTTATTTCTTGTTCAAAGACTAGAATCGTGCCGTCCGCGTCGACGACGATTTTATTGCCCTCGATGCGCGCCTCCTGGCCCTCGCCATCTATTGTGATAATTAATGTGTCGCCCCTTACCGTATAAGTAGCCTCTCCGCCATCGCCGTCAAAATACATTTCCGCTTGGCCGTCTTCCAAAATATCGATGTAGCTCTCATCCATATCAAGCCCTGCAGAAGCCAAAGCATCCTTATCATATTCGACGCCGCTTTCGATCATGGCAACCAAATAATACCTGCCTGAGGGCGCCACCTCTGCGCCTGCCGCGCCCGTGTCGGCGACGGCTGCGGCGGCGGCGGCAGCGGTGGCGGCGGCGGCTTCGGTCGTTGTGGCAGCCGCTGTGGCAGCAACCGTTGTCGTGGCCGCAGCCGTAGTGGTAGTAGTGGCGGCTGTCGTAGTCGCTGTAGTAGTTGTTATAGCCGCCGTGGTCGTGGTCACCGGTTCGGGATAGCCGCCGTTGTCTTCGAAAACCATGACCATGTCGTCCAGCTCCACTGTTATCGTTTTGCCGTCCAGCGTCCCGATCTGGGTTTCGTCATCAATGGTAATCGATATATTTTTTCCGTCTACCTTATATGTGCCATCGTTGAGGTCGTCTTCAAAAGACATTTTCAGCTTTACGTCGTCGATAAATTCCAAATATACGTTATTTAGATTCAGGCCCGTTTCAATCATCGTTTCGGCGTCGAACGTGTTCCCGCCTGCTTCCATCGAAACGATGTAATATTTGCCTTTGAGCGACGCTGTCCCGGCAGTGGTCGTCGCCGCTGCGGTCGTCGCTGCAGTCGTCGCTGCGGTTGTCGCGGCTGTGGTAGCGGCTTGCGTGGCAGCCGCTGTGGCTGTTCGGTTGTTAGTGCCGCCCCCGCATGCGGAAAAGCAGGTAAACAGCGCCACGGCGAGCAACATAGCCATTGTTTTTTTCATTGTGTCTCCCCCTTAAAGGTGTTTTGTATGATTTTGTTAAAAATTAAAAATTTAGGGTTAAGTTCAAGCCGCAACCAAGCACAGGAGCATTGATGTTATGTACCCAATACTGGCCTCGGAAAATACAAATTCGTCCACGACATTATCCTGCTTGGCCCTGACAGCCAGCCTGACAGCCTCGCTGTCCTGTCCCGGACACATCAAAAGCAGGTTGCACGCCGGCGCTTCTCTTTTGAGCTGGGCGCAGACGCCGAGGCAATATGCCATGCCGTAAGCGCCGCGTTCCGCCGCCTCGATGATCGCCGCTTTTACTGCATGTCCGCGTACGGTCTCGAATGCGCGCGAATAGTCCGGCTCGTACAGCGGGGCGACGCCGGGCTCATTCGCCAGCTCTAATTTTACTCCCTGGGCAACGGCTTCACGCCACATAAACAACGCGACAGATTGCATAAAATCCCCTTGCATAGAATCACCTTTCCGCGCGACCCTTTGGGAAGCTCAGTTATTCACGTAGGGGAGAATAAAATTTTCGATGTTTTTATATGTTGTGAAAATCCCGACATGCATGCGTTCCTTTCATTATATAAATTAAGCGATTGTAAAAGCCGGTATTTTTCGGGCGAACACTGTTCGCCCCTACAACATTTTGTATATATGCAAAATTGGCTGCCCATATGTAGGGACGCACATTGTGCG
>WRLR01000223.1 GCA_009777515.1 Oscillospiraceae bacterium | reverse complement strand
CATCAACAAGACGATAACCGCAATACCCGCGACATCCCAAACAAACGCCCCCATGCCGAAGTAGACAATGATTCCGGCAACGCCGATAACCCCAGCGCACAGGGTCATTTGTATGGCGATGTGTTTTTTGTCATCCAATACGTTCTTGCACTCCATTATTTTTCCTCACTATTTCCGAAGCATTAAAAATATTTCAAGCTTTCAAGCGCAGACGTTTTTTTATTAAAGCATGCGGGTGTTCAGGCCTGCGGATTTTAGTTCGTCTAGGTAGTAGGCGGCGGGGTGGCTTTCGTCGTATGTGGGTGCAAATGACATGCCTACGGCGGCGTATTTGGCGCCTGCCAATGTGTTGTATGGCAGTATTTCGACGGTCGCCCGATCCCTGGCGTCCATGAGCAGGCGTGCGGCGAGGTCGGCGCTGTCTATCTCCCCGCCCGCCACGCGGACGAGTCCGTTGGGGCATATCCTTGCGCACACGCCGAGGCCGGCGCACTCTGGGTGGGAACAGAGCCGCGAGCACTTGCCGCAATGCGCGCAGCCGCGAGAGCTCCGCATGGCTTGCGGGACAGGCAGCAGCCCCTCTGGGTTATGGCACCACGCGCACCGCATGGGGCAGCCCTTTAAAAACACCGTCACGCGCAGGCCCGGCCCGTCATGCACCGCCGCTTCCTTGATGTCAAAAATGATGCCCTTGCTCATACAACGAACGCTTGCCTGCTGATCACGTGATCCTGGTACTCCTTGTCCAGCTCCACAAAGTACGCGCTCCAGCCCCAAATCCTTACGATGAGCTGCTTGTGGCGATCGGGGTTCTTCTGCGCGTCCAGCAGCGTATCGCGGTTCACCGCGTTGAGCTGGATTTGGTGCCCACCCGAATTGATAAAGGGTTCCACAAGGCCGGCCACTTTTTCCAGGCTCGACGGGTTGCAAAACAACGTGTCGGAGAACTCCATGGCGAGCGGCCCGCCATTGATACAGCGCCGCAAGTCCGGTTTGACAAAAGACTGCACCAGGGAAATGGGGCCGTTTATACAATAATCACTTCGCAATGACAGTTAATATTGTCATGACTGGTTTTCTACATTGGAATCATATCAACACGCGTCAAAATATCTACGGCAGTGTGGCGGCCATGCGGGTCAGTACGTCTTCGTAGTCGAAGTCCGTTATGGGTAGATCGACCCTGCGGTTGTCGAGGGCGCTCAGGAGGGCCGCCTCGAGCATTTCGTAGCCGGTGCAACTGATGCCCACGTTGCTCGTATGCGGCTTGCGATCGTCGTCCAGCCAGCCTGCCAGATCCGCGTAAAACGGGACCTGCATCTTCTTCTCCTGTACCAGCCACCCCTCGCCCGCGCCCTTTTGCATCTGCGGGCTCTCCGGCGTCAGGCAGCCCCACTCGCCGTTCGTCTGCGCCCACACATAGCCGTTGTCCCCATATACGGTGATCCTGTTGTCGAACCAAAAATCCGAGCCCATCCTGGCCATATGCGACGGCGAGTAGTAGCCGCTCTCCAGGATGAGGCGGACGCCGTTTTTCATGGTCGCCTGCATCATAAGATAGTCCGGCGACGGGTGGTTGTCCGTCAGCTTGCCGCGCCCATGCACGTGCCCGACGACGCTGTCGGCGCCGATGCCGTTGTTCGCCCACAACGCCAAATCCACATAGTGCGTCGCCAGATGCGCCATCCACGGCCCTGTCGTCGCGTGGATCAGGTACGGCTGCCCGATGATCGCCCTGTTTAAAATTTCTTTGAATTTTTGCATGGCGGGTAGGTACTTTTTCTGGTGCGAGACCACCGCTTTGATGTCATACTGATCGCATATACTTTGAATCTCTTTGGCGTCTTTAAGGGACAGCGCCATGGGCTTTTCGAATGATATCGCCTTAACGCCGCAGGCTGCGCCCAGCTTTACGTACTCCAAGCGGACGTCGGGGTGCGTCACAAAACAGAACACGTCCGGCTTGACGGCGCGCAGCATGTCTTCCGCCCCGCCGAACACGGGCAGCTTACCGAACAGCGCGGCTGTGGCGTCCACAGCCTTTGGGTTTGGATCATACACACCGACGAGCTCGAATCGGTCGCTGTTTTTCAAGATGGCGCCGAGGTGGATTTTACCCCTGGCGCCCAGACCAGCCAATGCCACAGTATATTTTTTCATAGCTTTGCCACCCTATTATTATTTTTTCTATTTACTTATCTTTGCCTATCTGCTTATCTATGCCTATCTGCTTATCTATCTAACCCTGGCGATTTTTATGGCAATGTCCAGCGCGTAGCGCGGGCAGGCGAGCTTCGCCTCGCCTTTGGCACTCGTTATTTTAGTGCTACCTATTATATTCAATGTGGCCGGCTCGACGAACGTCACGTCGTACTCGCCGTCCTCCAGCGCCAGCGTCAATTCCGTCTCGTACTCGCCGTAGCGCGGGTCGTAGAACGAGCCGTAGAACCTGCCCAGGTTTAAGTAGCTGTGGTGTATGTACATCGCGTACTGGCGCCCTTTTTGTGAAATCATGCTCACATGCGCCCCGATGGACGTCGCGAGGACTGTCCTGGTGTCGCGGGCCATATTGACGAAATCCAGGCCCTCCATAAACGCCCGCAAGTTGCGCAGGCCAGCGAGGATTTTAATGTTGTTTTCGTTGTCGCCGGAGGGGTTGGACGATACAAAGTAGCCGTTCAGTTGGTTGAAGCTGGCGCCGCCGCCCACCATGAACTCCCAGGCTTCGAGCCGCGATATCGCCTCGTGGTCGCGATCATACCAGGACGGCACATAGGCCGTTTCGTTCATCTCGATGGGCTTGTTGTAGCAATAGCAGCTCTGGAGCGCGGCCTGGCCGCCGATCTGGCGGCTGTTCGCCGATATGTACTGCGTCACGATGAACGAAATGCGCTCGTCGTCGCAAAAGTCGACGCCGATCTCGAGCTGTTGCGTGAGCATGTGGCGCTTGGGGAGCTTTTCTTCCAGCGCGACGACCGCGTCGATCATTTTGTCGATCCACAGGTATGCCTTGCGCGACGGGGTCATCATCAGGGTGGGCTCGTCCACGAACTCATATATGACGTTGTCGAACTCGTTGGTCTCGGCGACGATCTTTTCGATGTATTTTAGCTGCTCGCGCACCAGCGGCCCGTTGTCCAGGGTCTGGAATGTGATGTGGTCACAGTCCCCCACCCCTTGAATGTTCGCATTGACGTTGAGCGGGGAGTACTGCCAGTACGGCTTGTTTTGGCAGTTGAAGAAGCATATCTCCACAATGATGCCCCGCTTGCCCGCCTGCGCCATATAGTCGCGCAGCCGCGCGAAATACGCCTCGTCCCATGTATCGAGGTCGAACTTGTTGCCGCCCCCGAAGTAGCCGGGGACGTTGGAGCGGGCCCACGGCACAATCAGTTCGTCCGGGCTGGGCGTCATCGTGTCCTCCACGAGCCAGAACCCGGGCGGTTCGACGATGGCGCCGGGGTACACGCGCGTGTAGTTGAGCCCGTACTCGGCTAGCCTGTCGAAGTATTTTATGTAGTCGAATTTGCCGCTGATGACCGAGCCATAGTGCTCGGCGGACGTTATAAGCAGGATTTCCTTCCCCTTGTATTGAAAATAGTGCGGGTTCCTCTCACTGACCCCGATTACTCCCAGCGAAGCTGTTCGTTGCATGGCGCCCACCTCCGGCATATTATTTAGGATTTAGGATTATTGTATACTAATGATCGCCATTATGTAAAACATGGATGGCAGCGGAGGAAGTGGGCGGGACGGAGCGGGGCGGGCGGGACGCCCGCGTACCCAGGGCGGGTGGGGCGTTGCGGGGGCGGCGGGGCAGCG
>WRLR01000222.1 GCA_009777515.1 Oscillospiraceae bacterium | reverse complement strand
CAACGGGTTCCGCCCGATAACACGCGCACCGGATTCCGCCGCAATCGCGCGCCTACCCGCCCAATCAACCGCCACCCCCCCGTCGCGCTCGCAAGCGGCGAATGCCACGCCCCCGCCGCGCTCAAAAGAAACGGAAACTCCGCCTCTACCCAGAACATAAAAGCGGAATCTCCGCAACCACCAGTATCATAATTAGTAATTTAATAACTCGTAACGCAAATAAAATTTGTGTTCTTGCCACCCGGAGCCATCTATCCCATATGTGATGAAATTGACGGCAAAGCAATCAGGATTATGTTGATTTTCCTTTGTAAACAATATAATATACAAATGAATGATAGCGTCCATTTAATCATTAAATCGCGACACAGGCGATTGGGAGGGGGCTTTTGCTATGAAAAAGGCAATTGCGACGGTTGCGCCAGCGGTGGCGAAGGCGGCGCCAATAGTATCTATAGCGGTCCTTTTGGCGTTCGCTATAGCGTATGCCATAGGGTCTGCACCTTTGCCGCTGCACGCGGCAGGGGGGCTGCGTGAGGTTGAGCCGAACGGCTCTGTGAATCAGGCATCGCAAATTTATGTCAACGAGGACATGTTTGGCAGCATCGCGAACCGCGACGATGTGGACTATTACAGGTTCGATATCCCCAATAAGGGCAGCGTAACGCTGATATTTAATTATTACGGCGGCGTGCCCGGGCATAGGATCAGGCTTTACGACGGCGAAAACAGGGAGCTTTTTTCCGTGTCCATTAATAAGCCCTCCGACATTTTCCCATATGTGGCGGACAGGCTGCGCCTCCCGGCGGGTACGTACTATATCAGGATTGATAGATCCTCCAATAATGCGTTTGACGAATACTGTATCCACATTAGGTATGAGGACGAATCTTTCGGGCATTATGAAAATGAGCCGAATGGTTCTGTCAACCAGGCGGACATCGTCACGAACAGCGTTGCTATTACAGGGAACATCGAATCCGGCAGCGACGTGGACTACTTCGCATTCACGCTTGGGGCGAGCGGCAGCATCGCGCTGACGTTTGACTATGCGTCCGGAATACCCGGCCACAGGGTAAGGCTTTACGACAGCAACAACAGCGAGCTGCTAAACGAGTACATATATACATCATCGACAATTTTACCGTATACCACCCCGTGGCTGCGTGTGCCGGCGGGGACATATTATATAAGGGTCGAAAAATTTTCAAACAATAATGCGTACGGCGATTATTACTTAAGCTATGATTATGTTGACGAGTCGGGCTGGAACTACGAAAGGGAGCCTAACAACTCCACGAACACCGCCACGCCGATAAATGTCAACGCTCTTTATACCGGCAACATCTATGATGGACTGGACAAAGACTATTACAGCTTTACGGTTTCAGGGTACCACCGGGCTTCGCTCACGTTTGACTACAGATACGGCACGCCCGGCCACAGGGTGAGGCTGTACGACAGCGCGGGCAAGTCCTTGCTCAGCGATACCATCCATACCTCCGGGGCGGCATTGCCGCACACGACCGCCGCTGTGGATATTGGCCCGGGCATTTATTATATTTTTGTTGAGCGCTACGGGAACATGGCGGACGGCGACTACACGATTCAAGCGAACATAAGCGACGGCGCACCTTCGCCCATCGCGACGCCGACGCCGACGCCGATGCCGCCGAACCAGCAACCGCCTACCCCGATTAGGACGCTCACGCCCACTCCGCCGCCCGCGTCCGCTTCAAGCAGTGCCGTCAGTGGATTTGAAGCGAGAGCCGTCGGCGCCGGCGTCAAGTTGGCCTGGGAACCGCTGTCCGGCGGTGTGGGTTATCGTGTGTACCGCTCGCTTAGCCCGGGCGGCAGCGGAGACTCGCTGACCGACTTCCACATCGCACACAATGAGTATGTGGACGTAAATGTTCTGCCCAATACGACGTATTACTACTACATACGCCAAGTCGTAAGCGGCGAAAAGACACATGACGGGGTGCGCGAGGAGCTGGGGCCCGCGACCATAAAAAAGATGGTAAAGACGGCCAACGAGGTAGTTGGGGGCGGCCTTGCCCCGCCCGGTGGCGGCGCGGCAGGCGGTAGCTCGGCGGCGCCGCGCAAAAAATATATAATGATGGCAATCGACGACCGCTATATGTATGTCGACGGCGACCGGCAGGAGATAGACCCAGGCAGGGGGACAGCCCCGCTGCTGCACAACGCCCGCACGATGGTCCCGATCCGCGCCATCGTCGAGGGCATGGGCGGGCGCGTGACGTGGCGGGAAGCCAGTGGCGAGATAACGCTGGATTATGCGCGGCACAGCGTCCGCATGTGGCTGGGCAACTACAACATTTCCGTCAACGGGGAACAGAAGACTGTGGATGTGGCGCCCATGACGATCAATGACCGCACAATGGTTCCCATCCGCTTCGCCGCCGAAAACCTTGGCTGCGCGGTAGGCTGGGAGGACGCGACGCAGAGCATTTACATAGTGTACTATTGACATACAAACGGAGACAGGCGCGACAGCAAATGTATCGTAGGAGACGGGCCCGCCCGCAAATGTATCGTAGGAGACGGGCCCGTCCGCCCGTCTCCCGCAGCCTGTGAAGCTATTTGTCTTGGGTGTCGCTGTGTTCGTTATCATTATTGCGAATCTGCTTTAACATACTGCAGGCAAGATGATTGAACAGTTATGTCGGAATATTTGCCGTTGAATGAGGAAATATCAAAACTGACAACTAAAAACTGGTAACTGCGGTCGCAGACCGCCATAGCATATGAAAAACAAAATGCCTATCAGCAAGAAGGATGAACGTCTTCTTCATACCAAAAGTGGAAATATGTGTGCAATATGTAAGACTTCTCTTGTCCAACGTTCTGTGTGTATCGGAAAGAATGCGCAATTTTCCTACGCAAGATGGAGACTACTTGGTTGCGCTATATTTCAGTTATGCAGCGTCCCACCTCATATATGGATATAAATATACAAAGTCGATGTCCCATTCTGCGGTTGAGCATTTAACCAAAGCTTTAAAAATTTATAAACAGGCACTGCTTTTAGCAGATAGTAACAATATCATGAGTGCTTGGGCAACCTTCAACCACTGCCACAAGCCGGAGATTGTGATGTATTAATCCGTCTTGCAACATCCCCAAATGGAGTAGGCTTTTTAGAACTATTAAGGAGTGGCTTGTGTTCAATTTCTTTGTATAATGACTATACATCTCTTTCTGATTACATAGTCCGCCAATTGAGGGGAACATTTTCTTTCTCAAACAACTTGCTTTCATTAACATTAAGGTTCAAAATAATAGTTCCAATTTGGAAAAGGGTCAATCCTGACTATCTTTATCGCCTCAAATTCTTCGTCCGATACGACCTCGGCACGTTCATATATTCTGTCATCACGCTGGCAGATCACTTTCAGCCCGGTTTTCGTGGTTGTGGATCCTATCAGGTTTATCGCTGTTTCAATGTCAATAAGCGGCTTGCCCTGCCAATTCTTGCTTATGTAGCAAAAAAGCCTATGTTCAATCTTGTTCCACTTTGATGTTCCGGGCGGGAAATGGCACACATGAATCTCTACGCCTATAAGATTTGCCAGTTGCCCGAGCTGATGCTTCCACAGCCTTAGCCTATACCCATTGCTACCTCCGCAGTCGCAGGTGATCAATAGCTTTGTCGCATTGCGAAAGTTGTTCACCCCAACGCTCTTCCACCATCGGAAGATGCTTTCCGTCGCAAACTCGGCAGTGTCGTGGCTCGTCCCCACATTGACGAATCCAACATTGTGGTTTTGGTTATATACGCCGTCTGGCGATATTTTTCCGCGTTCCTTTAT
>WRLR01000221.1 GCA_009777515.1 Oscillospiraceae bacterium | reverse complement strand
TGCGCGAGTATTGTTGTGATGCCCCTCAGCGATGACAGGGCGCGTATTTCGCCCAGTATCCTGCTTTCCCATTTTTCAAAGGGCAGCTCCAGCAGCATGCACCGGCTGTCGCCCATGCACAGTTGGTCTATGTCTTCGCTGCGGCTGATGCCGTGGAAAAAGTTGACTTCCGCCGCAGGGACTATTTGGGGAAACCCTATGCCATCCGCAATTTCGCCCTGCAACTGCAAAAGTGCGGCGCCCCTGCGTTTTAAAAAACTTTCAACTGTTTCCGCTTCGCGGTAAAAATGGGGAGTGGCCATTACTGTGCCGACATTTTGCGTAGCGTACATGCGCAGCATGGCCAGCGATTGGCTGACGCTCCCGCTCCCATCGTCCATGCCCGGCAGGATGTGGGAATGGAAGTCAATCATTTTATGCCGCCGGCGCTGTCGGACGCTTCTTTTTCGGCCTGGGCGCTGTATTCGTAGTAATAGCCGTATTTATTGGAACGCTTGCTGCGGTTGTGCGTCACGTCGTTTAGGAGGAAGCCCAGCACTTTGGCGTTGACGAACTTCAACTGGCCCAGCGCGTTTGCCACAGAGTCGCGCTCCGATGACCCCTGCCGCACCACAAACACATAGCCCGCCAGATACTTTGATATGATGCTGGCGTCGGCCACCACATTGACGGGCGGCGTGTCCACGAAGATGTAGTCGTACATAGCGGACAAGTCCTGCAAAAGCTTCATGTATTTTTCGGAGTTTAAAAGCTCTGTGGGGTTGACCAGGACCCCGCCCGATAGCAGGACGCTCAGGTTTTCGTATTTAGTGCGCCTGATGGCCTTGCTTATCGGCTGCACGCCGACGAGCACATTGGCGATGCCCGGCGCCGCTTTCATGCCCAGCAAGAGCCCGAGCTTGGGCTTTCGCAGATCGCAATCCACGAGCAGCACGCGGGCGCCGGATTCGGCGAAGCTGATGGACATGTTCAATATATTGATGCTCTTGCCCTCGCCGCTCTCGGCGCTGGTGAACCCGATAACCTTGCAACCGTCCTGCGGGATGGAGAATATGATGTTGGTCCTAAGCGCGTTATATGCCTCCCTGGTCGTAAAGGAGGAATTTTCATTTAGGATATTCTCCTGTTCCTGCGTGCGCATGACGGAGATTTGGGACTTGTCGTCCTTCTTCTTGGCGGGCTTGGGCTTGTTGTCTTGAGCCTTTTTGGCGAATTTTAGCTTAATCATACGGCACTCTCCTTCCCCCGGGAGCCATAGCCGTAGTTACCGGAGTTTTTTCTGCTATCCAAAAAATCGGGGACGGCGCCCAGCACCGGTATATCAGAGAGCCGTATCAAATCCTCTTCGGACTTGATGCGCTTATCGAAAAAGTCAATGACGATAATGACGAACGCCGACAAAAACATGCCTGCCGCCAGCCCGATTATTAGGTTCCTGGGGACGTCCGGCGTGAACGGGCGCAGGGGGACGATGGCGTAGTCGACAATCTTGACGGAGCTGCCCTCTAAAAATTCGGGGATTTCCACTGTCACGACATCGGCGACGGCATTGGCTATATATGCGGCGATCTCCGGATTTTCGTTGGTCACTGTGACTGTGAAGATTTCCGTGTCCCTTACTGCCGCGCACGACAGCATTGAGCGTATGTCCGGCGTAGCGTATATGGATCCGATATTGGCCGAAACCTTGTCCAGCACGGTATTACTGGTGATGATGGTCACATATGTGTTGACCAGCCTTTGCGATGCGGTCAAGTCGGCGGTGTTTATGGTGTCGGACCTTTTAACGTCATCGCCGACGTTCTTGACATACACGGAAATGTTGGTGCGGTACATCGGCGTAATAAAATACAATGTATACAGCAGCGTCGCGCCGCCTAACAGCACCGCCGCCAATAAAACAAGCCACCATTTCTTGAGCACAACGCCAATCAAGTGGCCTAGGTCGATTTCAACAAAATTATCCATATGGTTGCTTCCTTCTTTATTATGTCAGTGTTGCCTTAAATGTCGTTGGATTTGCGTTGGGATGCCGCGCCCTCCCTATATTTTATGTAGGGATGAGCTCGCGGCGCTTCAGCTTGCCGACTTCGTACTGATTGCTCAGCATGTCCTCTTCGCCCTCAAAAATATATCCGTCAGTATGTGTTTCGTCCAATCGCTGTTTGTTGATTATATCGAACGTTTTTTGCCGCACGTCTTCATTGCCCACGACGAGCCTTCTCAGCTCTTCTAGCTCATTGTAGAAAACGACTCCGTCAAACTCCAAGGGGTTGGCGACGTATATCAGCTTGTTGTCGGTCATCCGCAAGCCCTCGGCTGTCAGCAGAATCTCTTCGAAAAGCTTCTCGCCGGGGCGCAGCCCCGTGTACACCACATCGATGTCGACATCCGGGACAAAACCATACAGCTTAATGAGGTTTCGAGCCAAGTCGTCGATGCGTACCGGGTCGCCCATATCGAGGATAAATATCTCGCCGCCTTGCGCATAGACGCCTGCCTGCAGGACCAGCGAAACGGCTTCGCGTATGGTCATGAAGTAGCGGATGATGTCTTTGTGGGTGACGGTCACAGGCCCGCCGGACGCTATCTGCTTGATAAAATGCGGGATCACGCTGCCGTTGCTGCCCAGCACATTGCCGAAGCGCACGACGACGTACTCCGTGCGGTACACGCCGTTCATCATCTGGACGATCATCTCGCATATGCGCTTGGACGCGCCCATTATGTTGGTGGGGTTGACCGCCTTGTCCGAGGATATCATTACAAAACGGCTGACGCCGTACTCGCCGGCCGCCCTGACGACATTGAGCGTGCCGAACACGTTGTTCTTAATCGCCTCGTTGGGGCTGTGCTCCATGAGGGGCACATGCTTGTGCGCGGCGGCGTGGTACACGATGTCCGGGCGGTAGGTGTCGAAGATCTCGCGCATCCTGCTGACATCCCTTATCGATGCGATAAGGACTTCAAGGCACAGATCGGGGTGCTCATGCAGCAGCTCCTGCTGAATGTCGTATGCGTTGTTTTCGTAGATGTCGACGATGATGAGGCGCTTGGGTCTGCTATGCGCTATCTGCCTGCAAAGCTCACTGCCTATCGAACCGCCGCCGCCGGTCACCAATATGACTTTTCCGCTGTTGTATTCCGCTATTTCGCGCGTATTGACCGTTATGGGGTCGCGCCCCAGTAAATCTTCAATCTGAACGTCCCTAAGCTGGGATACCTTGGCTTCGCTGCTCATTAGCTTGTATATGCCGGGCAGGATTTTGGTCTTGCAACCGGTGTTCTTGCATATTTCCAATATATCGCTGACTTCCATCGGCGATGCGGACGGTATGGCGACGACGATCTCGTCGATCCGGTTCTTCCGGGCGGCCTCCGGGATCAGGTACTTGCCGCCGATGATTTTGACGCCGCATAAATACTTGCCCTTTTTGCCCGGGTCGTCGTCGACACAGCAAACGACATTGCCGTCTATGGTGTCGTTGTCCATTATTTCCTTTAATATAAGATTGCCGGCCTCGCCCGCGCCGACCAGCATGATACGCTTGGCGCGCGACGCCCACAGATGGAACCGCCTGAGCAGATGGCGGCGCAGCCTGTAGTACACCCTGATGCCCGTCGCGCCCGCCAGCAGGAAGCCGAAGTACAGCACATAGAAGCTGCGCGGCATGTCCCATCTGAGCACGGTGAAGCCGATGATGGCCAAAGCGCCGGAGAGGGCGCACGCGCACAGTATGTTCAACAGCTCGGCCGAGCCGGCGAACAGCCATATGCTGCCATACAGCTTGAACAGCACGAACAGGGCTATGGTTATCACGGTGTTGATGATG
>WRLR01000220.1 GCA_009777515.1 Oscillospiraceae bacterium | reverse complement strand
CAAGCAAAAAATGGGTCGACATGAATTGATTGCGGGCATAATATTGGTGGCGGTTTTCGTGATGTTTTTGACGAACAGGTTCCACGGTCTGCCGGACGCCGCGCTGTGCCTGGCCGCCGTCTTTGCGTTCTTCCTGTTCGGCGTGCTGGAAGCCAAGGACTTCAATAGCGGCGTGAACTGGGATTTGATAATTTTTGTGGCGATAGCACTGGGCCTCGGCTCGATATTCACCGAAACCGGCATCTCCCAATGGCTCGCCGGGATCGTCGTGCCGGCTCTGGCGCCCATCGCGGGCAACCCGTGGGTATTTATGTTCGCGATAATGACAATCATGTTCGTGTGGAGGTTCTTCGATGTGGCGATTTTCATACCGACGATTGCCATAATGGCGCCCATACTCCCGGCTATACAGGCGCAGTACCGGATCAGCCCGTTGGTGTGGCTGGCCGTCTTCGTCATGGCGGGCAACAGCTTCACGATGGCGTACCAAAATATGTGGGCGATGATGAGCCGATCCATCGCGGGCGACCGGGCATGGGGCAACGGCCACATGAGCACGTACGGGCTGATGTACTTCGCGGCCTGTCTGCTGGCGCTGATCGCCGCGATCCCCATGTGGATAGCAAACGGACTGTTTGGATAAAAATATTTGGAGGGTTTAAAATGATCCGGGAAGCGA
Source organism: Oscillospiraceae bacterium (assembly GCA_009777515.1). Lineage (GTDB taxonomy): Bacteria > Bacillota > Clostridia > WRLR01 > WRLR01 > WRLR01. The sequence continues at coordinate 3,206 of WRLR01000220.1, read as the reverse complement.
TACTGACCCTGTCGAAAAGGCAGGATTTGACATATGAAACCGCAGAAGCGGTTATGCACGAGATTATGACCGGCGAGGCGTCGCCCGTCCAGATGAGCGCGTACTTGACGGCGCTTAGCCTCAAAGGCGAGACGACCGACGAGATTACGGCATCCGCGTTTGGGATGCGGCAGCACTGCGTGCGGCTTCTGCACGAAATAGACGCACTGGAGATCGTCGGCACGGGCGGAGATCACGCGAATACGTTCAATATATCCACGGCTGCGGCGATCATATCGGCGGCGGCCGGGGTGCCCGTGGCCAAGCACGGGAACCGGGGCGCGTCCAGCCAATGCGGGGCGGCCGACGTGCTGGAGGCTTTGGGCGTCAATATCAATATAGCGCCCGAAATGAGCGCGGAGCTATTGCGGGACATCGGCATTTGCTTTTTGTTCGCGCAAAACTATCACATCGCCATGAAATATGTGGCGCCGATACGGCGGGAGCTGGCTATCAGGACGGTGTTCAATATCCTGGGCCCGCTGACGAACCCGGCAGGCGCGAAAATGGAACTGATGGGTGTTTACGATCGCGATTTGGTGGAGCCGCTGGCGCTGGTGCTGAACAACCTGGGGGTAAAAAACGCGATGGTGGTTTACGGCGAGGACGGGCTGGACGAGATATCCATGTCGGCGCCCACATACGTGTGCGAGGTCAAGGACGGCTGGGTGCGCTCGTACACGATCACGCCGGAACAATATGGTTTTCGGCGCTGCGAAAAGGCGGACCTGCAGGGCGGGACGCCTGCAGAGAACGCAAAGATACTGAGGGACGTGCTCGCGGGCGAGAAGGGCGCAAGGCGCGACGCTTCCGTGCTCAACGCGGCTGCGGCGCTGTACGTCGCAGGCAGGTTCGGCTCGATTGGAGATGCGATTGAAACGGCGAGCAGCGCCATCGACAGCGGGGCGGCTGCCGCGAAGCTGGACGCTTTCATCAGCCGATCAAACCGGGAGGCGGGAGGTTAATTTTCGCGCGATGAGTATTTTAGATGAAATTGCAAAGCGCGCAAGGGCGCGCGTGGCGGAGCGCAAAAAGGCGCTACCGCTTGATGAAATTGTGGAGAAAGCGGCGGCTATGCGCGCAAGCGGCGGGGGAGTGGGTGCTAGTGCTAGTTTTCCGTTCGAGCGGGCGCTGCGTGGGGAAGGGAACAGGGGTTCCGGATATTCCGTCGATACAGGTGTGGGTAATGGTTCCGCAGGCGGCATCGCATTCATATGCGAGGTAAAAAAAGCGTCGCCGTCGAAAGGAGTCATCGCGGAAAACTTTCCGTATATCGACATAGCAATGGAATATGAAGCCGCGGGCGCCGCTGCGATATCCGTGCTGACCGAGCCGCATTATTTTTTAGGCGATGAGCGCCACCTGCGCGAAATAGCCAATAGGGTCTCGATCCCCCTGCTGCGTAAGGATTTTATCGTCGACAGTTATATGATATACGAAGCGAAATTGTTGGGCGCCGCCGCCGTTTTGTTAATATGCGCTTTATTGGATCAACGCGCGCTTGCCGATTATATCGACATTGCGCACTGCATTGGGATGTCTGCCCTCGTGGAGGCGCACGACGAAGCCGAGCTGGACATGGCGCTGGGCGCGGGGGCGCGGGTCGTCGGGGTCAATAACCGCGACTTGAAAACCTTTGAGGTTGATATGGGGATCAGCTTGCGGCTGCGAGCGTTGGCGCCGGACGACGTGATATTCGTTGCCGAGAGCGGCGTCCGAACGGCGGAGGATATAAACATATTGCAACGGCACGGTGTGGACGCGGTATTGATCGGGGAAACGCTGATGCGCGCCCCGGACAAAAAAGCGGCGCTGGCTGCGCTAAGGGGCTTATCAATTTTGGAATGGGAGACATGAGTAAAGTTAAAATTTGTGGCGTCGGCAGGGCGGAGGATGTGGACGCGGTCAACCGGGCGCTGCCGGACTATGTCGGGTTCGTGTTAGCACCGAGCAGGCGCCGCGTATCGGCCGCCGAGGCGGCGGCGTTGAAGGAACGGCTCGATCCGCGTATCGCCACAGTGGGCGTGTTTGTAAACGAGGATATTGGCGAGGTGGCGAAAATTGTCGAGCGAGGGATAGTCGATATGGTTCAGCTTCACGGCGACGAGGACGACGCGTACATTAAGCGGCTAAAGGAGGCTTGCGGCTGTGGCGTCATAAAAGCAATCGGAATCCGCGCCGCCGTTGCAAACGCGGCTTACCGCAGTGATGCTGGAACATGCGTTGCGTGCAATTCGCTGCTACAGCCCCAACCGCACCCGCAGTACCTACCGCAACTACCGCCCCAGCCGCCCCTGCCGACCCAGCCGCCCTTACCGCCACCGCCCCCATCTGCGGACTACTTGCTGTTCGACGCGCTCACCACGTCCGGCCGGCGCGGCGGCGCAGGCAAAGCCTTCGACTGGGGCGCCCTCATAGGGTATGCCGGCCCTCCGTATTTTCTTGCCGGCGGGCTGACAGCCGGCACGGTGGCCGATGCCATACGCATACTTTCGCCATACTGCGTCGACGTGAGCAGCGGCGTGGAGACGGATGGGCTAAAGGACGCGGCAAAAATCAATCAATTTGTACACATAGTAAGGGAGATGGATTAGATGGGCGATAATGGGAGATTTGGCGGGTTCGGCGGGCGGTACATCCCCGAAACACTGATCGGCGCGCTGATTGTGTTCGAAGAAGCGTATCTGCACTATAAAAATGACGATGCATTTCGGACAGAGCTTGGCGAGTTACTGAACACATATGCCGGGCGGCCTTCGCTTTTGTATTACGCGAAGAACCTGACGGCGCTCGCGGGCGGCGCGAAAATTTACCTCAAAAGAGAAGACATGAACCATACGGGCTCGCACAAAATTAACAATGTGCTCGGGCAGGCACTGCTGGCCAAGCGGATGGGGAAGACGCGCATAATCGCCGAGACAGGCGCCGGCCAGCACGGCGTCGCGGCTGCGACAGCCGCCGCGCTGCTGGGCCTCTCATGCGAGGTGTTCATGGGGAAAGAGGACACGGAGCGGCAGGCGCTCAACGTCTACCGTATGCGGCTGCTCGGCGCGAAAGTGCACCCCGTCGTGTCCGGCACCATGACGCTAAAGGACGCCGTGAATGAGACCATGCGCGAATGGAGCAGGAGGGTCTCCGATACGCACTATGTCCTCGGATCGGTCATG
>WRLR01000219.1 GCA_009777515.1 Oscillospiraceae bacterium | reverse complement strand
GGGCGCAGTACGTGGCGCGGCTCGCGGAACGGCGATCGGCGCAGCTCGCGGAGCGGCGATCGGCGCAGCTCGCGGAGCGGCGATCGGCGCAGTACGCGGCGTGGCTCGCGGAGCGTCGATCGGCGCAGCTCGCGGAGCGGCGATCGCCACAGCTCGCGGAGCGGCGATCGGCGAGTTTTGATGCTAGGCGTTGACATGAGTTGTTGCGCATTTTACAACCTCCTATTCGCCCCCTCATATGGCTTTACTACTATTTTTAGCCATATTGAATGCCTTTTACCTTTGGGCCATTTGATATATGTGCTTTATGCGCGATATCGACAAATAAATAACAAATAAATAGCCAACTCGCTTCATTAAATGCTCCGCAGGGCTGAAAGCTCCGCAAAACCTGACTGCATGGCGTATTCTCCTTATCGAGGTGTTTACAAACGCACTCAAGCTTGGCCCAAAATAGTTTAAGCGGCTTCTGCGCCGCTTATATTGCAATTGCCTGCGATATGCGCGTTGCAGTAATTTTATCATACGTAATCTACCTTTACAAGTGCTCGTTTAGATTACGTTAACAATTTATTATTTACTGCTAGTAACTATTTAGTGACTTCAACGACTACATGACCATATTTTGCCATAGCATAGGTCATAGGCGCAGCGCCCTCCCCGACCGGCGCAGGCGATTGGCAGTCTTGCCAACAGCCGCGCATCGGCTAGTGGGGACGCCCTTTTGGCGCGGCGAAAGCGGTTTGCCCGCTTTCCATTCTGGCGGCCGCCGCTTCATGCGCGGATGCGGCCACAGCCGCAGTGGCAGTCGCAACGGCAGCCGAAGCCGAAGCGGTAGTAGTAGTGGTAGTGGCTGGTACGGCGGTAGTGGCAGCGGCAAAGGCAATGGCAGCTGTAGCTGTAGCCGTAGCCATAGCTGCAGCCGTAGCCGTAGCCGTAGCTGCAGCCGCATCGGCGCTTGCGCCCGGCGACGGCGGGACTGCCGTCGACTAGCCCGCAGCCGGCGGTGCTGGATGAAAGCATGCCGCTCGGCGCGGCCATGGCCCTTATTTCGAGCAATTCCATTGGCGCATCTCCTTGCGAATGTTAGTTAACACGGAACTGTCTAGAAACAACCTGAGCATTGCGACTGGCCCTTCGCTTTGCCATATTTCGACGTCAATGCCCAGCTTGTTCCTAGACAGCCCCTATGTAAAGGAAGGAGGGCTCATTTGCAAAACACATTAGGATTATAAACCCATGCCAAAAGTAATGATAGTGACATTTGTCATAAGAACTCATGACAAATGTCATATCATTTCAAAACCTAGCGAGGCGGACGCGCGATGCGCGCCCCGAACACAGGGGGACGGTTCTGTTGTGTACACAGGGGTACACAGGGGGACGGTTCTGTTGTGTACACAGGGGGACGGTTCTGTTGTACACAGGGGGACGGTTCTGTTGTGCGAAACTCAGGGTGAACACAGGAGAACCGTCCCCTTGTGTTCAGGGTGAACACAGGAGAACCGTCCCCTTGTGTTCACGGTTTGGCAAGGGCGGACGCGCGTGGTCGGTAAAGCCGACCATTTGCGCTGTCCCTACGGTTTAGCGAAGGCGGACAAGTAGGCGATTCATATAGGTTTGGGGAAAGCGGACGCGCGTGGTCGGCAAAGCCGACCATTTGCGCTGTCCCTACAGTCCAGCCCTTATTCCGAATACGGCGAGGTCGCGCCCGTTTTTACACCCGAGCTTCGCGAGCATCGAGCTGACGTAGTTCCTCACCGTGCCTTCGGAAAAGAACAGGTCGGACGCGATTTCCGAGTTCTTTTTTCCATTGACGATCAGTTTTAGGATTTCCAGCTCTGTTTTGCTCAGCGAGGAAATCTCGGGCTTGGCGACCGCGCGTTTTGGAGTAAGCTCGTTTTTTTTCTCGTATATCAGCCGGTCGAAAGTCACAAGGTCATTGCAGGTGCTTTTTATGATCGAGGTCAAAGCCTTATTGACCATCCCCTTGAGCAGATAGCCGTCGATGCCATATTCATGGGCCTTTAGAACGTAATCGTCGTCATAGAACGTTGAGAGTATCACGATTTTTATGTCTATTTTCTGCTCGTTGCAAAACTTCTTAATATGCCTCACGGACTCAAGCCCGTCCATCCCCGGCAGCTTTATGTCCATCAAAATCAATTCGGGAAGCAAAGCCTTCGCCTGCTTGATCGCCTCCTCCCCGTTGTCCGCCTCGCCGACCACGCGGATTTCGGGGTCCGCATTGAGGATTTCGATGAGCGATTCCCGCACATCATGGCTGTCATCTACAATAAATACGTCTATCATGCTCGCCCACCTTCCTTAAAGGCCTGCAACCCGCCCCTTGGCGGCTGCCAGGCCCCAATTGGTATTTTCGCGTATATCCCGAATCCGCCAGTCGACGGGGACCCGAACCTAATCGTCCCTCCAAGCGAGCTTGCTCGGCATTCCATCGCGGTCAGGCCGTTATTCTTCGAAACTTCCGCGCAGCCGTGCCCGTCGTCCACGATATCGAGCCTTAGGACGCCCCCGACGCCGACCAGCTTGATAACTATGTTCTCGGCCTTGCCATGGATGACGGAGTTCGTCATCGCCTCCTGGCAGGCGTTGTAGACGAAATCCTTAATGCCGTCCGGCAACGCTTCTATATCGCCCTCCATATGGAAGTCGACGCACATCCCAGCGGCCGAGATGCGGTTGATGACAGACTCGATCAAGGTGACGAGCTTTGTCTTGCCAAAGTCGACCGGCGAGAGCCCCTCGACGATTTTCCTCAGCATCATCAAAGAAGCGACGGTGCACGTCGCAGCCTTGTCGATGTACTTCAAGGCTTCTTCTTGCACTGGCAGGCTCAACGCCATATTCAGGTTATTGATCGACGCGATGAGCCTGTTGCCCATGCTGTCGTGCAGGCCGGACGCGATGCGGGCCCGCTCGGTCGCCAACGTGAGCTGCTTGGTTTCGGTGACGTCGTTGATAGTCAGGAGCTGGCCCATGTATTTGTTCGCTCTCCTATACAGTCTTTTCGTAGATATCTCGTAGTGGGAGCCGTCAATCTCCGTTTCTATATTGTCGATTTCGCGCATTTGGTTTATATGCTCGCTGAGCCCCGGGCATAGCTCATCCGCGAAGGTGAAAAAATCTTTGTCTCTAAAACCAAATACCGCCAAGAATGATTTATTGACATAAACCGACCCATCCAAGCCTATAACAGCCATGCACTCCTTTGTCACGCTAAATATGTTCCATAACTGCGATGGGATGGCGTTAAAAAACTGGCGATGGTATGATAAATAAGCCGTAATCGCGCCCCATAACGAGAATGATATAGGAACAATGTCAAATGGCAAATCGACTACCAAACCGCTATAATGCGCGAGGATCGGCAACCACAGTATAAGCAGCACCGCTACTTTTTCTGCCATTTTTATCATTTTATTTTTGATAAAAAAGTTCAGCAGAAAGCAAAATATCAAAACCGTGAAGCAAAACGCGCTAATGGCAGTGTATCTTTCGAACGGACCCCATGCCATGTAGCAGACGCGCGCAATCTCATCAAACTGGATACTCCGAATATATAGCTTGAACATGTCCGAAGACGCCGGAGACAGCATCGGCGCGCTCAGAACGGACGGCACAAGGAGTATCACCGGAATCAGCCAATAGTTTTTTCTTTTTAGCCGTTCTGCATAAATCAGTATCGTGATCAGCCACAAAGGCGCTATAAAACTCACGCACATAAGGCTAACCCTCATATTTATGATCAAATCGCTTAAAGTAGACGAAAACTGCTCCCGCAACGCAAACAGCATCCAAGTGAAAGTCGCCGCCTGCGAGACGAGGAGCGACGACTTTAGCGGCGACGCTTCGCTATTGACCAATAGGTAGCAGAGCGAAAACACGCAGACA
>WRLR01000218.1 GCA_009777515.1 Oscillospiraceae bacterium | reverse complement strand
GCTTGTGGCGCTATCACTACTGATGGGGGTTTGCTTCAAATATCTTTATCCGAAAAGTGTGACGCTATCGCATCCATCCCTATCAGGGCTGCCCCGTCCGTGAACAGTGCCGGTAGCATGCGCCTTTCCGGCTCAATGCCCGCTTTATCGCAGTCGGCGTAAAAGCCTACCGAGCCCTGTTCGTATATATTGACCATCCTTATATCATGCTCGCCGAACGGCAGCTTCCCATACATTATTTCGCGCAGCGCATCGGACAGCCGCGCCTCTTCCCGGCAAGCGGCGCAGTCGGAATAGAAATAAACAATTATTGTCGCGCCACCGGACTCGGCGCCTGCGCCGATGCCGCATTCGGCATTGCCCGCACAGCAGCAGCATGCGCACAGCAACAGCAGCAAAAGCGATGACACCAGCAGCCAACGCAGACCGCACGGCTTGCGCAGACTGTTCAGTTCGAACAGCTTGCGCAACCTGTTCACTTTGCACAGCCTACGCAGCTTGCTAGATCCGCGCAGCTCACACAACGCGCACAACGCGCGCCCCGGCATATCGCTCACCCCCATATATGCTCAAACAACATAACTATGTAATAAGCAGCTTTGGCATGGCAATGCTATAGGCTAACGAATATATGCGCATTTCTGACAAAATTGGCGAAACAAAATAATGGCGCCGGCGCCAATAGATAAATACTTCGCCAAAACATAGCAATATGACTGTGTTTTGGCGAAGTATTTGTGATACGGCAATATATGTGGCTCGTGTGCCATCATCATCATTCAATGGCTGTAACCCAGTTATTTAGCTGTTTACATAGAATGGTGCATGTGGTATTCTGATTATATAATAAATTTATTAATCGCCAAAACATGATATATTAGTGCTATTATGGCGAAGTATCTTGGGAGTATACATTCATTATGAAAATTATCGGACGAGATGCCGAACAGTCGGCCCTCAAGCAGTATTATGAGTCCGGGGCGCCTGAGTTTTTAGTATTGTACGGACGGAGACGCGTCGGAAAAACATTCTTGATAAGAGAATATTTTGAAGGCAAGTTTGATTTTTACACGACAGGCCTAGCGAACGGTAAGAAAGATGAGCAATTGCGTGTTTGGAACAACGCAATTCGAAATTTCTTCGGCGATATCAATATACAGGAGAATGCAAATGACTGGCTCGAAGCATTTGAATTGCTCAGGAGGAAGCTGAATAGGCTAAAAAAATCAAAGAGAAAAGTTTTGTTTATCGATGAAATACCGTGGATGGATACACAAAAATCCGGATTTCTCACTGCTTTGGAGCATTTTTGGAACGGATGGGCGTCAGGGCGGCCGGATATATTTCTTATCATCTGCGGCTCAGCGACATCCTGGGTCTCCAATAACATATTGAAAAACAGGGGCGGACTCTATAATAGGGTAACGCGCAGAATGCGCCTGTTGCCATTTACATTAAAAGAAACAGAGGCCTATCTGGCGGAAAAGGAGATCGACTTTGGGCGCTACCGAACTTGCGAAGCATATATGATATTCGGCGGCGTGCCCTATTACTACAGCTTGCTTGGGAGAGGCCTTAGCCTCCCGCAAAATGTGGACGCGCTTTGTTTTGCGGACGATGGGATGCTGCGCGGTGAATTTATGGAAATCTATGCGACATTATTTAAAAATTCAGAAAAATATGTAAACGTTATAACTGCTTTAAGCGCTAAGGCGAGAGGCCTGACAAGACATGAAATCATCAATATGACAGGGCTGTCGTCAGGCGGCGGGCTTACACAAATCCTGGACGAATTGGAACTCTGCGGGTTCATACGCTCATATCCCAATTATATGATGGATGATAATCTTTGCCTATACCAGCTTGTCGATCCGTTCAGTTTGTTCCATTTGCGATTTATTGGAAGCAAAAGGCCAAAGAGTCCGCGCTATTGGACAAGCAACCTCGAAAGCCCTTCATTGACGGCATGGAAAGGTTATGCCTTTGAACAGGTTTGCCTTCTTCATTCGGAGCAAATCAAGCAAGCCCTTGGGCTCATGTCGATTTCGACCAAAATATCGTCATGGCGCAGCAGGAAGTCGTCACCGGGCGCGCAGATAGACCTTGTGATAGACCGCAAAGATAGCATTATAAATTTATGTGAGATGAAATACAGTAAATCGGAATACCGATTAACAGCAAAAGACGAGGCGCTGTTGCGCAACAAAATCGCTGTGTTTGAAGCAGAAACCCGAACCAGGAAAGCGGTGCATCTAACTATGGTAACGACTTATGGAGTCGCCGCGAACAGCTATGCGGGCCATGTTATATCAGAAGTCGTACTCGATGATCTCTTTAAATGACTCAAAGAGAGAGAGATATATATTATATACACATTGCGTCATATTTTAAGCATTACAGGCATGTACCGGCTCGGGCATCGGCGCTTTCAACCCGCGAAGCCGAAGAACTGCGCTATCGCGTGGTAGATGATGGGGATGAATATCGCGGGGAGCAGGTTGCCCACTTTGATTTTTGCTATGCGAAGCATATTGAAACCTATGCTCATTATCAGGACGGAGCCAATCAGCGAAATTTGCGTGATGACGACGTCGCTGAAATAGGGGGCGACGAATATCGCCAGCAGCGTGATAAGGCCCTGGTACACGCCGACGGAGGCTGCGGAGAACAAGACGCCAAAGCCCATTGTGGAAGCAAAGATCATCGCGGTGATGCCGTCCAGGGCGGATTTGGCGAACAGGGTGCTGCTGTTTCTGCTGATGCCGTCTTCGAGCGAGCCGACAATGGCCATCGAGCCCACGCAGAACACGAGCGTCGCGGTGACGAATCCCTGCGCAAAGGGCGGCGCGGGGGGCTGCGCGGCGGGCGGTGATGCGCCGGACGATGCGGCGGGCGGCTGCGCGGAACCGGGCGCAGATGTTGTCGGCAGCTTCGCTGTTTTGACGAATTTGCTTTCGCAAAATGCAGCGAACGCATCGAGCCTATCTTCGATTTTAATCAGCTCGCCGATTAGCGCGCCGACGGCGAGCGCGATTATCATAAACATTATGTGGTCGGAAGAGACCTTGCCGCCGACCACAGTGAACGCCGCGCCCAGCGCCCCGCTGATGCCTATGATGACGACCGCGAGCGCGACGCCCTGCATCACAGTGTCCGTTATGCGTTTTGAGAGGGCCTTTTTGAGGATAAGCCCCGCCGCGCCGCCAATCAAGATCGCCGCGACATTGACAATTGTGCCAAGCATTATCATGTTTATACCTGTGCCTGTTTTATGTTATTTTGCGTAGCATACATTGATAGCATCATCTGCGCACCCGGCGCACCATTGCGCGAATTCCAATAAAGCATAGGTAATTGTATGAAAAGCAGACGGCCGATGGCCGCCCCTACAAGCGCCTGTGCCCCCGTAGGGGCGGCCTCGGGCCGTCCGCCCGTCTTCCAATAATAAATACCTTTATAGACATCCGGCACGCGGGCGAACACTGTTCGCCCCTACGGGTACCTATGCCCCTGTAGGGGCGGCCATTGGCCGTCTGCCCGTCCTCCATTAACCTATACTTTATTGTATGCCGGGAATGCGGCGGCGTTGGCTATGTAGGCGGAGGGGATTGGGTCGCCGTCCAGCGCGGCCAGCAGGAGCCTCACGGCCTCGCGCATCATTGCCGCGCCGCACTGCTCTGTGAGGGCCGCGACGTGCGGCGTCAGGATTACGTTGTCCAGCGCGAGCAGCGCGTCGTCCGCCGAGGGCGGTTCGTCCTCGAACACATCGAGGGCCGCGCCGGCTATGCGCCCATCTTTAAGCGCCGCCGCCAGGGCGGCTTGGTCGACGACGCCGCCACGGCTGGTGTTTATCAGATATGCCGTCGGTTTCATGCGCGCAATGCCCCCGGCGTCCATGAATCGACGCGTCTGTTCCGACTCCGGCAGATGCAGCGTCAGCACATCGGCCTG
>WRLR01000217.1 GCA_009777515.1 Oscillospiraceae bacterium | reverse complement strand
CAACATTTTGTATATATGCAAAATTGGCTGCCCATATGTAGGGACGCACATTGTGCGTCCGCGACTTTAACAATCGTCTAAATGGTTTAGGATAAGGATATGGGGGTAACGCACGACAACAGCATAGCGGTATTGGGGTCGACCGGCTCAATAGGCCAGCAGGCGCTGGAAGTCGCGGCCTTCCTCGGCCTGGAGGTAAGGGCGATAGCTGCGGCGGGCAGCGACCTGGGGCTTTTGCTCGAACAGACAAGGGCGTTTTTGCCGCAAATCGTGGCCGTGGCGGACGGCGGGGCCGCAGGCGAATTTTCGCGGATGATGGGCGGCGACGAGCGCCTGAAAGCAGCGCTGGGGGGGCGGCGCGTCGAGCTGCTCGGCGGCGCCGACGGCGTGTGCGCCGCCGCCGCGCAGGGCGGGGCCCAGACCGTGGTGTCGGCCATATCCGGCGCGGCCGGGCTGCCTGCCTCCATCAGCGCCGTAAAAGCGGGTAAGACCGTGGCGCTGGCCAACAAGGAAACGCTGGTCATGGCGGGCAGGTTGGTCATGGGGCTGTCGGCCAGGCATTCCGCGCCGATTCTGCCGGTGGACAGCGAGCACTCGGCGATTTTCCAGTGCCTGCGGGGTCAGGCGCGCGGCGATGCGGAAAAGCTGATCCTCACCGCCTCCGGCGGGCCCTTCCTCCGCCGTGACGCGTCCGGGCTGGTGGGCATTACCCCCGAACAGGCGTCCGCGCACCCGACATGGCGCATGGGGCGAAAAATCAGCATCGACTCCGCCACGCTGATGAACAAGGGGCTGGAGGTCATTGAGGCTTCCATGCTCTTCGAAATGGGGCCGGATCAAATAGACGTGCTCATACACCCGCAGAGCGTCGTGCATTCCATGGTGGTATTCAGGGACGGCGCCGTGCTGGCCCAGATGGGCGTGCCGGACATGCGCGCGCCCATACAGTACGCCCTCACCTACCCGGAGCGGCGCGAGGGGCCGGTGGCCGCGCCGGACTTTGCCGCAATCGGGCAGTTGACGTTTGAGGCGCCGGACTTTGGGCGGTTCCCGTGCCTTTCGCTCGCATATACCGCCCTGCGGGCGGGCGGGACGGCGCCGGCAGCGCTCAACGCAGCCAACGAGGCGGCGGTGGAGCTGTTTGTCGGCGGGAAGATAAAATACACGGACATCCCAAGGCTCGTCGAGAGCGCCATGGAGCAACACGCCCAGGGCGACGACATGTCGATCGACGATATCAACGAAGCCGACAGGGCAGCCCGCGCACACGTATACAAAACTGCCCCGGCCCCGTAGGGCGCGATGTCCGCGTTAACAACGTTAACGCTTATCGCTCCGCCCGCGCCGCTCTTGCCGCCCGCCCCATCCCCGTGGGACGCGCAAATGAATGGCTTGTCCGTGCCATTGACATATGGTAAAATCGTACACGAAACGAATGGCGAGGTATGTAAATGATAGAAAAAGTGCAGATAATGGACGTCCACAGCATAGACCGCGCCGTCAACCGCATTGCGCACGAAATCATCGAGCGCAACCAGGGAGCGGAAGGGTTGGTGCTGATGGGCATACAGCGGCGCGGCGTGCCGCTCGCCCAAATGATCGCAAAGCGGATTAGCGAGCAAGAGAGCCGCGACATCCCGGTCGGAATTTTGGACATCACGTTTTACAGGGACGACCTGACCCTCCGCTCCGAGCACCCGGTCGTAAACGACACGGTCATAAATTTTGAAATCACCGGCAAGGACATAGTGCTGGTCGACGACGTCATATACACGGGCAGGACGATCAGGGCCGCCATAGACGCCATCATGGACTTCGGCCGCCCCAGGCGCATACAGCTCGCCGTGCTGATTGACCGGGGGCACCGGGAGTTCCCGTTCAAGGCGGACTATGTAGGCAAAAATGTGCCCACTTCGCGCACGGAGAAGGTGAATGTCCGCCTGAGCGCCGTCGACGGGGTCGACGAGGTGACTATCTCAGACACAGTCGAAGGCGGCAAAGGCATTTAATAACGCCGGGTGTTTTACCAACCGGCTGTTTTCGCCATGTGTATTTAAGTTGTTCAAACGGGCGTCAGCCCTTTTTTTCGGTACAAATTCTGGCGCTTCTGCGCCAATCATATGAAGGGAAGAGAGGCGAATACCGTTTATGAGATCCGACAAAAAAGACATCCTCGGCTTGCAAGAGATGCCGATAGCAGACATTGAAGAGATTCTCGACACGGCGATATCGATGAAGAAGCTCCTAAGTTCGGGCACTAAACGGACGCCTCATTTACAGGGAAAGACGATACTGTGCCTTTTTTACGAGGACAGCACAAGGACCCGACTTTCGTTCGAGCTCGCGTCGAAATACATGAGCGCGAACCAGGCGAACATTACGGCCAGCGGGAGCAGCGTTTCCAAGGGGGAGACGCTGCTGGACACCGCCCGCACCATCGATGTGATGGGCGCCGACGTGATAGTGATTCGGCACCCCATGTCCGGCGCCCCCCACATGCTGGCCAAAAACGTGGGGGCGTCCGTTGTCAATGCGGGCGACGGTATGCACGAGCACCCCACACAGGGGCTCCTCGACATGTTCACCATAATTGAGAAAAAGGGGAGCGTAGAGGGCCTGCGCGTCGCGATCATCGGCGACGTGCAACACAGCCGCGTCGCGCGCAGCAACATATGGGGGCTGCAAAAAATGGGCGCCAGCGTATGCGTCGCGGGCCCGCCGACCATGATGCCCCGCGAAATAGAGCGGATAGGGGCGGAGGTCTTTGATACGGTGCACGAGGCCGTGACCGACGCCGACGTCGTGATTGGGCTGCGGCTGCAGCTCGAGAGGCAAAAGCAGGGGCTGTACCCCAACGCTCGCGAATATTCGAAGTTTTTCGGCATCGATCAAAACAAGCTCCGCCTCGCAAAGCCCGACGTCCTGGTCCTGCACCCCGGCCCCGTCAACCGGGGCGTCGAGATAACGAGCGACGTTGTTGACGCCGACTACTCGGCCATAAACGAGCAGGTGACGAACGGCGTGGCCGTCAGGATGTCGATCTTGTACCATTTGACCAGGAGGTGACCTTTTTGAAGCTCGTCATCAAAAACGGCTTTATCGTAAACTGCAGCGCGCCGCCGCTCTCCATCGAGGGCGCCTCCGGCGACAAGGCCAGGCGCCGTGCGCTCGTCAGCGGAAATAATGACATTTACATCGAAGACGGGGCGGTCGCCGCCATTGAGGACGATATCGACCCCAAGAGCCTGGGGCAGGCCGTCGACATCATCGACGCGGCGGGGCTGACTGTCCTGCCGGGCCTGGTCGACGCCCACTGCCACCTGCGGGACCCGGGCTTCGAATATAAGGAGGACATCGAGTCGGGCACGGCGTCCGCCGCGCTGGGCGGGTTCACGGACATCGCCTGCATGCCCAACACCTATCCCGTCGCCGACAACGCGCAAATCATAAGATACATCCTGGAGAGGGCGATAGAGGTCGGGCATGTCCATGTCCACCCGGTGGGCGCCATCACCAAGGGGCTTTTGGGGGAGGAGCTGTCCGAGATCGGCGAGCTGAAGTCGGCCGGGGCCGTGGCCCTGTCGGACGACGGGAACCCGGTCGTCCGCCCGTCCATGATGAAAAAAGCGCTGCTGTATTCAAAAGCGTTTGACATCCCCGTCATCACGCATTGCGAGGACATGGATCTCGCCGACGGAGGGGACATGAGCGAGGGCTATGTTTCGCTGGAGCTGGGCTTGCGCGGGATACCGTCGGTTTCCGAGTCCGTACAGGTGGCCAGAGACATCCTGATCGGCGAATATACGGGGGCGCCGATCCACATCGCGCACGTGAGCACGGAGGCTTCTGTGGATATTATCAGAAATGCGAAGCGGCGCGGCGTTAACGTCACGTGTGAGACATGCCCCCACTATTTCACGCTGACGGACGAGGCTTGCCGGGGATATGACACAAACGCGAAGGTGGCCCCTCC
>WRLR01000216.1 GCA_009777515.1 Oscillospiraceae bacterium | reverse complement strand
AATATGTCCATATACTCACCGTAATTGTATTTTTTGATATCGATGCCGTTGAGCAGTATCTCGCCCTCATCGGGGTCGTACAGGCGGCACAGCAGCTTGATGAATGTGGTCTTGCCCGAGCCGTTTTCCCCCACGACGGCAAGGCGCCGCCCCACGCTGAGCTTGAGCGACACATTTTGCAGCGCGTATGCATCCGATGACGGGTATTTGAAGCTTACGTTGCGGAACTCTATCTCGTATTTTTTGTCAGAGCGCTTTTCGGTGGTCAGGCTGCCTTGATACATAGCGTTCGGATAGTCGAGGAACTGGCACACCATGTCAAGGAAAGGGTTGTTGGAAAATATTTCGGCTATGCCGGACAGCATTGCAGAAAAACCCATGCTGAACTGCGTGACGGCGCCGACATAGAGGACTATGCCGCCGACGCCGAATGCGCCGGACATGGATTTCAACGCGACAAAAAGGTATATCAAACCGTTGCACAGATATGTCACAGCCGTACCGATCGAAACATATTTCGCGTTGTATCTACAATAGTGCAGCCATTTGCTTGGCTGACCCTTATTCGAGTTTATATTGAGGAAACTATAATTTTCAAACTGCTTTTCAGCTAAGCGTATCTGGTCGTAAATGCGGATATCTTTTGCGGCGCCGCTGCCTTCTATCATGGAGAAAAAATAAAACAAAAAATAACGGTTTCCTTTGTTGTTGTCGTGCGTCGCTAAGGCCCATACTTTGCCGCCTATCATGTTCAAATACGGCGCGAGCAGTATGGGGCCGCATAGTATGAGCAGCACGCCCACTGCGGCCAGCGGCGAGTCGAGCCACGCGTAGGGCGAGCCGATAGGCATTTTTTGCGTGAATAGCGTGAATGCCAGAGCCGACGACATTGCGATCTGTATTATGCCTTTGGCGAGCACGGGCAGCGGCCATGTCAAGCGCGATAGGCCGAACCCCATACCGTTGTGGTGGCGTATAATTTCGTTGAAATCGTTTTGCACTGCAGGGTCTTCGGCATCGATGTAGTCTAAGGTCAACATTTTGTCCGAGTATATTTTTTTGATCATATGATATGAATTGCTGTTGATGTACAAATGCCAGCGCTTCAGGGCGTTGCTAGCCAGCGCCGCAGCGAGATTGAGCCCTGCGGTCAATAATACCAGCAACAAAAGGCGGCCCGTGTCGCGCGCGCCCGCCAATTCGTTCAATATCTGCGCGGAAAAAAATATGTTGACGAACGGCAGCGCCGCTTCGAACACAGAAGACAGCGCCGACGACATCAGCAGGGGCTTGGGCAGGCTGTTCAGGATTTTGTACCCTCGCACAATCAGGTGGATATTTTCGCGTAATGTGTATTTTTTAGCGGTGCCTTCTACGCCGCCGACACTATCCACATTGCCTTTTTCATCGTTTCTTTTAATTTTATTATCGTCGCTCATAATCCAGCCCCCGTCGTCCCCGCCGTCCCCGCCGCATCCTCCGCATCCTCGCGGTAGTACCTGCTCTGTATCTCAAACAGCTCCGCGTACTTTGCGCCTTTCGACATTAACTCATCGTGGGTCCCGGTTTCTGCGATGGACTTGCCGTCAATGAAGATGATGCGGTCGCAGAACCGCGTCGACGCCAGCCTGTGCGATATGTAGATGGACGTGCGCCCTTCGGACAGTTCGTTGTACCGGTCGTACAACCTGCTCTCCGCGATGGGGTCGAGCGCGGCGGTAGGCTCGTCCAGTATCAGGATAGGCGCGTCCCTGTACAGCGCGCGCGCCAGCATCAGCCGCTGGGTCTCGCCGCCGGACAAATCCACCGCCTCGTCGTATATCTCCTTGCGGAGCAGCGTGTCCGCCCCGTCCGGTAGAGATGCAGCCTTCATGGCGAACCCGGCCAGCTCCATGCAGCGCTCCACACGGCTCCGGTCGAACTCGCCCGTCGGCAACTGCGCTATGTTTTCGGCGATGGTGACGGGCAGGATGTTGAACTCCTGGAACACGGCGGTGAAGAGCCGATAGTACATCTCCCTGTTGTAGACGCGAATATCTGTTCCGTTCAACAGTATCGCGCCGTCTGCGGGGTCGTAGAAGCCGCAAAGCAGCTTGACCAGCGTGGTCTTGCCCGCGCCATTGAGGCCGACGACAGCCAGCTTGTCGCCGGCACGGATGGTCAGATCGATGCCCTGCAGCGTGTAGCCGTCGGCGCCGGGGTAGCGGAAACTGACGCCGCGCAGCTCCAACGTATATTGCGCGCCCGGTTCGGAAGCGATTTCGCGTCCCCCTTCACGCAGGAAGCTTTCGGGGTACTCCAGGTATTCGCGCAGCCTGCAGTAATCCAGGCTGCGGCGCCCGAGCGTGGAGTATTCGTTGAGGACGCCCGTGACCCAGCCGGAAAAGCCGCCGATGGCGGCGAATAACAGCACGAACTGGTCGACGGGCAGCCCCCCGTACAGCACGAGCCATATCAGGTACGCATATGCCGCGCCCTCGCGCAAAAACGCGGCGGCGCAGTCCACCGCATCGGCGGCGTACTGCCTGCCCCCTGCGCGGCGCTGCCAGTTGAACGACATTTTCAGGTATGAGCTATATACGTCGCGCAGCCAATCTATCATTTTAAACATACGTATGTCTTTAGCCAGTGCGGGTTCTTCTCCAACATGGCTGATGTACTGTATGCGCTTGTTGTATGAGGCGTTTTCGTCGTCATGATCGTGCTGCCACTTATTTGCCCGCCGCCTTGCAGCGTAACCGGCGGCGGATGTTGCGGCGGCAATGGCTAGTACCAGCGGGTTGACATTGACGAGCAGGGCTGTGTATAAAGCGAACCCCAGCACGTTAACGCCCAGGTTAACAAATGTATAGTAGATTTGCTCGGTGGATGTGTTGTTGCTGACGGTCACATCGTGCGCCTTTTGCTTCGCATCGGTATAGCTCTTGTTTTCGAGGTTTGCAAAATCGGTGGTGGTGGCTTTGTGAAAAATGTCTCGGCAGACCCACATGCGCAGGCCGACGCGTCGGACATTTTCAATTTTTTCCAGATAACTCTTGGTCGTTTGCAATAACACGGTGGCGGCTGTAAAGCCCAGCACGGTCGCGGCTAGCACGGAGATGCTTTGGCCGCCCAATATGTGCGCAACGACGGTTTTAGGCAGGAACATGGCCACCGCAGGGATCACGGGCGTTAATACTATTTGCGCGAGCATGATGTAAATCACGTTTTTGTCGCGAGCCCATGCACCGTGCAGGACGTATGCGGAATTCTGCCAAACACTGTATTTTGGCTTGGCTGGCCGCGACCGCTCCCGCTCCCGTTCCCGCTCCCGCTCCGCTTCCGCTTGTTCTGCGGCTTCGGTTTCGGCTACCGCTTGTTCCTCCGCTTTGGCTTCGGTTACCGCTTGTTCCTCCGCTTCAACCTTTTCTTCCACCGCCGTTTTGTCATGTTTATCTGCTTTGCC
The DNA here is from genome assembly GCA_009777515.1 of Oscillospiraceae bacterium. GTDB lineage: Bacteria > Bacillota > Clostridia > WRLR01 > WRLR01 > WRLR01. The sequence continues at coordinate 552 of WRLR01000216.1, read as the reverse complement.
CATGCGTACCGCCCCCCTTGATGTTATTTTACATAAAAAAGCCCCCCGGCGGTCAACCAGGGGACGAAATGCCATGATGCGGGGACGAAATGCTCTGTTCGATCTTTAACTGTCAGAAATTACGCCGCGCTGTCTATATAATCAATTATGGCTACTTCTTTAAAAATATTTTAAATATCGACGGGTTACTGCGGCAGCAGTACTTCGGTGGTGTAGGCGCCGTCTTCGCTGTTGCGGCTGATATAGCCGTTGTGGCGCTCGACTATGTGATCGACGCGCACCAGCCCGAAGCCGCGCCCCGCGCCCTTCGTCGATGCAAAGCGCCCGCCCGACTTGCGTTTTTTACCGGGAGCGGTTGTATTGGTGAATGACATATACAACTGGGTGTTTTTCATCTCCATATATATGCGTATCGCCCGCATGTCTTCGGGGAGGGCCAGGCAGGCTTCGATGGCGTTGTCCATCAGATTGCCGATGATGATGCACAGGTCCAGCGGCGACGTTTTCAACTCTATGGCAATGTGCGCGTCGGCGGCGATGCTGATGTTTTTC
>WRLR01000215.1 GCA_009777515.1 Oscillospiraceae bacterium | reverse complement strand
TGAGCAGAACAGCGGCGGAGGCAGACAGAGCGACAAAAGCCCAAAACCATGTTCGCGCCGTTGCATGGTAGTTCCCCTTGAAACGCTCCGCCGCATAAAATTTGCCTATAATTTTGTTCAGCTTTTTTATCATTGTCAGCCTAGGCCCATCTTCTCCTGTCCAGCACGGCGGCAGTCAGCGTGACGAACAGCGCCGCGACGCTGACAAAGAATATGGCGCCGCCTATGTCGAATATGCCCATGGTGAACGGCGTATAGCGGTTGTTGAACGACACCGACAGCAGGATGTTTTGCCAAAGGCCGCTGCCCATGCGCAATGAAACTGAGTCCAATAGCATCAGCAAAAGGCTTGCCGCAAAGCCGCATACAGCAGCTATGAACTGGCTTTCGGTAAACGATGATAGAAACATGCATATGGCTATGAGCGCGCAGCCAGCCAACAGCAACCCGAAGTAGTTGCCTATCACTACGGGCCAGTCCGGCCTGCCGTAGTACGACATGATCGCTACCATGAGCGGCGCGCCGAATATCGCGGCTGCATAGACAAGCGCGGCGGAGAGGAATTTGCCCGCAGCCACGGCGCCTTTTGATATGGGCGTCGAAGACAACTGCCTGTCGATGTTTAAGTGGCGGTCTTCAGGCAGCAGGCGCATCGTCAATATGGGCGACATGAATAATACTACGGTGAATAGTTGCCCAAACATCGACGATGTGTCGGTCGTCGCGCCGAATAGATTGTATGTGAAGAAAAAATATGCCGTAAAAAAGAAAATGGCGGCAATGAACACATACCCCAGCGGGGAGAGAAAGTATGCCCTAAGCTCGCGTTTGCAAATAGCCGTCATGTACTATGCCTTTTCATCGTTTGATGCGGACGGCCGGGGCGGCCGTCCCTACAAAAAACAGCTCAGTTATTTTCCGAATATATGTTCGACTGCTTGGTCGCTCAATCACGCAGCCACTCGACTGCGCGATCGCTCAGCCACGCGACCGCTCGGTTGCAAGATAACTCAGCCACGCAGCCGCATAATACCTCTAATGCTCAACTGCTCTACTGTGTTTCTGCACCAATTCCAAGAAAATATCTTCGAGTTCGTTTTGTCCTCCGAATGTTTGCAACAGCGGCAGGCCCGCCGCCGCGAGCGCCCGGAAGACATGCTCGCGGAAGTCGCTCCCGTCGATTGATATCGCCTCAAAGTCCCACATGCCCGGCGTCGGCTGCGACAGCCGCTTCGCATCGAAGCTGCGGTTGTCTGCAGAGCCGCGCAACGCTCGCTCAATATCGCCCGCGTCCCCTTTTATCCGTAAAACCAACCTCCTGGGGCAGCCAGTCCCTGTCATGCTTCCCAGCGAGCCGCCTTGTCCCGTACTCTGTTCTGCATCCTGTCCCATACCCTGTTCTACAGCCAGCCCCGCACCTGCGCCCTGGCAAAGATCGCTACCACGGCCAATGCCCATCCCCAGGCTGCCCAGAGCGGCGTCAGCCACTACGTGCCCGTCGGACAGCACGATCACCCGGTTGCACATATTTTGTATTTCAGAAAGGATATGTGATGAAATAAAGACTGTGCATGTCTTAGACAGTTCAGAAACGAGCGAGCGAATGCCCACTATTTGAGACGGATCGAGCCCGGCTGTCGGCTCGTCTAAAAAAAGGGCCGACGGCCCGCCTATCAGCGCCTGCGCAAAGCCCACGCGCTGTCTGTAGCCCTTGGACAGATTGCGAATGACGCGCCGCGCCACATCGCCGACGCCCACGCGCCTGCATATATCCGATATGTGTGCCGCCCGTTCCGCCCGGTCCATATGGGTTTTTTTTATGTCGCATATGAATCCAAGATACTCGTCGACCCGCATATCGCCATAGAAAGCCGGTTGTTCTTGCAAGTAGCCGATCATACTCTTGGCTTCCTTCGGGCGCCGCGCAATGTCATAGCCGCCGATCTCTACGGCGCCGTGCGTGGGGCTGAGGCATCCGGCCAGAATGTTCATCAGTGTCGTCTTGCCTGCCCCGTTCAAGCCGAGCAGGCCGACCAGCTCGCCTTTTTCTATGGAAAAGCTGACGCCGTCCAGCGCCGTTTTGGAACCGTATTGTTTTGTCAGTTGCTTTGCTACAATCACGGCGACGCCCTCATGCAACAGTTTTTAGCTTTTTTGCCGCTGCCGCAGGGGCAGGGGTCGTTGCGGCCGACGCCTATCCATTTGGCCTTTTCGTCCATGTGCATTCGACCCATGATGGCCTCGGGCGTCATGCGTTGCGACGAAAGCTCCACCATTTGTTTTAACGGCTTTTCCGCATGGGAGAAGAAGCGTTTTAAGCCGCCGCATAGATAGTTGAGACCGGGCTCGCCGTCTTGCGTGGATGCGAAACGATCCTTTGGGCAGCCGCCATTGCACAGCGCCAGCCATTCGCAGGCAAGGCATTGCGAAGGCAGGCTGGTTCGCTTGCTCTCGCCGAAGCGCCGCTGCGTCGGCGAATCGACCAGACTGCGTAAGCTGTCTTGGCTGCGCAAGCTGGCTTTGCTGCCAAGACTGCGAAAGCTGTTTTTGTTGCCTTTGCTGCGCAAGCTGCCTTGGCTGCCAGCGTTATCGCTATTATTATTGTTGTCGCTTATGTCGCCTATTTTATATTCTGGGTAGACGTAATGATCACACGAATATACGCCCCCGTCCCGCTCCACAATCAGGACCCTACCACATTCGGGCGCCATCCAGCACAGCCCCGCTTCGTCACCCGCTAATACCCTGGCGGATTCTGCGAATAACTGTACGTCGGTTTTGCCCAAATCATGGCTGATCCACTCGTCGAACACGGTGCACAAAAATGCCCCGTAATCGTCGGGCGAAACGCTCCCGGCAACGGGCAAAGCGGACGTGCCGTCCGCGCCGTCTTCCCCGCGCCGCACTATCGGTATAAACTGCACCCAGCCCGTGCCCATGTCCTTGAGCGCCCTGTATACGCCCAAGGGATCGGCAGCCGTCTGCGGCGTGACCGTACAGAGCAAGTCGGGGTTGATGCCGTAGGACTTTAGCCTGTGGACTGCCGCAGCCGCCGCTTCATAAGAGCCGCCGCCGCTGCGATCCATACGCCAGGTGTCGTGCGCCCATTGTGTCCCGTCCAGGCTGAGGCCCACTTCGAACCGGTTTTCGGCGAGGAACGCGCACCACTCATCGTCCAGGAGGGTGCCGTTGGTCTGTATGTTGTTTATGCAGCGCCACCCGTTCGGGGCATACTTATCTTGCAACCGGACAGCAGCCCTGTAAAAATCAAGACCAGCCAAAACAGGCTCGCCGCCGTGCCACGTAAAATAGATGTTGGGCCCCGTGCTGGATTTGATGTAATCGCGTACGAACGCCTCCAGCAGCCCGACTCTCATGTGGGCGCCGGGAGCGCCTTCGCTCATGTGAACCGATAACTTTTTTTCGCCATCATAAGCGCCGGGAGCTTCATCATTTGTGCGCTCAACTTTTGCCTCATCGCTATTTCGCGCAGGCGACTTATAATAACAGTACCCGCAGTCCAGGTTGCACAGCGCCCCAACCGGCTTTGCCATAACAGTAAATGGGCGGGCGGCGGCTTTGTCCGCTACCCGCCCCGCCTCAGAAGTAAAATCCTTGTTATTATCCACAATATCCGCCTTATCTACGCTACCTACGACGTCCATATTATACCTTTAGATGCTTGTCGAAGAACGCCAGCGTCTTGTCCCAAGAGTCCATGGCCTGCTTTGGCCGATAGGCCTCGCCGCCATACGACCAGAACGCGTGCCCCGCGCCGTCGTACCGGTGGAACTCGTACTCTTTCCCGTGCTTTTTCAGCTCCGCCTCGTGTATGTCCACCTGGTCAGGCGGTGGGCTCTTGTCGTCGTTGCCGAATATGCCGAGCAGCGGGCATTTTAGTTCGCCCGTGTAATCGATAGGCGCCACCGGCCTCTCCGGCGTCAGATCGTCCTTAGACGCCACGACGCGCCCGCCCCAGCAGTCCACTGCGGCGTTAAACCCGTCGACCCTGCAGCCCGCGAGGAACGCGTGTCGCCCGCCCGAGCACATGCCGATAACGCCGGCCCTGCCGTTGGAATAAGTCTGCGACGTCACATACTTCAGCGCACCCGCGCTATCGCCCATGACGCAGTCGTCCGAC
>WRLR01000214.1 GCA_009777515.1 Oscillospiraceae bacterium | reverse complement strand
GGGATACAGCGGCAGGCCGCACATGCCAAGAAAATCGAACACATGATCCTCGCCGGTGGAATGGAACGGTAGGTATACCGGCATGCCGGCGGGTTGCCCAAGTACCGACAGTTCTTCGTCGAGGCGCTCCAGCAGTATGCCCAGCGCGCCGATTTCCTCTTTCTTGTATGTCAAACCCCAGCAGAACAATGTCACCTCGTCGCACCCGCCCAGCAGGGTAAGCTCCGCCTGTTCCAGGTATGTTCCGACGTCATTGGCGCATTGGATGTTGTCGAACCACGCGCCCCGGTTGTTGTGCGGCGGGAGCGACTTAAGGTAGCGGAGCAGCGAATACGAAGTATAGCGCGGGTTCCTGAACAGCGAGTACGTGGTGTGCCTGGTCTCGGTCCCGGCATAGATGTGCTCGAACATGCGCGGCTGCTCCTCGGTGTTGTACCCAAGGTACTGGAACGATTCGTGCCAGGTGGGGTATTTCAATGTGATTTTAACGTCGGGCCTTGCTTTGCGCGCAGGGGCGATGATGTGGTTGGTGCAAAAGTCGGCCATCAGCCGGGTCCTGTACTCCGGCCATGTTTTGCTGCCTTTCGCGGCGACGCACTTTTCGCACGTGCAGTTCGTCGCCAAAAAGTCGTCAATCATGATCTCGTCGAAATTTTCCGCCATCGCCGTGAACAGCTTGTCGTAATATGCTTCTGTTTTCGGATCCGAATAGCAAAAAACATCGCCTTTGCTGATATTGCCGGTGACAGGCATTATGCCTGTGGCAAACGATATGCCGCGGGCTGCGAAAAACGCCTTCGCCTTGTCGATTATGTGCTGCGGCGTCTCAATAGAGCGGTACATCTCTATGTACACTTTAGTAAATTTTAGGTGCTTACTAAAAAAGGTAAACTGCTTTTCAGCCAGGCCCCCATCAGAAGCGCCCGTTTCCGCGCCGTCGCCGAACATGCGCATCAAGTCCCTCACGGTCATGTAAATCGACAGTTCAAAACCATTATATCCGTCGGCCATTTCGCACCATCCTTTCGGTCGCACCACGTTTTTAAATAATATATCAAACTATTTGTACAAATGTCTATAGGAGATGTAAGTAAAATTTATTAAAACAACTAATTAATAAGAGTCAAATTTAGTTATTGTGTGTATTGTAAATATATGTTAAAATTGGCATATAAATTACAGGAGGCTCGAAATGCGCAAGAATCTGGATATGCCGAGGGAGAAACTTTACAGCAAGGGCGCGGCGGCGCTGAGCGACATCGAGCTGCTGCAGGCGCTGATTGGCAGCGGTGGCAGGGGCAATGACTACAGGCAGATCGCAAAGAACCTCAATGCCGTCATACACAAGGTCGGCGCCGACAATCTTTGCATCGGCGACGTAAAGTCAGTAAAGGGCATTGGCGACGCCAAGGCGACTGTCGTCTTTGCCGCGCTGGAATTTTGGCGAAGGAAGTATACGAAGCAGCCCGCGCCGCTAATAGACGAACCGGCCAAAGCGGCGAGCCAGTTGGACAACATCAGGGGCAAAAAGCAGGAGCACCTTGTCGTGCTCACGCTAGACGGCGCCAGGCGCCTCATCAACAACCATGTCGTCACAATCGGCACGCTCATGTCATCCATTGTGCACCCGAGGGAGGTGTTCTCGCTGGCGATAGAGGATCGGGCCGCGTCCATCATCATCGCGCACAACCATCCGAGCGGCGCGCTCGACATTAGCGAACAGGACAGGGAGGTCAGCAGGAAAATCCAGCAGGCGGGGGAGCTGCTTGGCATACGCCTCGACGACCATATCGTCGTCGCGGGCGACGGTTTCGTGAGCGCGATGTAAGCGGCGCGCATAAAAACACGGTCAGGCAGAAAGTTTAAATCCCCGCCTGACCGCCTTAGAAAAACCGTCGATAATTTACTACATACGCCTTTTCCTTTTCGCCACTCTGATGACCACAAAGGCAGCCAGGACGCCAGGCCCACTACCATAAATGTCATTTTAAAAGTTCCGATCTGTTCCAATAATTACAATCAATAAGAAACTTAAATTTTTATACTAAAAAAATTGAGGTATAATGAGTAAATAGTAAAACGTATTGAGTAATTTGCAATCTGTGTAGGTTAAATTCCCGGAGGTAGCGAGAAAAATAACAGAAAGGGCAGAACTGTGGCGCGAGTGCAAGCGCATAGGATTAAAGCTTGCTTTAGCTATTGCTTTATTCATGACTATTTGTGCACAGGTTATGTATGGCCTTTTATATGTTCAATTTGAAATAATATAACGGAATTATTTCGTATAGCTGGATGGCTGGATTGCTGGATGCTGTGTCCACGCCTGTAGATAGCGATGATATGTTCGTAGGCCGCGCCGTAGAGGCGCGGGACGAGCGTTTTGCTATTTAACGGTCGTTTGTTGTATAATCGTTCCATAAACTGTGGAGGTGCCAACATGGCGGATTTTGAATTGTTTTTCGATCACACATGCCCGTACTGCTACCGGGGGCACGCATATTTAAAGGAACTGCTCCCAAAGTTCCCGAACGCCAAGATTGCCTGGCGGCCGGTGGAAGCCCACCCGAAAGTAGAGGAGCCGGAGCACAAGCCATATGAGGATCTTGCGGTAATGGGCGCCCTGTTTGTGCGCGAGCACAACCCCGATCTCGAGCAGGCTTACCACGAGCGCGTGTACAAGGCGAATTTTGAGGAGCGCAAGGCAGTCGACGACATTTCTGTGCTGGCGCAGTGCGCCGGGGAGCTCGGGGTGGACGCGGCAGCGTTTGAAAAGGCGTTGAAAAACGGGACATACGCAGAGGCGTTGAGCGCGGCCAACGATCATGCGTACGAGGTTCAAAAGATATGGGCGGTGCCATCGTATGTGTGCGGCGAGAAGCGGTTGGATGCTGTCCCCGGCGTGGGCGTGACAAAAGAGCAGGTAGAGGCGCTGCTGCGCGAGTGTTTTGGCTAAAGTGAATTAAATCGCGAGAGTTAACTATTGCGAAGTAGGCCGCGACTGTTATGGTTAAATGAACTAGGCTGTGACAGTATTGACTAAATCGAACTAAGCCGTGAAAGTTTTGGCTAAAACGAACAAGACCGCGAATGTTTCGGCTAAAGAGAACTGAGCAAGGATAGGGCGGCGGCCTCCGGTATGTATAGGGCGCCGTCCTTTCCCGTGCCCAAATGCGTGTTTTTACGGTATTCGCCGTGGTAGTCGCTGCCGCCCGTGGCGGACAGGTTCAGCTTGTGCGCAAGTTCGAGGTAGTTGGACGTCTCCTTGGGCGTATGATCGGCATAGTATGCCTCAATCCCGTACAGCCCGTGCGCAGCCAGCGAGCGGGCCAGCTCCTCTATTTCCCCGAGCCGCATGCCCGTTTGGGACGGGTGCGCGATCACCGGTAGGCCGCCGGCTTCCGCTATCGCCTGGACGCATTCTTCCGGGGGGAGGCTGCGCTTTGCCACATATGCCTTTCGCCCGCCGGCCAAATATTCGTTGAACGCGCCCGCCAGGTTTTGCACGACCCCCCTGCGGACGAGCGCTGCCGCAATGTGCGGCCGCCCGAATATTTCCTTTCCGGCGATGTCTGCCACCTCCTCCGCAGTCATGCGGATGCCGAGGCTGTTGAGTTTTTCGATGACGCCGAGGTTGCGCTCGTGGCGCGCCCTTTTCATCTCGACCAGGAAGGGGGCGATGGCGTCGTAGTTGTCGGGGCGGAAGTAGCCGATTATGTGTAGCGGTTTTTTGTAGTCCGCGCTGATTTCGACGCCGGGGATGATTTTGAGCGGCGCGGCGGTATGTGTGGCAGAGGCGGCGGCAGTAGTATGTGTAGCGGGTACAGCGGTGGGGGTGTCGCATGTTTGGAACGCGGTGGGCGTGTTAATGGACGCGGCGGCCTGGAGAATCTCGCGGATCCCGTCCACGGTGTCGTGATCGGTCAGGGCGATGTAGCGCAGGCCACTAGCGGCAGCCAGTTCTACAATTTCGGCGGGCGTCGCCGATCCATCCGAGTAATTGGAATGTATGTGTAAATCGACCGTGTTGCGCAAAATCGACATAGTCTCCCCGGGGTTGTGGTTTTGTTGCTCAGCAAGGTTCATCATAATACATCTTTCCAGGCGCAACGAGCGGCGGGGGGAAGCCCCCCCCCCCGTATATTATACCTTTTTTGAATAAGGACGAAAACAGTTTGTCCCCCTGGGGGCCTAGACACCTGT
>WRLR01000213.1 GCA_009777515.1 Oscillospiraceae bacterium | reverse complement strand
TATACGACTCAGCAAACCCGCCCGAGCTATCGCCGGAACCAATCAACATATTATATGTATCGCCCTGCCGCCATACATATGGATCCCGCCACCCCGCCAACTCCCTGTCGCCGCGCGTCAGAATGGGGTTGCCCTCGTGTTTTATAAAAGCCTCCCCACCAGCGTCGCCCACCGCCAGACACAATTTCTCCGGGAAAACGCCTGTATATAATATGTGCGGCGTCCCATCACGCACGACGCAGCAGCCGGAAAACACCCCATCTTTGTCATAGGGCATGTCGGGATGCAGCGCGTGCGGCAGCCTGCGCCAATGGACCATGTCGGGGCTGACCGCGTGCCCCCATGTCATGTTGCCCCACACGGCCTCGCACGGATTGTGCTGGTAGAACATATGGAACAACCCACCGATAAAACATGGCCCGTTCGGATCGTTCATCCAGTTGCTCTCCGGTTGTAAATGATAAATTGGTTTGACCGCCATTATGCATACCCTGCCCTTTCATAGCGCTGTCTGCTTCAACGTCGAAGTTTGTAAAAAGCATGCGCAGCTACGCCCACCGCGACAGTCAGGTTCAAAGAATCAATTTCGCCCCCGTGCGCGATGCGGATGCTGCGCCCGTAGCTCTTATATTCATCCGGCAGCCCTGTCGCCTCGTTCCCGAATACAAGCGCGAATTTGCCGTCACGGACGCCGGCAATGCCGCCGATCTCCGTCTCACCATTGAGCATGAAAAAATATTTTTCATGCCCTGGGAAAGCTTCGGCATATTCATAATATGACTGATAAACGGCGGTATTGATATGAAAAATCGCGCCCATCGAAGCGCGCACGGTTTTAGGTGAATAGACGTCTGCGCCGGGCCTGATTACCGCGACGTCGCGAATGTCGAAGCCCAGGCAGGTCCTCAGATTGGCGCCCAGGTTGCCGGCGTCGGCTGGGTTGACGAACACAGCGTGCGGGCGGACGGGCGACAGACTTCCGCCCGCTTTTTTAAATACGCCGAGGACATAGATGTTTTCCTTGTTGGCCGCTATATTAAAAATTTTTTGGTTGGTCTCGCACTTGAGGCCGCGCTCCTCGCATATATCGAATATACTGGCGCCGGACTCGGCTCTATAATCGGGGTGGGCATATATCGCGAGAACGAGCCCGGGGCAGCGGTCGATTAGCTCGACGACGGGCGCCATCCCGAGCGCGTATGAATACGACAATTCGTTTTTATAGCGTTTAAGTTGCATAGTATAAATTATATCCTCAAATGTCCGGCACGGGCGGATATGGAATCCGCCCCTACGGGTGACGTTTGGTTCGAGCGGATATGGAATCCGCCCATGCGGGGACGTTCCCCAGCGCCACCGATTATATCCCAAGGCCGGCAAGTTATCAAACACAAACAATATTATACAAATTGCCAAAATAACTATGCCAGCCAACACATGCTTACAAACATTCAAAATATAAAGCACTATTGCTATTGTTACTTTTTTAGTGTATGTTTTCGTAGGATATATTAAGCCGAGTTGATTTTACGGATAAATATGAAATTTATAGATGCAGAACTAATCTCCCAAGCTGTCGCGGGGCTGTGCGTCAAGGCGAACACCTGCGTCGGCGCCGATATTCACGCGGCGCTGGCGGCGGCGAGGGGGCGCGAGTCTTCGGCGTTGGCTGTTATGGTGCTGGATACGATTATTGAGAACGCCGGGGCGGCCATGCGCGAGGGGCTGCCCATTTGCCAGGACACGGGCATGGCCGTGGTGTTCGTCACCATCGGCCACAACGTGCATATCTGCGGCGACATTGACGAGGCAATAAACGAGGGCGTTCGGCGGGGCTACCGAACAGGCTACTGCCGCAACAGCGTTGTCCGCGACCCGATACGCCGCGAAAACACCGGGGACAACACGCCGGCGGTTATCCACTACGGGTTCGCGCCCGGCGCCGAGCTTCGCATAACCGTCGCGCCAAAGGGCTTTGGCAGCGAAAACATGAGCGGCGTGCGCATGCTCAGCCCGTCGGACGGGCTGGCGGGCGCGGAGGATTTTATCGTCGAAACCGTCCGCGCGGCGGGCCCCAACCCATGCCCGCCCATAATAGTGTGCGTGGGGATTGGCGGCACAATGGAGAAGGCTGCGCTGCTGTCCAAACAGGCACTGCTGCGCGAGGTGGGCGGGCCGCCGCATCCCGATCCCTTTTGGGCGGACGCGGAGGCGCGGCTCCTGGCTCGCATCAACGAGACGGGCATAGGCCCTGCGGGCTTCGGCGGCGTGACGACCGCGCTGGGGGTGCATATTATTGCATACCCGACGCACATCGCCGGTCTGCCTGTCGCCGTGAACATCGGCTGCCATGCGACCAGGCACCAAACAGCGGTATTATAAAGATAAGAAATTATTAATGATTGTGAGTTATTGGCATTATGGCGCCGATTAAGATTACGACCCCGCCGATTAAGATTATGCTTCCGCCGATAAAAATATCGACCCCTCTGTTTGAGGACGCGATAAAAACCCTCCGCGCGGGCGACCCGGTTTTGCTGTCCGGACACATATACACCGGCAGGGACGCCGCGCACATGCGCATGGTCGAGCTGCTCGACCGGGGCGCCGCGCTGCCGTTCGACGTGCGCGGCCAAGCCATCTATTATGCCGGCCCGTGCCCGGCCCCGCCCGGCCGCGCCATCGGCTCGGCGGGGCCTACCACCAGCCTGCGGATGGACGCGTACGCCCCGCGCCTGATCGCCGAGGGACTGCGCGTCATGATCGGCAAAGGCACTCGCAGCGACGATGTCGTCGAAGCCATGCGCAAGCACACCGGCCTGTACCTGGCCGCCGTCGGCGGCGCCGGCGCGCTGATTTCGTTGTGCGTCGAGCGCGCGGAACCGGTGGCTTTCGAAGACCTTGGCCCTGAAGCCATCTACAAGCTTACAGTCCGCGACATGCCGCTGGTCGTCGCCATAGACTGCGAAGGCCGCGACATATACCGACGCAATCAATGATCTTATTCTTTGAACTTATTCATTGTGCATTTTTACATTTTTATAAATATCCCTCACCGGAGCAGTTCGAATATTTTACCGGCGAAATATAAAGGTATGTTTGTAATAGAACCGTTAACCATGTATTCCTTAGTGCTTAGCCTGACCGATTTTTCAGGCTTATATTTTTTTATGTAGCTTTTGAAGCTGACGGCGTTTACGCTTTCGCCGGACTTTACTTCAACAGGCACAACAGTATTTCCATGCTGTAAAATAAAATCAACTTCGCGATCCTGCGCAAAAGCGAAAAAATTAGGAGGATAGCTGAGCAACGGCAGCAACTGTTCCAATACATAATTTTCCACGAGCTGCCCTTTGAATTGAAATGAGCCTGACAGCATAATCGACTCGTTAGTCAGTTGCGCCAGGGTTTTTACCAATCCAACGTCCAATAAAAATAATTTAAAGTGATTAAAAATTTCATATGCGCGAAGAGGGTATTCCGGCTTGGATATGTTCATTATGCGGCAGGCTATGCCACTGGACACAAGCCACTCGATAGCATCTTCAAAATCTTTTGCGCGCGCGCTTTTTGCTATAGCCGCATATACGAATTTTTCATTATTCTCTTTTGCCAGTTGCGGTATAATGCTTCTGAATACTTGTAAAATACGCCCGTTATTAACTCTGCCGCTGTACTTGGTAAAATCATTTTCGTACAGTGATATTAATTCCCTTTGAATGACGCTAACCTCATCCGGGTCTTCGCGGCTTGCCCAGCTTTGCACGCATTCAGGCATACCGCCGATGATTAAATAAGTTTTATAATGCTCCGTCATCTTGTTATGAAAAGCCCGTACATAGTCTGCCCCGGATTTTACCCCGCAATAATATTGATACATACCTTGATCGGCAGCTGCCAAATATTCTTCAAATGTCAGTGGATAGATATTAAGCAGATTCACTTTGCCGACGGGGTATGATACCGGTTCGGCTAGGTATGTACCAAGCATACTACCGGCGGTAATAACATGGAACTCGTTTGCGTCTTCGTTAAAATACTTTAAGCTTCCAAGCGCATTTGGGCATTCTTGTATTTCATCTAAAACGATGAGCGTTGATTTATGTGATATCGCCTTTCCGCGCATTAAAGCCAAGCGTTGCAATATCAACCTTGGGTCTTTTGTATCATCAAATATTTTTGCCGCATCGGCATCTCTGTCAAAGCTGATATA
>WRLR01000212.1 GCA_009777515.1 Oscillospiraceae bacterium | reverse complement strand
AAAGTTGAAGAAGATATCCGCTTCCGCGTTGCCCGTGATGCCATTGTCGACAAAAATGTCCCACTCATGAAAATTTTCGTCCCAATATCCAAACTCCATGTTAAAGCAGCGATCTACGGGTTTATAGTGCATCTGATTGTTGAAGCGCTCGCGATCCGTCATAGTGCCTTTCCATTTCGGGCGGCAGGGCTCTATGTGCTTTTTTTGCCCCTCCGCCGCATTGGCCGCATTGGCCGTATTGGCCGCTGCTTTATTAGGATCAGACATTATATTACCTCCCGGTAAATTAATATAATTTATAAATTCCGCTAATTCTGTAACAATTATGCAACCGAAGCCCGCCAAAGTCAAGCCGTGCGCCATGCGCGCGCGGAAAAAATATTTGCCGGACTTGATACATGGACATGATGTGTTATAATGTTAATTATTTTATGAAACGGTTTTGGCAAGTAGCTTTTGGCAAGTAGCTTTTGGTTAATCACTTCAGTTCGATTTTAAGCGGGAGGGCAACTAATAATGAGTCAGATTTTAGTCGAAATCAACGAAAACCTGCAAGCCGGCAAGGCCAAAGCGGTGGCCGATCTGGTCGCGAAGGCGCTCGAAGACGGCATCGCGCCCAAAGATATCCTCGAAGAGGGCATGCTCAGCGCGATGAGCGTAATCGGCGACAAGTTCATGGTCAACGAGATTTATGTGCCGGAAGTCCTGATAGCGGCGCGCGCCATGAACAGGGGCATGGAAGTTTTAAAGCCCAAGCTGATCGCCGAAGGCGTACAGGCCAAGGGCGTCGGCGTTATCGGCACAGTCAAGGGCGACCTGCACGACATCGGCAAAAACCTCGTTAAGATGATGATGGAAGGCAAAGGGATAGAGATGCACGATCTGGGCGTCGATGTATCCCCCGAGCAGTTCCTCGCCGCTGCGAAAGAACACAACGCTTCTATAATATGTTTGTCGGCGCTGTTGACGACGACGATGGGCGAGATGAAAAATGTCGTCGACGCGGTAAAGGCCGAGGGGCTCGAAGGCAAAGTCAAAGTAATGATTGGCGGCGCCCCTGTCACGCAGGCGTATTGCGACCAGATAGGCGCGGACTGCTACACGGCGGACGCGGCTTCGGCAGCCAACGCGGCAATCTCATTTTTGAGCGCGTAGCTATTAGCAAAAATGGCGCATTGACCCGGGCCTTTGGAGCATATGGGCCCGGGCATTTCGGTTGCACGGCTATTTATGGCAAATTAAATAACAAAGCGGCATAAGCTGCGGCATAAGCCAATTCAGCGGGCTAACAGGCGGGCAAGCAGGGCAGGCAGGCTGTTAGTATTGCGGGGTTGGCTTGTCGCGTGTTTTTATCTTATTAATCATTGATAATAAATATAGTAATGAATACGCATATAATAATTGAATACATATATGACAATGAATACATATATGACAATGAATACACAATAAATCATAAATAATGTATGCGGAGGTACAGCGTGGAAAAAAGGGAAATTGGCAAGCTGAACGCCAAACCAAGCCTACTGGGGTTCGGGGCTATGCGGCTGGCTATCAAAGACGACGGCTCCATAGACTACGATACATGCAGGCAGATGATTGACAAGGCCATAGCCGGCGGGATCAACTATTTTGACACGGCATATGTCTACCATGCGCAAAAGAGCGAAATTTTTCTTGGCGACGAACTGGTTTCGCGATATCCGAGGGACAGTTTTTATCTGGCGACAAAACTGCCCACATTCCGCGTCGCGAAAGCGGAGGAAATGGACGAGATGCTCGGCGAGTCGCTCCGCCGGCTCAAAACGGACCATATAGACTTTTATCTGATGCATTCCCTGTACGGGGAGACGTGGGAGAAAATGAAGTCGTTCGGCTTTTTCGACTATGTCAAAAAATCGAAGGAGAGCGGCAAAATTCGCCGGATAGGCTTTTCGTCCCACGCCAACCCGGAGGAGTTCCAAAAAATCATCGACGAGTATCCGGGATGGGAATTCGTCCAAATCCAGGTTAACTACGCAGACTGGGACACGAAGCCGGGCATCAGGGAGTGCTACGAAATCGCGAAGAGGGCGGGCGTCCCCGTCATCGTCATGGAGCCTGTGCGCGGCGGCGGGCTGGCGAACCCCGACGCGCCGGCGGTCAAAAAAATCAGCGAGATGCTAAAGCCAGGCGCCACGCCCGCTTCCGTGGCGCTGCGGTGGGCTGCGGGGCTGGACGCTGCGTTCTGTGTCCTAAGCGGCATGTCGACGATCGTGCAGGTCGAGGAGAATTTGGAGACGTTTTCGCCGCTAGTGCCGCTGGATGCGGGCGAGCAAAGGGCCATCGAGGAGACTATAAAGGTCCTGAAAAGCTACCCAACGGTCCCATGCACCTCGTGCGAGTACTGCTTGGACGGCTGCCCGAAAGAGATCCCGATAGACGATCTGTTCAGCCGGTTCAACGCGTATCTGTATTACAGGAACACACGCCAATTTGTGCAGTTCGACCCCGGCGAGGGCAAGGCGCCTTCCGATTGCGTCGAATGCGGCGCGTGCAAAAATGTGTGCCCCCAGCACATAGATGTCCCCGCCGAGCTGAAGCGCGTCGACACAATGCGCAAAGAATGCGCGGCGGCGCAGCAATGATGGCAATAGAATAATTATAATAGGGTATAGGTTAATGGAGGACGGGCGGACGGCCCGAGGCCGCCCCTACAGGCGCCTATACAATCGTAGGGGACGCAGCCCTCGGCGTCCCGTGTACAGCGTCCAATAAGGTATAGGTTTGGGAGACGGACGGACAGCCCG
The DNA here is from genome assembly GCA_009777515.1 of Oscillospiraceae bacterium. Classification (GTDB taxonomy): domain Bacteria; phylum Bacillota; class Clostridia; order WRLR01; family WRLR01; genus WRLR01. The sequence goes on along the minus strand of WRLR01000212.1, from coordinate 1,479 downwards.
AGGCGCCCGTCCTCCAACAAGGTATTGGTTAATAGAGGAAAGGCACGCGGCGCGATGTCCTCATCGCGCCGATGTACGATGTACATGGTTCGATATGGCTTACGTATTTATTTGTCCAACGGGGGCGGGGCTTGCCCCGCCCTTCTTGGCGGAAATTTGCCGGCTATGCGGCGGTAACTCCGGTGGAAATTCGAACGGAAATTCGGCGACACCGTACTATTGATTGTTATTGTCCCGCTATGGCGAATGTGATATAATTTTTATTCAATAGCAACGAGGGAGCCGGACATTGTTCAAGTCAATCCAGTGGAAGCTGGTCATCATTTTCATCATAGTCGCAATCGCGCTGGTTATGCCTGTCGGGCTGGTTCTGAACAACAGGGTCGAGGCGATATATTACGACCGTTTTGTCGCAGGCGTCGAGAGCGGTTTTAGGAACTGGCAGGTCAACGAAGGCGCGTACACGCTCGACGACATGCTGCAGTACCTTAGGGACGAAATGAACGCCACTTTCCTTTTCAGCCTGGACGAATACAAAACATACACAGTCATCGACAAATCCAACATCAACAACATCGTCCACTCATCGGACGGCCTGTACAATTCCAACATGAGCAAGTTCCTCTCTGAAATATTAGGCTCGCACAATTTGATTGCCGTCCTCGGGGGCGCCCAGGAGGGCAAGGAAAGCGTGGTCATCCGCGCCGACAGCGAGCGCTTCTATGACTACGCCCGCCTCGTGCGCCTGCTGGACGGCGAATACATCATATATTTCCGCTACAACAGCGCCGCCTGGAGCTCGCTCACCGACGCGTTCAGCAACGCGATAAGCTTTAGCATCGCCCTTGCGCTGCTCATCGCCACGGTATCCGGCTACCTGCTCGCGCGGACAATCACGGATCCCATTAAGACGCTCATGAACACGGCAAACCGCATAGCGAACGGCGATCTCGACCAAGCCGTCGAAGCGAAGTCGGACGACGAGATAGGCAAGCTCACCGATGCCTCAAACAAGATGGCGAAGGCGCTGAAGGCCAACCTAGAGGAGATAACCAGCGAAAAGAACAAGCAAGAAAACATTCTCAATTATTCCCAGGACGGGATCATCTCATATAATATGAAAGGCGAGGTGATCCTCTCGAACCCCGCAGCCACGGAAAAGCTCGGGCACGAACTGGCGCATACCCCGTTCGACGCACTTGCCGCACGGTTCGATATGGGCGAGCGGACGGCGCAGGGGATTATGGATTCGGGCGAGCTGAGCAACTGGGAGCTGACCGTGGAATATGAGGATCGGGCGCTGGAGATCTATTGTTCCGTATTTTCGGACATCGCCAACAGGCCCGGCGGCATCATCGCGGTGATCCACGACGTTACCGAGCAGCAGAGGCTCGAGAATATGCGCCGCGAGTTTGTGGCCAATGTCTCACACGAGCTGCGCACGCCGCTGACGTCGATCATCAGCTATTCCCAATCGCT
>WRLR01000211.1 GCA_009777515.1 Oscillospiraceae bacterium | reverse complement strand
CGTCACATAGGAGTCGAGTTCGGCTATATCGGCCGCGCCTGCGCCTGTCCATATCTTATCGACAAATATCACCGGATCGTCCACCGGCGTCGCGACGGAATACAAGTTGTAAAAAACGACGGTATAGCTCTCGCCGAGGCCGATTGAAACCGCTATGTCATTGTCAGAATACAGCTCCCAGCCGTAATCGCCAAGCAGCCCGTCCAGCTCGCACACGACATAATCACCGGCTTTTACCTTGTTATTGCCCAACGCGGCGGCTTCGCCGTTTATTTCAAACTCCGCCTCTGCATCCTCGGGGGCGGCGACGATATGGTAGCCGTCATACAAATCCGCAGGCGCCAGTTCGCAGTCTTCTTCGCAATCGCATTCGGCGAGCCACACTTTTTCGATGTTGATATTGGCCCACTTTTTTTGGTTGACGAATGTGAGTTTGCCCGATTCGCCAGGTTTTAGCTTGATGGACTGGATGCTTTCGTGCGTCCTGTACCCGTCAATCGGATTTTCACGCACCGAAAATGTAGTCCCGAATATGGACTTAGTCGAAAGGATTTGTTTTCCGAGAACAAACGGGCTGTTGAATGTGACGATGCTGTCGTCGCCGGCAAAAACCGCGCCGTCTTCGTCGAGCCACACCTTTTCGATCTCCAGCTCCACGTCAATCCAGTCGCCGCTTATAAATATCATATTGATGTTTTTTAGCTCGTCCTTGACCATTACGGGCAGGCCTGTCTTTTTGTCCAGCACCACCGCGCCTGTTTTTTTGTCGGTTTGCGCATACATAAAGAAACGGGGGATTTTATACGCGGACACGCCGTCGGCGCCGGCGAGCACAAATCCCGCGCCTTCGACAATCTCGTAGTCCCAATAGGCGTTGGAATTTTTCGCCGTTACCGTAAAGCTTCTCTCGCCAACCTCGCCTTTGATGAAGTCAAAGAAAAAATCGGCCACCAGGAGCGTTGCGTCGAGTACGGACTTATTGTTGTCGTCCCAATAAAAATAAATGCCGTCGACGTCGCCGCTGTGCGCGTTCGACGTAATTTTGTCGCCTGACGCGTCAGACATGGCGCTGACGCTGGGATCGACAGGGGCGCCCATGCCTTTGTAGGCGTCGTCCCACATGGGATTGCCGGGTTTGGGGTCCGGTTTGGATAGCACGGGTACGGCCAAAGCAAAAACCATAGCCAGCGCAAGGATCAATGCTAATGTCTTTTTCACTGCTGAAAACCTCCATACATAGATGTTATTGAAGCTGTAGATGCTGATGCCTCATTTGTTCTGGAGTCGGGTGTCTCCGTTTTCAGCCTCATTGCTTACGTGCAACGTGGTTAAACGCCCGTTTATTCTGGAGTCGGAGAACTCTGTTTTCAGCCTCGTTTTTCGGGAACGTGGTTAACCCATTGATTTATTTTACTTTTGCTATCACCCCTTTGTATTTATTCAACAAGTATTTTTATTGACATACGCCTAATCACCGTTACAATTAAATTTCTAATGAATAACCGTATGTCGATTATAAAATTTTACGATGATTTAATGAAATTATCAAGTAATTTATAACATTTTGTTGTTTGCATAATGAAATGTATTAGATATTTGAATGTTATATCAAATTTACTTAATTGAAATTTTTTGTGAATATGCTAATAAAAAGCGATATAATCATATTAATTCGCAAAAAACTAAATAAATTTATATAATAAATATATGGTCATTTATTGACATAGATATATTATTATTATATATTTATGATATCAAAATAATATCATCGAAGATTGAGCATGTTGGGAAATTGAAAATGTTTGGGAGATTGAAAATGAGTGGGAAGTTCAATGTGAGCGGGGGATTGAATATGAATGGGGGACTGAAAATGAGTGGGGGATTTAATATGAACAAGAAAAATGTTAAAAGGCTTTTAAGTATCGTTATCACAATAGCAATGGCGATGTTTACGGCGACGGCCGTCTTCGCCTCCGGTCCGCAAACCTTTGGCGCGCCCATGAGCGCGCTAGCAGGCGCCCAGATAACGGACATCTACAGTTCATGGGCGGAGGGCGATGTCTATATGGCGCAGCATGTTTACGGGCTGGGCGCCGAAGGCACGTATTCCAACTACCGGGGCGGGCTGTCCGCGCAAAAGTTCGCCCCTGTTTTTGAGAGCCTGGGGGCGGCGCTGAAAGCGGACAGCGCGGCATATGATGTGACAGGCAGCGGCGCAGGCGCCTTGCTAACGCGCGAACAGGTTGTCGAGTCGTTGTACAGCCTATTGCCCGGCAGCGGCGCGGGTGGCGCAGGCGGCGCTGTCGATTACTTCGTCGACGCCGGCATTTTGCTCGGCAGGGCGGGGGGCGATTTACAGTTATCGGAAATCTGCACCGTCGAGGAAATGCTATCGCTGGCCGCCAGGGTATACGATCATGCCATATATGAGGCGGGCAACTACTCCACAGGGTTTTTCTGGGTCGTCGAGGGCGCGGCCAATACGGTCTATCTTTTAGGCTCGATCCATTTGAGCGACGAGTCCATGTACCCGATGAGCAAACCCATAGAAGTCGCGTTCGCGGGCTCGTCCAACCTGGTAGTCGAAGCGGATATCGCGGAAGTGAGCGAGGAAGACACGGCGCTCATTATGGGAATGGGTTATTTAGACCCGTCGGAAGGCGTAACAATAGCTGATTTTTTGACAGCGGAAACATATGCTTTATATGTGGATGTTTGCGAGGCATTGGGTATGCCGGCGGAGTTTTATGACTATATCCAGCCATGGATGGCGAACAACTTTTTGACGGCGTATCTAATGTCTGCGGGAGACGCCCAGGCTATGGAAGAAAGCTCTGCGATGGGTATCGATATGTATTTCCTACAGAAGGCGTATGCGTCCGGCAAGAATTTGCTGCAGCTTGAAAGCATTCAATTTCAAATGGAGCTGTTCGCGTCCTATTCGTATGAACTACAAGAAATGCTGCTTCTGGAATTGTTGAATACTGCACTGCCGCCAGCCGACGGCGACGGGGGCGACGACAGCGGGTCGAGCGACGATGGCCATGGCCAGGCTACGGATTTATCGGTCCTTTTGCAAGCGGCGCTGGAAGCGGTGAAAGCGGGCGACGAGGAGACTTTAATATTACTGTTTGGGATAGATATGGAATATGACGACCCGCTGCTTATTGAGTACAACAACAAGATGTTTCTTGAACGGGACATCGGTATGACGGAAAAAATCGTCGGGTTTTTAGAAGACGGCGTAGATAGGGGCGATTATTTCATAGTGGTCGGCGCCGCGCATTATTTAAGCAAGACAGGCGTAGTGGCCCAACTATCCGAACTGGGGTATGAAGTAACCAGGGTAAAATAAAAAGATAAATACTATGCCGCTGGCACTCTGCCAGTCGCTATCGTGCCAGCTCAATCCAATATTGCTGCACCGTGCTGCCGTCGACGTCGACGAACTCGCGGTGCAGCGCCCCGCCGTTGTTTAGTATGGTTTTTGCGGAGCCGATATTCTTTTTATCGCAGCTTATGAGAACTTTTTCGATACCCATTTCATCGCGGCATATAACAAGGGCTGCCGCCAGCATTTGCGTGGCGTAGCCCTTGCGCCGCTCGGACGGACGGACGCCGTAGCCTATGTGGCCATAAGTCTTTAACAGGCGTTCGTTTAATTTGTGCCGTATCTGCAGCATCCCAACAATCTTGCCGCAGCTCATGCCAAAATATACAGTCGCCGGTACCAGCTCCTCGCTGAACGGGCGGGTCATATCGGATCGAATCTTTTCAAGCCAGCCAACATACGTGTTCGCGCGATCCAAGCCTCCATCGCCGTGCATTTCCGTCTCCCCGCAGTCAAAATGCTCCTGTCTGTAATCCATCGCCGCTTGTTTATGCATTAATGCCGGCAAAACCAATTCCATTCCGTTCACCGCCCCCCAGTCAATGTGGCACATCATACATTACCATAAATATTGTATAATATACAATAAAAAGGAGAGGGGCATGTCGGGCCGGGCCGCACAGGCTGTATGAGCCGCTTGCGACGCTTTGGCTGATTAGACCGCTTGGGTCGCTTGACCCCGACTATAGACGCATATGAAAACGATACGCCAGGAAGGGAACTACAGCTACTTGTTCTCGCGCTACGCGCCGGTCGTAGCGACAGTCGAGCCCGGGGAGACTGTCGAAATATACACCGAGGACGCGTTCAGTGGGCTGATAAAAGAAGAGACGGACTTGGCCAGCAAGCTGGAGCGCACGGGCCCGAACCCGCAGACCGGCCCTATCTACATAAACGGTGCGCAGCCTGGCGACTCGCTTGCCGTACACATCCAAA
>WRLR01000210.1 GCA_009777515.1 Oscillospiraceae bacterium | reverse complement strand
TAAAAATCCCGTGCGGCGGGGTCGGAACGGGGCAGACCCCCGGCGGGGAAGGGGCGCGCGTCGCCATCAAAGCCCCCCTGGACGCCGGCTACCGGCACATCGATGGGGCAGCGGTATACGGCAACGAGCACAGCATCGGCGAGGCCCTTACGGCATACGGCCTGCCCAGGGAGGAACTGTTCATCACCAGCAAGCTCGTAAACAGGGTGCGCGGCTACGAGGAGACGAAGGTAGCGCTGAAAAAATCCCTCAAGGACTTCCAGGTTGACTATCTCGATCTATATTTGATCCACTGGCCGTGCCCCAAGGACTTCCGCGATCGCTGGGCGTACTGGAACTCCGAGTCGTGGCGCGCCTTCGAGGACATGCTCGACGAAGGCCTCATCCGCGCTTTAGGCGTCAGCAACTTCCACGCGCACCATATCGACGCAATACTGGAGACCGCAAGGATCAAGCCCATGGTCAACCAGATCAGGCTGTGCCCGAGCGACACGCAGCCGGAAGTCGTCAAGGCCACCACCGAGCGCGGCATGCTGCTGGAGGCCTACAGCCCGTTCGGCGGCAGCGGGCCCGCCAACCTCTTGAAGGACCCCATAATTTCGGAGATTGCAAGCAAGCACGGCAAGACGACCGCACAGGTCTGCGTGCGCTGGTGCCTGCAGCGCGGCTTTTTACCGTTGCCGAAGTCGGCCACGCCGTCGCGCATCGCGGATAACACCAAAGTGTTCGATTTTGAGCTCGACAGCGGCGACATCGACCGCCTGAACGCGCTGACGGGTTATGAGAGCCCGTTCCCGCATCCCGACAGAACCACATGGTAGCAGCGCAAATAGCGCAAATTATGTTTTAGCGTGCAAAATGTCAATGTAGGGTGCGCTGTCCTCAGCGCACCGCAGCAAGGTACGACCGCAACTGCACTAACATGCGTTGTTTATGTGCTATGGGCGCATGGCGGTAAACACGAAAAAATAATGAAAGGGTAGGACTGTAGCGCATCATGACGAATGCCAATGCTAATGCTAAAGATAATCGTCATTAACCATTGCATTCCTCGAAAATATTTGTGCGCAGCCTGTGCACGGTCTTCTATATGCAAAATATACCGGACATAAAACTGGGCATCATAGCGGTCAGCCGGGACTGCTTCGTGCTGTCGCTCTCCGCGCGCCGGGGGAAGGCGGTCGCCAACGCTTGCAAGGCCCTCTACGGGATCGAGGCGTTCCTGGCGCACACCATAGTCGAAAACGAGACGGACATGCTAAAGGCGGTGAGCGAGGTCAAGGCCGAGGGCTGCAACGCGCTTGTGGCATTTCTTGGCAACTTCGGCCCGGAGACGCCCGAGACGCTGATAGCCGAGCACTTCGACGGCCCCGTCATGTACGCGGCTGCCGCTGAGGAGAGTTCGAACGATCTGATAAACGGCAGGGGCGACGCGTACTGCGGCATGCTGAACTGCTCGTACAACCTCGGGCTGAGGCGGCTCAAGGCGGTCATACCCGAGTACCCCGTGGGGACGGCCAACGACATAGCGGACATGGTCAAGGACTTTATTCCCGTGGCCCGCGCGCTGATCGGCCTGTCGAACCTGAAGGTCATTTCGTTCGGCCCCAGGCCGCAGGACTTTTTCGCCTGCAACGCCCCGATCAAGGGGCTGTACGACATGGGGGTTGAAATCCAGGAGAATTCCGAGCTCGACTTGGTCATGTCGTTTGAGGAGCATGCCGGCGATCCCCGGATAGGGATGCTGGCGAGCGAGATGCACAACGAGCTCGGCGACGGCGGGAACCGCTACCCCGATCTGTTGCCCCGACTCGCGCAGTACGAGCTGACGCTGATGGACTGGGCGGAGCAGAACAGGGGCGCCAAAGAATATGTGGCGTTCGCCAACAAGTGCTGGCCCGCTTTCCCGAAGGCCTTCAAGTTCATGCCGTGCTATGTAAACAGCAGGCTGGCGTCCAAGGGGATGCCCGTGAGCTGCGAAGTGGACATATACGGCGCAATCAGCGAGTACATAGGCGCTTGCGTCACGATGGACTCGGTGACGCTGCTCGACATCAACAATACCGTACCCGCCGATCTGTTTGAAAGCGACATAAAAGGCAAGTTCCCGTACGACTATAAGATGACCGACACATTTATGGGCTTCCACTGTGGGAACACCCCGATTGGCAAGCTGTCCAACGGCGCGGGCATGAAGTACCAGTTGATCATGAACCGGCTCATGGAGGGCGGGGAGGCGCCGGACATTACGCGCGGCACCCTGGAGGGCGAGATTGGCGCGGGCAAGATCACGTTCTACCGCCTGCACGCCAACCCTGACTCCACACTGCAGGCATATATCGCGCAGGGCGAGGTCCTGCCGGTCGCCACGCACTCGTTCGGCGGGATCGGCGTGTTCGGCATCCCGGAGATGGCGCGCTTCTACCGCCATGTGCTGATCGCCAAGCGCTACCCGCACCACGGCGCCGTGGTGTTCTCGCACGCCGGCAAGGCGCTGTACACGGTGTTCGACTACCTCGGCGTCGGCGACATAGCATACAACAAGCCGCAAGGCGCCCTCTACGCCACAGAAAACCCATTCGCATAACCACAGCAAGGCAAGGGCGAACAACATTCACACGCATGCACGACACCACGTAGGGACGAACAATGTTCGTCCGCATGCACGACACCAAGCACCATTCGTCCGCATGCACGAAACCACGTAGGGACGAACAGTGTTCGTCCGCATGCACGACACCAAGCACTATTCATCCGCATGCACGACACCACGTAGGGACGAACAGTGTTCGTCCGCATGCGAAACTGTACGCATTGCAAACACCATTCGTCCGCACAAAATCGCCATAAAATATATAATTGGAGGCTCACATGGCACTGGTCAATTTCGGTAAAACTCCCGACGGCGATCCCGTCTGGATGGCAGAGCTGAACGGCGGCGGCGTCACTGTTGAGGTTATCTCATTTGGCGCGACGGTCCACAGGATACTGGCGCCCGACCGCAGCGGCAAAAAAGCCGACGTGGTTCTCGGAAGAGACGATATGGATGGCTACGCTTCGCGCGGGGCTCCATCTGCGGCAGTGATCGGCAGGGTGGCTAACAGGATAAAAAACGGTTTTTCATTAAACGGCAAAAAGTACGTCCTGGACGCAAACGATCAAAACATCACTCTTCACGGCGGCAGGGGCAATTACGCGAGGCGAAACTTTGCCGTCGTCGAGGCGACGGACAGCCTTGTGCGCCTGGCGACGCGCGACCATGGGGAGGCAGGCTTCCCCGGCGAGGTTTCGGTGGAGGTGTGCTACACGCTTAGCGACGATGGGACGCTGCTATTAAACTATACGGCGATCCCGACCATGGACACGCCGATCAATCTGACGAACCATATCTATTTCAACCTGGCCGGGCAGGACTCGGGTCCGGTATACGGGCAGACATTGAAAATCAACGCCGATTTTATCACGCAGTCGGACGCGCAGAACATACCGACCGGCGAGGTGTTGAAGGTTAAAAAGACGCCGTTCGACTTCACTAAGCCCCGCAACCTTGGGGATGCGATAAAAGAAGTCATCGCGTCGGGCAACATACACAACGGGTTCGACATCAACTATGTTTTGAACGGCGAGGGCTGGCGCAAAATCGCGGAGGCCTACGACGAGGCGAGCGGGCGCGCGTTGGAGGCATATACGGATCTCCCCGGCGTCCAGCTCTATACGGCAAACTTCATCAGGGAGGGGACAAAGGGCAAGGGCGGCGCCACGTATCAGTGCCACGCGGGCTTTTGCCTGGAGACGCAGTTTTTCCCGGATACCATTCACAAGCCGCATTTCCCGGGCGGCATAGCGTATGCAGGCGAGGCTTTTTCAACAGCGACGGCGTACAAGTTTTTTGTCAAGTAGGCATCCGGCGCAAATAACGTCAAGAGCGCCAATGGCGCCGTTGCGCCAATGGCAACCGGGCAGCCATTTTATTCACATAGGGGTTGATATATATGGTTAACAGAGCGGCGTTCATGACTGACGTCCAAAAAATGGAGATCAGAGAAGTCCCGATGCCCAAAGCCGGGGCAGGGCAGGTTGTCGTCAAGCTCGAGTACGTCGGCATATGCGGCTCGGACGTGCATTACTACGAACTGGGGCGCATAGGGCGCAACCTGGTAAAGGGCGACTTTATTTTAGGGCACGAGTGCGCGGGCACAATAACGGAGGTCGGCGATGGGGTGGCGGGGCTTTCCGTCGGCGACAGCGTCGCGCTGGAGCCGGGGCAGACCTGCGGCGAGTGCGAGTACTGCCTCACAGGGCGATACAACCTGTGCCCGGGCGTCATATTCCTC
>WRLR01000209.1 GCA_009777515.1 Oscillospiraceae bacterium | reverse complement strand
GCTGGAGGGCAACAGGCGGGGGGGGGTTCCCGTCTTGAGCCTGAAAAGCTGGAATCCCGCCCTCAAAAGGGCCTTGGAGAGGAGCGTGGAGGGGGGGCGCCCGTCACCGGCCCCCGGCCGGACCTCTTTCCCGATATAGATCTCTCCCCCCAGCGCGGTCCCGGTCGTCAGGATGACCGCCTTTGCTCGGATATCCCCCCCCCGTACGCACCGGATACCACCAAGGCAGGCTGCCTCCGCCCCCCCCACGCCCCCTCCCATCGGCTCGCGGGAAGGCACGGAGGGCCGAAACTCTCCCTCCAGAAGAGGGGGGGGGGGGGGAAGGGGGGGATGCCCCGCCCCGCCCCCCCCGGGGGGGGTGTTGGGGCCCGCCCCCGGGAAACGGGCCCCCCGCCCGCCGACGCGCCGGACCACATATTCCACCACCTCCCGGTAGGCGCCGCCGTCAAAGGCGTAGAACTCGCCGGTCGTGCCGAACGGGAAAATGCCATGGACGCCCTGGTCGAGCTGCATGTCGATGAGCTGCCCCATAACGGGGAAATTTATGCGCCCGTCCCCGTCGATGGGGGTTATGAGCGGCGGGATGATGCCTTTTGGTTGAAACACAGTATCGCCCTCCAAAAATTTATTTGTCATTTGCCGGCAAGTCTATTATATTGTTTTAGATTGGCATAGTAAATAAATCAATATGATAGATAGATAGATAGATAGATAGATAGATAGATAGATAAATAGAACATGGATAAAATGTAATAGAACAGAACATGGTAAAAATAGCGGAAAATACTTGAAAGGGCAGAACTGTGGCGCGAAGGCAAGCAATTGGGATTAAAGCTTGCCATTGCCATTGCTGTTTTCATGACAATTTGTGCGCATTCTGTGCATGGCCTTTTATATGGGCATAAAAATTTTACTCGTCGAGGACGACGAAAATATCTGCAATACAGTCAAGGCGTTCCTACAAGACGCCGGGTACGAGGCGGACGCCTGCCGGGACGGCGGCGAGGCGCTGAAAATGTTTGCAAGCGGCGCGTACCATCTTGTCATACTCGACATTATGCTGCCAGGTCTGGGCGGGCATGAGCTGCTGCGCGAAATACGCCGCATGCGCGACACGCCCGTCATGATGATGACGGCGCTGGCGGACGACGAGAACCAAATCCGCGCGTTTGACGCGGAAGCGGACGACTATGTGACCAAGCCGTTTAAAATGCAGCTTTTGCTAAAAAGAGCGGAGGCCCTTTTACGCAGGAGCGGGGCGCTGTCCAAAGAGGTGCGCCACCGCAGCCTCTCACTCAGGCCCGACGACTACATCGCGCATTACGATGGCGCGGCGCTGCCGCTGACGATCAAGGAATTTGACATCCTGCTGCTCCTGGTGCAAAACAAGGGCCGGACCATGGCGCACGACACCATACTCTCCCGCGTATGGGGGTATGACTACGAAGGCGACGGGAGCGTCGTGCACACGCACATTAAGAACCTGCGGGCTAAGCTGCCGGAAAATATCATCATCAATGTGCGCGGCGTCGGCTACCGCGTGGAGGACGGGGGCGCCCCATGAAAAAGCGCGGCATTTTCTTCAAGGTTTTTACATATACCGCAGTCTTTATAGTCGTCCTGGTCAGTGTGACGGTGGCGCTATTCTCGCGGCAATTTTTGGCATTTTACAGCTCGGCGCAGTTGCAACAGTTGAACCGCTCCTATCAGAGCCTGTACGGCCGGCTACAAGGCAAAAGCCCCGACGAGCTGGTCGCCCTCGCGCGCGAATTTTACGAAAACAACCAGTCCTTTTCATTTTATATTAGGGACAATGAATGGGACATTGAAAGAGACAATGAAAGAGACAATGAAAGAAACAATGAGAACGAAATCCTGTTCTCCACGCCCGACATCGAGCCCGGCATCGTACCGAACTCCGGTAATTTCAGAATAATCATGACGATCGATCAAAGATACACTTTGTGCGCAACGGACAGTGGCGCGCACGGGGCGGGCTATGGCGACTTGGCCGCAAAGACGCTGGCCGCGCTCTGCGGCATGCTGGCGCTCGGCGTGGCGGGCGCGTTCATTTTCGCGCGGCAAATGACCGAGCCGATAAAGCGGCTTGCAAGCGATACTGAAAAGATGGCGTGCCTCGTGGACGTCCCCGCCCTGCCGGAGCGGCTGGACGAACTGGGCGACCTGGCGCGCGGCGTCCACGCCATGTACGAGCGGCTCAAAGACACCATTTCCAGTTTGGAGGGGGAAGTGGCGCGGTCGCGGGCGATGGAGGAGGCGCAGCGGCATTTTTTCTCAGCGGCATCGCACGAGCTGAAGACCCCCGTGGCGGCAGTCTGCGCGCTGCTGGAGGGGATGGCGGAGAACGTGGGGGACTATAAGAACCACCCCAAGTATTTGCGCGAGTGCATGCGCTTGATGGACGCCCAGGCGAAGACAATAAACGAAATTATGGAAATCGTCAACTTGAACGAGGGCATGATCGTGCCCAAGCCGGAGGTGCTGGACATAGGCGTCGCGGTCGGCGCCGTTCTGCCGCCGCTCCGGGCATTGGCGGTGGCCAGCGGGCAGGGCATCCGCGTCGACATCCCGGAAGGCCAGACATGCTTCGCCGACCCGAAAATGCTGCATAGGGCGCTGTCCAATGTGGTGCAAAACGCCGTGCAAAACACGCCCAGGGGCGGTGAAATACGTATATGGAGCGAGCCGCCCGCCGCCGGGCGCCGCCGCATATGCGTCCTAAACACCGGCGCGCGTATTGGCGCTGGTGCGGGAGCGGGCGCAGCCGCTGGAACGGGAGTGGGCGCAGCCGCTGGCGCGGGCATGGGTGTGGGAACTGTCACTGGCGCAACCGTTGGCGCACCTGTTGGAACAGTCAACGGCTTCGGCGCAGACGCTAGCATGAGCGGGGGCCTGGGGCTGACCATCGTTAAAAAGACGCTTGACGCCATGGGCGCCACGTTTTCACTCGCCAACACGGACGACGGCGTGTTGTTTTGGATGGACTTGCCCATATAATCAACCATGCGTGACCTGCCCACATAATCAACCATACGTGTATATGCGTATACGCGTATATGCGTATGTAAACAATTTGTGTCTATAAATTAAATACAGCCGATCCCCAGCTTATCCACAGTAAATCCACAGCCAATCTACAGACAATCTACAGACTCGCATGTTAATGTAATCCGCAAGGAGGGCCGTGCATGTATATATTGGCCAACGCTATAAAAAACCTTGCGCGCAACAAAGGGCGGAATCTATTGATTGCAGCCGTGACGCTATCGATCGTCGCCTCTGCGGTTGTGGCGCTGACCATCAACAATGCGGCCGCGAGGGTCGTCGACAATATTCGCCTGGACCTTGGCTCACGGGTCGAGGTCAGGCAGGATTTTATAGAGATGCGGCAGATCGGCCTGGGCAGGGAGGACGCCAGCTATATCTCCATCGATGACTTTTACGCGTTTGCGGAATCGGAGCTCCTGCGTCAAGCAATCTTCAACGCGGAGATGTACGCGTGGAGCGGCACGTTTTACGCCGTCGACGACGAATCCTTCGGGACGGCGACGCGTGTGAACGACAACGGCGAGGAGGTAATGGTGGAGACCCTGAAGCTAGTCAGCACCTCCGACCCGGACACGCTTGCGGACTTCGGGTCTACGCGGGAAATCGTGCAAGGCGAGATGATATCCGGCGGCCCGGGCGAATGCATAATAAGCGAAGAGATCGCAGCTATCAACAACATTTCAATAGGCGATGTCATTGAGCTCAACGGCGCGTACGCGGCGAACAAAAACTACCGCCTGACGGTCGTGGGCATATATGCCGATTACACGGAGGAATATATCAGTTGGTTCCTGGCGATGAACGGCAGGTTCGCCGACAACAGGCGCAACGAGGTCATCACAAGCTTTGACACGCTTATGTCCGCCGGGTGGGAGACCAATGCCGGGCTGGACATGAAAACGGTATATTTTCTAAAAGATCCCGACGACATTACGCGCTTCGAGGCGGAGGTCAGGGCGAAGGGGCTGCCAGTCACATACAACGTCTCCATCAACCAGGCGGCGTATGACAAGGTGACCGGCCCGCTCGCCGGTATGCGGGGCGCCGCCGTGACATTCATGGTTGTCATATTGATATTGGGCGCCATTGTGCTGGCGCTGGTTTCCTTCCTCGCGGTCAGGGAACGCAAATATGAGGTGGGCGTCCTGCGCGCCATGGGCATGGAGAGGGGCAAGGTCGCGGCTGGCATGCTGGCGGAGTCTGTGATGATCGCCGCCGTATGCCTCGCCATTGGGCTATTGGCGGGCGCTGCCGTGGCGCAGCCCGTCGCGGACGGC
>WRLR01000208.1 GCA_009777515.1 Oscillospiraceae bacterium | reverse complement strand
AATGCGCCGTTCAAACCAGTTGACACCATGCCGACGTCCATCGACCCAAAGTGGAACTCGCCCACCATGATGGGCGAGTTCGTCAACTCCCCCGCTACCAGTACGGCTTTATATGGGTCGTTTTGGTAACATCGGAAATTTCTTTATTCAGGCGCTCAGCCATTTTTTCTAATGAACTTGTCTTACCCAGCCAGCAATGCAGCTTGTACTGCCCAAAGCTGTCTACCAGTTTGCCCGGGTTTTAAAAGACCACGGGCTTCCCTTGCTCAGGGTGATGCTGTGAAACATTACCTGCTGCGGGCAATAAAAGTCCTTCAGGCTGATCGACATGTAGCTGGCGGAGGCGATGTTTTTACTGACAACCGTACGCGCAAGACTTACGCGACTGTATAAGCTTGCATGCGGGACTTCCAAAGGCCGTCCCCTACGAATTATATCAGTCGTAAAGATGCTCCATGAGCCACAACCATCGGGACGCTGGGTGCACCCACACTTCTTTGTAATTGGGACAATTCGCGACAGGCCAGTACGGCACATCCTCGTCATGCTGTGTCTCCACGCCCACAGGAAGCGTGCCCACGATGTCCCCGGACGTAGCGGTGTATTGCGTCGTGTAGTTGTAGCCCTCGCCCCAGATTAGCGATTGGTTGAAGGGGTTCCTGCCGACATGCCATTCAAGCTGGCGGCGGCATATCTCTATGAGTTCGTTATCATTTAATACAAGTGCGCACTCTAACACTCCGCGCGCCGCCGATAATGCGGTGCCGCTGTTGCCCCGGAACGTGTACCATACCGGGAAGAGTTTCAAGTAATGCGTGTCGGAGAGTTTAATGCCCTGCTTGATTTGGTTTATTGCGTTCTCCGGTGGGATTCTGAACGATGAGCGCCTGCCGCCGGTATCCTCAATTTCGCCCAGGCTATAGATGGACGCGGGCAGCATATCGTACGGCGCTGTGTACTTGACGATCCCTTTTATATAGTCGGCATAAAGCTGAATGCCGTTCAGCCAGCTTACGGCTTCGCGGTGTCCGGGGATGAGCCCGTACAGTTTACATAGCGCAACCATTGGAGCCTGCTCGTGCCCGCGGTGGGGGTAGTGCAGGATTTCAGTTTTGTCGGTGTCTGTATAGAAGAAGCCTCTCATGGGTTTCTGCCAGTCGGGCCACGCATCCTGCTGGCAGGCCAACACGGCTTTGGCGTATTCGACGGCCTTGTTCAGATAGGAGCTGTCGTTCGTGGCGCCGAACAGCTCCACCGCCGCCAGGACGCCCTGTGCGTGGACATCGAGCTTTTTATTTCCGTCCTGTAAAATGTCTGCCGCCGCAAAGTCAAAGTCTTCTTTAGCCGCGTTTAAGTTGTAACGGGCAAAGGGGGCATCCCCCTCCGCGAAGAAACGCGCAGCCAGCGCCTCGGACGCCGCGCATATGAAATTTTCGTATGGCGAGCGGATTGCATCGTATACAAGATCGTCCGCGCTGCCGAATATGCCATCCATCCAGTAGCCCAGTGTAAGCCAAGCGACGCGGTGGCCATTGGTAAAACGGGTTTTGAGCACCCAGTCCTGCCCCCAGCGCACCTCCTCCCACAACAGATCGGCAAGGGAAGCTTCTTTGCCTTTTAATGACGTAGCCAACGACATCATCGCATAGCACGATTCCGCCGTGTTGACGATGCCCTGCGACAGATCGCCCGCGTCGTGCCAGCCGCCGTTCATGACTTTTTGCAAGCCGTCATGCTGTGCGCGCAAATCTTGGTGACAGACATCGTGGATGCCGTGGATCGGGTAGCCGCATCGCAGGGCATAAAACGAGTTGATCACTTTCTCCACTACATCGTGCCAGAGGGTGGCCGAAATCGAAAACGGGGGCGTAGCCTTATCCCCTGCCTTGATGAAGTAGCGCCCCTCTTCTGTAAAACTGCTGAAGTCAAGGATTTGGTACGCGCCAGTGTGCGCTTTCATTAGTGTAATGGTTCCAGTATAAACCACGCGCCCGTCGTCCGAAGATATGAGCGAAAACTCGTCGACTGGCAGCCCGTTTGCGATTGCGGTTTTTTTTGTGCTGGGGAGGTAGCCCGTATGGGAGAAAGAGATCTCACCGCATTCTGGCGTCCAGCCCTTGGTATAGTCTGCGTGTACCTTTTCCAGCCTAAAGTTGGCAAAATCGAATATAGCGGTGGTGGATGCACCCGGCTCGGCGCCTTGCAAGCGGTACTCGAAGCCGAACCCGATGACCTTCTCCCGACCCAGCTCCGGAAACTCCCATGTGCAAAAGTTCCATTCGTGATTTTTCAATATGGTGGAATGGGCGCCTTCACGGACCTCGTTTTTAGGTAGCTTGCTCTCTCCGTCATTGTACAGGTATGCGTACATGGAGACGATGCGAAAGCCCGGCAGATCAGGATATACCTCGTATGTAACGCGATTATAATCCGACCAATCCTCGCCGTTGAAAGGGAGGTAGAGTATAGCCGATCCCCAGTTGCGCCCCTTTTCAGGGTTTGGCGGGCCCACAATCACTGCGGAGGACATGCGCATAACGTCCTTCCCGTCGCGCCGCGCCTTATCGATGCGTGCGAAACGTTCCACCGCAGATGCGGCTTCGCCTGCGGTTGATCCGCCGGCCGCTCCTCCGGCAGTTGCTTCGCTTATTGCAGCACATACAGGCGACTCGCCCGCCTTCGCGGTATAGCCGCCGCCATTATGTTTTGCCCGCAGTTCAAAGTGCGACGTGTCGGACATGTCGTCCAGCAAACGGCTTTCATACACATGCTTTTTTGCGTGCCGGTAATAACTCGTAAGATATGGATCTGCTATCATGGGCTTACGCATTGTTAGACCTCCAACCTAATCGCTTAAATTTATCAATTCAGACCTCTAACCTAATTTATCAATACCGTGTTCAGTTCTTCCAGCAGCGGGTCCACGGTTCCTTTCATGGAATCGATAAACACTTGCCACTCTGACTCGATATCCCCTGTACCTATAGCGATGCGCACGATCTCGTCGTTGATGAGCGAGCCGCTGTAATTGGATTTTACTGGGCTCGAATAGAATTGCCAGTCATAGTCGTATGGAAGCAGCGAACCCATCAACTCCTTGTTCTTGTACTGCTTGGCAGTCACATCCTTGGCGCGTTGCAATGTTTCCGGATTGGCAAAGTTGAAATCGTCGCCGTTGATGACAAAACTATTGAGCATGGAAAGGGATGGGTAGATGGACGAGATGGACGGCCACATGCCGTTTTCGTTTTGCGGGCGGATGAGCTCGTAGTCGCCTTTCCCGTGCTTTATGAAGTCCACGCCCTCGATGCCCATGCGGACTTGCTCCTGCCCCTCCAGCGTGGCGGTGTAGTCGAACAACGCGAGCGCCCTTTCCATCTTGACGGCTTCCAGTGACGGATGGAATATCATAGCCGACCACCAGTTGGCGCTCTGCGTGCCGTGCCATTTACCGTCGGGGGCTAAAATATTTACCAGCGATATGTGATCATTGGGATCGCCCAATTCCGGGTTTGCATCGCCGAACGACCTGATGTAGCCCGCGTAGGAGCCTGCGGTCATGTCGTCAAAGAACATGGCGGCAGTGCCGGCGTTAAACTTGTCGCCATGCACCTTGTCGGTGATCATATAGAAGTCTGGATCGATGTACCCTCCCTGATAAAGCTCGCGCAGGAGCCTTATGCCTTCCAGCGTTCCCTCGGTCGTCGGCCCCCAAATATACTGCCCATCCCTCAAGTAGAAGGTGTTGTACCCCTCGTCGCCCATCGACACGATAAGGCGGCACACAAGGGCGTACGTGTCCGTCAGACCTGTGACGCTGCTGGCGGGCAGGCCGTCCGGGTTGTTGTTGATGGCGCCGTTGATGTACTCTTTAAACTGCTCCAGCGTTATCATCCCGCCGTCTTCCCACGGATCCATGCCCAGCGCCTCCAGCCAGTCCGGGCGGTATATGCAACTGCCGTGGTACATGAGCGTGTCGACGGGCGAGAAATGGTAGAAAGTTGCTCGGGGCAGCGCGTACTGTGTGCCATCGATGACGACATAGTCTTTAATGCCTGTCCGAAGCTGCACGTCGTTTACGTTCGGATAGTTCGCTTCCCAGCCTGCGGGCAGCGCGCCCAGCATTCCGGCGTCGACATACTGCAGATATTCGGCATAGTTGAAATTCCAGTACACAATGTCCGGCATATCGCCGGCATTGATCCACAGGCGCGTTTTCTCCCCCCAGTTGTCCCAAATCATGGTGTAGATTTCCCAAGTGAAATTGAACCTTTCGGAATACTCCTGGTAGATGATGTCGTTAGAATAGTCCAGGGTGTCGTCGCCCAGGTTGGCGAATGTGAAATGGACGGGCTCCGCATACGGCCCGTCCGCACCGCTCGCACCGTTCGCGCCCGCGTCAGCCGCCTGAGTGGCTGCGGCTGTTGTGGCAGCGGCTGTCGTAGCGCCGCCTGCAGCGGCTACGGTGGTCGCTTCG
>WRLR01000207.1 GCA_009777515.1 Oscillospiraceae bacterium | reverse complement strand
TCGAGACCGACAAGAACATGCCCAACACGGAGTCCCTGCTCCGGCACATCCGCTACACCCGCGACTATATGAAGGATGTGTGGGGCGTCGATCCCAAGACCCTCGAAGTGGACTTTTCCCCGGACACATTCGGGCATACCGCCAACATCCCGGAGATCGACAGCTACGGCAATGTCAAATACTATTACCACTGCCGCGGCCTTAGCGAGCGCCATGTGCTATACAATTGGAAAGCCCCGTCGGGCAAGACGCTTCTCATGTACTGCGAGCCGTATTGGTACAACTCGGGCATCACCCCCGATATCGGCGCAGGGCTTATCGATCTTTCGGAGCGCTGCGCGGGGATCAAAACAGGGCTCATCGTCTACGGCGTCGGCAACCACGGCGGCGGCCCAACCCGCAAAGACATAGAGCGGGCCCTCGAAATGCAGCAATGGCCTGTGTTCCCGGCCATCAAGTTCGGCACGTTCCGCGAGTTCTTCAAGATTGCCGAATCCGTGCGCGACAAGGTGCCGGTGGTCGACAAGGAGATAAATTTCGTCTCCACGGGCTGCTACACGACGCAGAGCAGGATAAAGATGGGCAACCGCAGGAGCGAGGCCGCCCTGCTGGACGCGGAGGGCTTCAATGCGCTAAGCTCGCTCATGGCCGGCTACACATATCCCGGCGACAAACTGCGCAGGGCGTGGCAGAACGTGCTCTTCACGCACTTCCACGACATCCTGACGGGCTCTTGCGTGCAGGAGTCGCGTGAGCATGCCGTCGCTTTGTATGCCGACACCATGTCGGTAGCCAACACGGCGCGCGAGAACGCGACCAGGGCGCTGTCCGACAGGATCGACACCTCGATGATAGCCGTCGAAACCGGCGCCGACGTCGCCGAGACCCAGTCGGAGGGCGCGGGCGTCGGCTACGGCATCGAAAGCTTTTCAGGCGTCCCCAGCCCCGAGGCAGGCAAGGGCAAGGTCCGCATATACAACATATTCAACCCCTCCGCGCACGAGCGCACAGACACGGTGGAGATAACCGTATGGGACTGGGCGGGCGATCTGAGGCGGATAACCGTCGCCGACCACGCGGGCGCCGCCGTCCCGTTCCAACTGCTGGACAAGGACTACACAAAATATTGGGACCATCAGTATTTCAGGCTGCTTGTCGAAGTCACGGTGCCGGCGACGGGCTATGTCACCGTGGTGCTGGGCGAGGCTGAGCTGGGGGCCCAATACCCGTTCTACTATTGCCCGTTCCCAAGGTCGGAGGGGATACACCCGGAGGTCACGCTGGAAAACGATTACTTAAAAGCCGTTTTCAGCTCCGAAGACGGGGCGCTGCTCTCGCTCATCGACAAGGCGACAGGCAAGGAGCAGATCAAATGCGGGTCGGACGGCGGGCGCCTTATGTATATCAACGCCGAGCGCAAGTCAAACAGCGCGTGGCGGCTGGGCCGCCTGCTCGGCAGCGAGCCGGTGGCTAAGACGCTCAACTTGACGCCCATGCCGGACGGCGCACTGCGCAACGGTTTTGTGATGGAGCAGGAGATAAAGTCGTCCAAGGTCGTCACCACCGTCGCGCTGGACCGCGACGCGAGGGCGCTGTCGTTTACGTTTGACGTCAACTGGCACGAGTACGCGGAGGACGACAAAAATGTGCCGGTGCTGGTATACTCGCTGCCGCTGGCGGACGCCCCCGAAGCATACCAAACGGACGTGGCCGCAGGTTCCATACGCAGGGCGTCGCTCATGAACGACGTGTCGGGGCTTCAGTACGCCGCAGCCGTTTACGGCGACAGCGGTGTCGGCGACGGGCGGGCTGTCGCCCTTGTGAGCGATTGCAAATACGGCTACCGTGGCTATGGCGATACGCTGACCCTGACGCTCATCAACTCGTCGGCCCGCCCCGATCCCTACCCGGAGCTCGGCGTGCACAAGGCGAACATGTGGGTCGCGGTCGACGCGTCCTGCCCCAAGGCTCTGCAGGAGATGTCCGCCGGGTTCTGCCGCCCGATGAACTACATCAGCACGGGCAGCCACAAAGGCGAGCTGCCGCCGGCCGGGGCGCTGCTGGGGCTCAAAGCCGCCGGCACGGTCCTTTCCTCCGTCGGGCTGGACGGCGGCGAGGGCGAGGGCGACGGCGACGGCGGGCGCGGATGCGGGCGTGGTTGCGGGTGCGGGGCGCTGCTGGTGCGCGTGTACGAGACCTGCGGCAAGGCGGACAATGTGACTATCAGCGCGCCGTTCGAAGTGAAAAAGGCGGAGCTGGTGGATCTGTGCGGCAATGTTGTCGGCGCCGCAGCAATCAGCGGCAAAGACATATCCTTCCCCATCGCCGCCAACACCATCGCCGGCGTGAGGATATCCCCGTAAAAATGAACAGGAGAGTGATTTTATGCCCAACAAACACAGCAACCTATCAATAATCCTCTATGGCCTACGCTTCTCGCCGCTCCCATATGCCGAAAAGCTCAAAAGGCTGCGCGACATCGGCTACAGGTCGATACAGGGCAGCATCATGCCGGACATGGCGCCCGCCGAGCACAAGCAGCTCATCGACGGCCTCGGCATGGAGTTCTGCTGCCTCGCGGGAGGGTTCGAGTCCGTCGAGAAGGAGCCGGAAAAATATATCGAATACTGCCGCCTGTTCGACTGCGACGAGGTCATGATTGGCACGATGCCCACGGAGTGCCGCGAAAGCCGCGACGGCTACATGCAGGCCATCGAGCGGATCAACGCGGCGGGGCGCGCGCTGGCGCGGGACGGCGTGTATCTTGGCTACCACAACCACGCGCAGGAGTTTAGGCGCTTCGCGGACGGCGCCACCGGCATGGACCTGCTCTATGACGGCTTCGACCCTGCGGCCGTGCATTTCATGCTCGACACCCACTGGGTGCAGGCGGGCGGCGGCGACATACTGGCATGGATCAAGCGCTGCGAAGGCCGCCTGAACTATCTGCACGTCAAGGACTACCGCATCGCCCCTGCCAATTACGGCACAGGCATCGGCGACACAGACAAACAGTTCGCGCAAATAGGGGACGGCAACCTGCCTTGGCCCGAAATCGTCGAAACGGCGCTCGCCGCCGGGGTAAGGGCTTTTATTGTGGAACAGGATTTTACGTACGGCGAAGACCCGTTCGACTGCGCCGCCACATCGTACGCCACCTTAAAGGCTTGCGGCCTATATTAAATAAAAAATGCAAATTATAAATGCAAATCATAAATGCAAATTATAAATGCAAATCATAAATGCAAATTATTAATACAAATTATTAATGCAAATTATTAATACAAACAACTAACAGGAGGCTACACCATGCCTATCGGATTGCAAGGCTACACCACGCGCTACCGCGTTTATACTGCCGCACATGTCGAAGAAACATACAAAAAGCTGTCGGCGATGGGCTACGACGGCGCGGAGTCCGGGCTGGGCGGCCGCATCATGAGCCCGGAGGAAGACATCGCCCTGCTAAAAAAATACGGCCTGAAGGTCGCCGACATATATGGGGACCTCTCAAAACCCGACGAGGTGATGCGGCGGGCGGAGCTGTACGGCGTCAAAATCGTGGGCGCCCCGTCTGTGCCCAACGAAATGCTGCATTCGGTCGAGGGCTTCAAAACATACGCCGAGCGGCTCAACGAACTCGCAAAGCCGTTCAAAGGCACGGGCATCAGGCTGCAATATCATAACCACTCGCAGGAGTTCCGCAATTTCCCGCAACTGGGCGGCAAGGCCGGGATGGCGATATTAATCGAAGAGACGGACCCCGACATGATAGTGTTCGAGCTGGACACATTCTGGATGTCGGCGGCGGGCTGCGACCCGGCCCAGTGGATCGAAAAGGTCAGCGGGCGCATTCCGATAGTCCACTTCAAAGACCTCGCCATCGACTGGAAAGCCGAGGACGGCGGCATGGGCCAGGTGTACAAGCGCTTCGCCGAAATCGGGCAGGGCAACATCAACTGGCCGCCCATCGTGGCGGCGTGCGTCAAGGCGGGAGTCGAATGGTACTGCGTCGAGCAGGACAGGACTGTGCTGGACGAATATGAGTGCCTGAAAATCAGCATCGACTTCATGCGCAGCATCGGCGTCAAATAGAGGGGGTTGGCGTTAATAGAAGAGGCTAAGGAGGTTATTATACTATGAAAATAGCACTGGCGCCCATCGCGCTCAGGGACTACCGGGGCGGCCCGGGCTACCAGCCGGCGTCCGCGCCGCCGTCCGCCGCCATCAAAGAGGGCATAAAGACCATGCTGCGCCGCGTCAAAAAGGCCGGCTACGCAGGCATCGAAATGGGGACTCCGCCCGGGTTCGAGCACGGCGAGTACAAAGAATTTATGGATGGGATTGGCCTATGCGTCGTGTCCGCGACAGGGCTGCGCTACCCGGCGCTGGAGGGAGTCGATTTTTCGGGGGCAATCGCCGAGTGCCAAGCGCTCGGGGCCAAAAACGTCATGGTCTCCAACATGCCCAACATCGTGCTGGGCAACCCGTACGA
>WRLR01000206.1 GCA_009777515.1 Oscillospiraceae bacterium | reverse complement strand
CTAGCCGACGACGGAGCAGACATGGAAAAAGGCCCCGGCGTCGTTATGTGCGCCACGTTCGGCGACAGCGCGGACGCGGAATGGCATGCAAAGCATAAACTGCCGTATCGCAGGGCTATCACGCCCGATGGGCGCATCGCCGCAGAAGCGCCGTATATTGGGGGCATAGAGATACAAGCCGCTCGCACGGAAATCATCCGCTTGCTGGGTGAGCGTGGCCTGATGCTGAAGTCCGAGACAATCACCCATGCCGTCGGTGCGCACGAGCGCTGCGGGAGGCCGGTCGAAATCATCCCATCGCGGCAGTGGTACATCGAAATAATGAGCGAGCGCGATCATTTTTTAAAGGCGGCAGACGAAATAAACTGGTACCCGCCAAGCATGAAGAACCGCTATACGGCGTGGGTCGAAAACCTGAAATGGGACTGGTGCATTTCGCGGCAGCGCTATTTCGGCGTCCCGTTCCCCGTCTGGTACTGCACCGACTGCGGGGCAGCCGCTTTTGCCTCGGAGGAGCAGTTGCCGGTCAACCCGCTCGAGACGGCGTATGCGGGCGCCTGCGCCGGGTGCGGCTGCACTCGGTTCGTCCCGGAGGGCGCCGTTTTCGACACATGGGCGACGTCGAGCGTCACACCGCAGATAAACGAGCGGCTCGGCCTGAAGCTTGCGCCTATGGGGATGCGTACGCACGCGCACGATATCATCCGCACATGGACATTTTATACCATCGCGCGCAGCCTCTACCATACCGGCGGCGTCCCGTGGAAGGACCTGATGATATGCGGGTTCATAATGGCCAAAAAAGGCGAGAAGATCAGCAAGTCCAAAGGCGAAAAAAACGACGACATGGACCCCGAGCGCCTGATAGCCGCGCATTCCGCAGACGCTCTGCGCTACTGGACGGCGGGCGCTAGGCTCGGGAGCGACACATTTTTTTCTGAAAGCGAGCTGGCGATCCCGAAGCGTTTTATTACGAAGCTGTGGAACGCCGCCAGGTTCGCGCAGCCCCACCTGGAGGGCATGTGCGCGAACGTGGGCGCTGGTGAGGGCGCAGTCGCGCAAGAACGCGGCAGCTTGCTGCAGCCGTTCGAGCTGCAGTCGGGGATGTTGCCCATAGATAGATGGATTATAGAACGCGCCCATGAAGCATGCGGGCGCGCAGCGAAACTGTTGTACGAATATGAAATCGGCGCAGCCCGGCATGAAATAGACAGGTTCTTTTGGGATGATTTTTGCGACAACTACATCGAATTGGTAAAAGAACGCCTCTACGAGCCCGGCATTCACGGTGAACAAGCGCAAAACAGCGGGCGACGCGCATTGTACAGCGCCTTGCTGGCTATCATAAAAATGTATGCGATATATGTGCCGCACATCACTGAACAAATATACCAAGAATTGTTCCGCCGCAACGAAACGGAGGCTTCGATCCACCTGACGCGCTGGCCGATTATTTCAGCGCCAACATCCGCGCCAACATCAGCGTCAACATCAGCGTCAATATCAACGCAAACATCATCTCCGACATTAGCGCCGATGACGTCAACGTCAGCCGGGGCTGACAGCGATCTGCTGGCGTTCGGAGAGTTGCTAAAAGGCGCTTTGCGCGACGCCCGAAAATTCAAATCGGACCGCAAACTGTCCATGAGGGCTGCAATGGGGGACTTGGAAATCCACGCGGAGCAACGATATATGGAATGGTTCGCCCAGTCGGAAAAAGACATCATCGCCTGCACCAACGCAAAGAAGATAATATATAAATAACAGCTCAGGGGGACTTCAGGGGATACTCAGGGGGACTTCAAGGGATATTCCTTCTTGGTTCTCTTGGCCGAATAAATTTTTCTTGACAGAGTATCTTGCTGTCCGTAAACTGTATATGTCTGTAACAGGCAATTTCCATTACGAAAGGGGATGTGATTTGATGTCTGCTTACAAAATTGAATTGGTGGTTGTGACCTAAAACCAAATATCAGGCATTAGTTAAAAAACGGAATGATACCCGTGTTTTTTGCTGAGCCGGCGTCTTCAGGAGTTAGCGTCTTCAAACGCTTGCGTCTGAGACGTTTATTAATCAACCTTTCGTGAATACTGCTGTTATATAAGTGGGATACGATTTTGGTCGTATCCCTTTTGATTTCTGCGCCGCAGGCAAGCAGCTTCGATAGAGGCTGCTTACCTGCGGCGTTTTTGCACTTAAATAAATATAGCTTAAAGTGATTAAACAATGAAGACTAAACAATAATATTGGAGAAAATATTAAAAATGATAGAAATGATAGATTTAAAACAATATGGCTATATCGAAACTGAAACGCCGCCTGATGGCCTGCTGCCGGGAAGGGTCACAGAGCATCGCGGGGCGCAGTACACCGTCGTCACCGGGCGCGGCGAAGCGGCGGCTGGTCTCAAAGGCGCTTTTTATCACAGGGCGGATGCGCGGGAGGATTTCCCATGCGTCGGCGACTTTGTACTGTTGCAATACAACGAGCTCGGCGACTCGCAGATTGCCGCTTTGCTGCCCCGCCGCTCGAAATTTTCTCGCGCCGATTTTTCGGGGCATGCCGCAGGGTACGCCAAAACCATTCTCGAGCAGGTCGTGGCGGCTAATTTCGACTATGTGTTCATACAATCGTCCTTGAATTGGGACTTCAAAGTCAGCAGAATCACGCGGTATCTAACGCAAGCGCGGCAGAGCGGCGGGCAGCCTGTCGTAATACTGACAAAAGCCGATTTGGTCGAAGACTACAGCGCAGCACTGGTTGAAGTAAAAAACGCCGCGCCCGACGTGCCGGTTCACGCAGTTTCGGCGCACACCGGTTATGGCGTCGACGAGCTTGGCGAATACCTGCAGCCTGGAAAGACAGTGGTGTTCCTCGGTATGTCCGGCGTGGGGAAATCGTCGCTGCTCAACGCGCTGATGAACGAAGAGGTAATGGTTGTAAAAGCGATCCGCGAGGACGACAGCCGGGGACGCCACACGACAACGCACCGCCAGCTTTTCATGCTGCCCTCCGGCGCGATGGTCATTGACACGCCGGGCATGCGCGAGCTTGGGCTATTCGGCGCGGACGAGGGCATCAGCGTAGGGTACAACGACGTGGAGGACTTGTTTTTGCAATGCCGCTTCACCAACTGCCGCCACAATACCGAACCGGGCTGCGCTGTCCACGCGGCGCTCGATGACGGCTCATTGCCCCGCGAGCGTTGGGAGCGTTATCTCGCGCAGAAGCGTGAGAACAAGTTTGTCGACGATAAATCCGGCTATCTCCAAGGCAAGCGGGCGTGGAACAAAGACCTTGCGAGATGGAGCAAGCAGCAAAAGAAAAGCGGTGGAATACGCAAGTAGCAAATAACCTAATGGTAAATGAGCATAATGTTTTCTATTAAGGTATGCTATTATTAGTTTTATATTTGCACATGAAACAGTATCGTTTTTATATTAATTTTTATTGTATCCATGTGTTTGAAATTACCGTTGAAAGCGCGTGGAAAATGATGCAGCGCTGGGTAAAAACTAATGTGGACATTAATATAGCGCAGAAGCCAAAGCGAGAGCTGTTCCGCATAGCGCGTGACAGTGGCTTGATTGCAAACGCCGAAAGCTGGTGGGGCTTTTATGACGCGCGCAATATAACATCGCATACTTATCATGAAGAAATAGCAGATGAAGTCTATGCAATAGCTAAAACATTTAACGTCCACATCAAGGATTTTATTAAAAGGCTGGAAGAACGACTATGATAGCAGTTGCTCCCCATGAAATGGATATCATACTTGGCATTATAAAAAAGCACATCCCCGACTGTGACGTTCTTGTTTTTGGTTCGCGGAGCAAGGGGACATACAAAGAAACGAGCGACCTTGATTTGGCTGTCGCAGGCACTACCGGAGTAGGCTTTCGCGTCATTTCCAATATGAAGTATGACTTTATGGAAAGCGACCTTACATATCGTGTGGACGTGGTAGACTACAACGCTGTCAGCGCCAACTTTAAAAAAATTATAGACAACAGCGGTCAAAAAATATACAGCGGGATGAGCGGCGCCCTATTTCGCCGCTATAGTTCGGGGCAAAATGCAAATGAAATTTAAAATGATAGTAACCGATGTAGACGATACTCTGTTGAAGAAAGATAAAACCGTTTCAGAATATACTATTAACATATTGAACAGTTGTCGTGAAGCGGGTATCAAGACAGCCATCGCAACCGCGCGCGGGCATCCCGAAAAGGTTGCTCCTGTGGAGCGATTTGATGGTAAAATACTGTGCAACGGCGCGGTCATAGTCGCGGACGGGGCAACGCATAGGCAAACGATTCCTTGCGCAGAAGCCCGGCCATTGCTTTTGGCTTGCTGCCAGCGAGGATTAAAAATTACGACACAGCTTGATGATATGCACTATTCCAATTTTGGCGTAGACACAGTATGGCCGGAAATCCAAAAGTGGAAAATCGTTGACTTCTCGACCCATGATGTGGATATAGAAAAAATCAACGTGG
>WRLR01000205.1 GCA_009777515.1 Oscillospiraceae bacterium | reverse complement strand
GAGCGGACCCCCATGGGCGTGGGCTATGCGCGCGTGCCTCTCGATGTCGAGGACGGTCAGCGCAGGGTTGGCAAGCGTCTCGCCGAACACCGCCTTCGTGTTAGGCCGAAACGCGGCTTCGATCTTATCATCGCCGTCGCCAGGCTCAGTGAATACGCATTCGATGCCAAGCTTCTTCAGAGTGATCGCGAACAGGTTGATGGTTCCGCCGTATATCTGGGGAGTGCAGACGAAGCTGTCGCCGGCCGAACAAATGTTCAGCAGGCTGAGCAGGGAAGCCGCTTGCCCGGAAGACGTGCACATGGCGGCGACGCCGCCTTCGAGCTCGGCGATCTTGTTCTCGACCGCCATCACGGTCGGGTTGGCGAAACGCGAATAGATAAGGCTTTTTGTCGGCTCGTCGAACACCGACGCCACCTCTTCGGTGGAATCGTAGACATAGGTCGTGCTTTGCACGATGGGCACGACGCGCGGCTCGGCGTTGCCCGGGGAGTACCCGGAGTGCAGGCATTTCGTCTCGTCTCTCATGCGAATGGCTCCTTCTTGCCCGCCAGATTAAACGCATCCAGCCGCAGTGCGGCGATGCGCCGCGATGCGCGGCGATACGCGGCGAAGTGCAGCGATACGCGGCGACATGCAACAAAACGCGGCGATACGCGGCGAAGTGCGTCAGGCGCGGGCCAGTGTCTTAGTCAGTATAGCAAAACGAACGATTGCCAGCAAACGACCAAAGCGACCGGGCTTCTCGGGCTTCTCGCCGTCCTGTCCCGAGCGCTGCTCGGGGCTACTCTCGCAATGACGATGCAGGGATATCTGAACAGGCACCATCTAGTTTTTCAAACAGCCGATCGGCACGACCCACACGCTGTTCTTCATTATGAATGCGTATTCCGTAGCCGTAACCGTAGCCGTAACCGTAGCCGTAACCGTAGCCGTAGCCGTAGCCGTAATCACCTTTAAAAACGATGGCGCAAGCAGGCGCAGGCTTTTTTCCAGTATTAATGTCATTGCTAAATTTAATTGTGTGACGGCGCGACTAAGTATAAATAATAAATAATAGTCCTATTATTCATGCGAAACATCACTTGTACTGTGAAATCGAACCTGTTATACTGATTATGTAATTTGAAAGATGCGAGAAGCGAGGTGTGCCAAGTGGCGGTAAGTTACAAAAAATGTATCTATTCAGTCCCCTACAAGAGTGTGGAGCGGAGAATTTGTGTGAACGGCAATGATAAATGGTTCGAAAGATATTCTACAGAAAGGTTGAGATCACATGTTAACGCATGCGGATATATGCCATGCAGTCGGTAAAGCGGCTTTAAAATATAAAATAACCAATGCCTATTATTTTGGGTCTTACGCCAAAGGAACACAAAACGCTGAGAGTGATTTGGATTTATTGGTAACCTTTGCCGCTCCATCAGTATCACTTTTCACTATTGCCGGTATTGCTGCGGATTTGGAAGAAAGCCTGCAAACGAATGTAGACGTACTCGTGTGGCCATTGCCGAAAGATACTCATCTTCAAATAAGCAAGGTGGTGAAATGTTATGGAGCCTAGGGACAAACGAATCTTATCAAAAATGCGCGATGAAGCGCGGCTAGTCAACAAATTCCTTAACGGCATAGAATACGATACATTTATGGTTCGTGTGTCAAAACCGCGTCTGACGAGGGGTGACGAGGCATCTGACGAGCCACGAGGGATTTTTTCGTTAGGAAGGACATCATATTAATGCTTCCCGCCGTTCCTGTGGTAATGCGAGCGCATGTAGTGCATGCGCTACGCCGCTACCCAATATGTTGGACGAAGGATGACAGAAAAAAGACCCGTGGGGCGGCGGGCGTGCTTATGACGCCCGAGCCATTACATATGACTTAGCGAGGTTCATTGGTGCACACAGGATCATAGGTCGATCAATAAGGTCCTTCCGCTGGGATCCCCCATTATGATCGTGCCATCTAGCAAAAGCGCGTCCACGGCCAGCGTCACCCGCCCGCACTTGATCAAATCCCCTGCCTTCATTTCGGCGGGGGCGCTTAGGGTTTCACCGTTTAGGCGAGTGATGTTCGTGTTGCTGATGTTTTCGACATAGGCGACATCGTCAAGATAAATCCTGCACTGCTTTCTGGCGACGCTACTTTCCGCGAGGCAAATTTGGCAGCTTTCGTCACGCCCAACAAAAATATCGTCCGTCAGCGGGACGTCCCAGGCCTGGTCAGCTCTGTCTATGTTTCGCAATCGGATTCGGCTCTCGCTACCAATTATCCCTCCTATGAAAGTCTCTGGCCTGATGTCGGCCAACGGGCGGGCGGCTTGCGACTGCTGCGCCTCTTGGTCAGACTTTCTCTTTTTACTGGCCCGGGAAAAGGATTTATAAGCGATGGCCGCAAAAGTGGCGGCCACCCCCACGCCCGCGCCGATAAACGCCGCCAGCACATTTTCGTTTAGCCCCTGCCTTTCGGGCAGCGCAGAGATCGGAGGGGTAGAAGGAGTCGACGGCGGCTGCCGCGACTGCTGCGGCGACTGCAGCGACTGCTGCGACGACTGCTGCGACGACGTATCGGTGTCTGTCGCGTCGGGGTTCGCATCGTCCTCTGAAAATATACCGGTCGGAAATACGGTGGGATAGGGGGTCGGGAAGGGCATAGTTGATACTATAGGGTCGCTTGTCTGTTTATCTGTGGGCATGGGCGTAGGAAACTCACAGTACACAAGCGTACTTATGGGCGTGGGCGCCCTTGTGAGCGTAGGCACCCTTGTGGGCGTTGGCGACGCAGCAGGCGCGGACGGCGCAGCGGGCGCGGGCGGCGCAGCGGGCGCAGGCATCGGCTCGTCTGACTCGATTATCACAGGCGCCCTAATTCTAAATTCCACGGTTTTTGTGCCATCAGTTATTTTGACAGGCTTCATTGCGCCGTCGAGCAAATCGCTGGGTAACGCCGCCCTGATCCAAAAAACGTCGCCGGCGTACAGGAATGACGACAAACTGTCGATATCCGTCCGCGCGTTCAACTCATAGTACTTGCCGCCGCTAATCCGCGCCAGATCGTATAAGCCCCTGTCCCGTTCCGCCAGCGATGCCGTACTGACCGCGACGGTGGTGACAGGGTACTGCTCCGCCATCAGCATTGACAATATCTCCATTCTGTCAGACTCGCTCATGGAGTCGCCGGTCCCGCCCGTAATCGCGATCGTGCGGTAGAAGCATGGCATATCGCCGACTGGCTGGATATCGGGGACAATAGTATTTCGCAAGGCGTCGTAAAGCATGCCTCTTTGGGCTCCGTATTCAAGCTCGCCCACGGCTTTTGACAGCTCGTTCTTATCCGCGCTAAAGCCGGGGAGCCCGTCTAGCTTATCGCCAAAGGCCACGATCCTGTATTGCTCGTTTTCACCGATCCTTCCAATAAGCGCGCCGATGAAAGACTCAGTTCTTTCCCTCATCTCTGGCGGCAGCGCTTCGGAAACGTCAAGCAGGATCGTTGTGCGAATGTGGGCGCCAGAGCCAGCAAGATTGCCGGATCCATCGATACTAGCCGCGCGGTCCGCGATTTCGCACTCTATTTTTGCTGGATTCAGATACCCCGTTATGAACATGTCGACGCTCCGCCCCCATACGTACGCCTGGGAAAGCGTGGCGCCGCCCTCGGCGTGGCATCCTGGCCCCGGCCAAAAGGCGGCGACTAGCAAAACTAGCAAGCCAAATGACATATTAAAAATCAATACGTGCAACTTCTTCGCAAACAACGGTTCACCTCCAGCGACGCCCTTCGCGCTAAGCTCACCGACAAAAGTCCATTTGCACTGCCAATTGCTATGTTCATTGGCTTCGCTCATTGGCTATGCCCATTGGCTATGCCCATTGGCTATGCCCATTGGCTATGCCCATTGGCTACGCTCATTGGCAATGCCCATTGGCAATGCTCATTAGCTATGCTTATTATATAAGGCCGTATGCGATTAAGCCAGCGAAGCCTCGCGCTCCAGCATGAGCTCGCCAAGCCTTTGCCGAAAGGCCCGGTGCTCCTCGTCCGCAAACCCCTCGGCCTCGACATTAAGGATATCCTCGTGGTTGAACAAAAATGTGCCTTGCGGGCCGACGACGCCTTCGGGATACAGGCAGGCCATGTAGTCATATTCTATGCCGTCGGCAGGGTTTGTCTGCGCCACGCCGATTATCATCAGGCGTTTTTCGCCGCCATTTAGCAGGACGACAGACCCAATTGGGAGCATTTGTCTCATATTATGTTACAACCTCATTTCATAATAATTGGGTATGGGTCTACATACTTGCCGTTTTCTTTCACTTCCAGATGCAAATGCGGCCCTGTGCTGTTTCCCGAGCTGCCAACTATTCCGATCGGTGTCCCAGAATTGATTTTGTCGCCAACACTAACACTTGTATTAAACAAATGGGCATATAGGTATTCACGTCCGTCGA
Source organism: Oscillospiraceae bacterium (assembly GCA_009777515.1). Lineage (GTDB taxonomy): Bacteria > Bacillota > Clostridia > WRLR01 > WRLR01 > WRLR01. The sequence continues at coordinate 62 of WRLR01000205.1, read as the reverse complement.
TGCCTTTTATCTTAACGTAATTCCCAAAGCCATCCGTGCTATCTTTTTCGCTACTTATGACC
>WRLR01000204.1 GCA_009777515.1 Oscillospiraceae bacterium | reverse complement strand
TATCTTTGGCTTCTTGTGGCCAATCATCTTTTATGACATAATTCTGCATAACAAAAGTATATCATATAATACGCTGAAATGCAAGCATATCAAGGGTTTCATGGTTTTTTTACTAGATTATTTTTCGCTCAAACACTTCGTTTCGTTTGAGTTTTTGCTCGACTCTTGCGCTATTTAATAGCGTATGGAAATCGTCTGGGCTTAAAATCATAGTCGGATCTTCGCCTAGCTGCGGCCACCTGAACCGGCCCTTTTCGAGACATTTGTAATATAGCCAGAAGCCATCCCCGTCCCATTCGACAATTTTGAGTTTATCGCGGCTGCGGTTGCAAAAAACAAACACCGCGTTACCATACAGGTCTAATCGGAAGCTGCTCTCTATTATGATGCACAGGCCATTCAATTGCTTGCGCATATCGGTTTGACCGCATGCAAGGTACACAAGCTTTGAGCCGACGCTCAACATAAAGTTTTGAGGATCTGGCATGTCCTCGTCAGCAGCGCAGTATCAACACCAGAAATTACGTTTATCCTGAAATTCCCGATTTCTACTGTCAATGTTCCTCCGTCTGTTGGTATCCCAGGCTTGCATAATGTCCAGCCATTCGGGGCTCCCATACTGCCGGGCAATGTCCGGTTTGCTGGTGCCAATTCAGTATAGGCTACTTCGCGCAGTTTGCGCTGCCAATAGTAATACGCGCTTTCTTTAATATCGAGGGATTCACAATAATTTCTTGTGCTTTTACCGCTTGATATACGATCTTGGATTATCTGCGCCCAATGTGCCAAGCGATACTCAGATGCGATTTCTCTCGTGTTCATAAACTCCCGATCTGCGCCCTTGCGCCTTCGTCACCTAGTTCGATCGGAGTCTATTGTATGCGCTTTCAGGCGATGTTCCTAGCCCGTCTGTCTATTTGACGCTTACATTTATCTCAACAGTATAGCCCACAGTTTTCTGATATTGTTCATCCATATATATTTATGATACAACACACCAAACCAAAATTATATCTACAGATATAGGTTTTCACACGGTAAAAAAATAATATATAATGAACATGCGTAAATATTTAGTGAATATAATGATAGGACGTTGTAGGAGGTGTTCTATTATGAATAAAAGATTTTTAAAAGCCTTCGCGGTTTTTATCATAATAGCTATTACATTATTCATTGGCGCCATAACAGTAATTGCCGACAGCAATGATGATTTTTACGATGCATGCGCTCAATTGATAGGCGGAAACTGGGATGAAAACTATTTCGGGATAATAAAGCTAAAAATCGGAAGTCCCGTAATGGTGATCGACGGCGTCGAGAAGGATATCGACCCAGGCAGGGACACCGCTGCAACGACAATCAACGATAGGACGATGCTTCCAATAAGGGCGATTGTCGAAGAAACCGGCGGTAGCGTCGAGTGGGACGAAGCTGCCGGCAAAGTCACGATTTCAGACAGAGAAAATGTCGTGGAGATGACAATCGGCGCCACTAGGTTATTCGTAAATGGGATAGCCGTAGATACAGACGTAGCGCCGGTTGTGATAAATGATCGGACGATGCTGCCAATCAGGGTCGTCGCCGAGAGCCTCGGTTTCGAAGTGGGTTGGCTGCCGGACACAGACGAAGCGGCCTTGACAAAAAACTTCCAGATGAACCGCCTGATAGTTAAGACTATTGGAGATAGCGCCGATAGCGCAAATGGCGCCGACAATATGAATAGCGCCGATAATACAAATAACGACGAAAGCGTGAATAGCGCCAATAGCATAAATGGCGCGAATAGCACGAGTGGCGCTGCTAATGCTAGTAGCGTAGATTTCAACCAATACGGCGCGGGCACGGTGCTTGCTGGCCCGGACGGCATATATGTCCTTCAATTCGATACGATGGCAAAGACAAAGGCGGCGTTTGAAGCCATATCAAATGAGCGCGGTATCGAATACGTTGAACCGGATAGGATCGTCAGAGCGCCATCGTCTTCCGGCGCGCCGTTCGGCGATGTCCCGCACAATTCCTGGGGCGTGGAGAGTTCGCATTTTCCAGGGTACATTAATTATATAAATGGAATGAATAGAAGACGGGTAAATATCGAACCGAGGATATTGGTCGCTGTCTGCGATACAGGCGTAGATAGCTCGCATAGCTTCCTGGCAAGCCATATGGTCGCCGGCCGCAATTTCATCGATGAGGGCGCGGCGAACTACACGAACGATGGATATAACCATGGCACGCATGTTGCCGGCATTATTATAGATTGCCTCAACGGCCTTGAACCATTCACAGTTAGCATACTTCCGATAAAAGTTTTTTCCGACGCCGGCAATGCCTCTGATCTGTCTATCTCAAACGGCATTCGATTTGCTGCTGATAGTGGCGCCAGGGTGATCAACCTGAGTTTAGGAATGATCGGTCATAGCGAAATAGAACATGACGCTGTTAATTATGCCATGCTTAAAGGTAGTATTCCCGTAGTGTCCGCCGGGAATAACGGCATGGATACTGTGGATGTATGCCCTGCCGATATAGTGGCGCCGATAGTTGTAGCGGCGGTTGACTGTTCCAATCAACCGGCCGATGTGAGCTGGTACGTTTTAGAAGAAGATAAATGGGACGGCTGGAAGACAAATTACGGCGCATCAATAGATTTAGCCGCCCCGGGGGTGGACATACTCGGTTGCATCCCGGGCGGGGGATTCGCATCAAAGGGCGGGACTTCCATGGCGGCGCCCCATGTTTCAGCTGCCGCAGCCTTGCTCTTGCTTGAGAAACCATCCCGCACGCCCGCTCAAGTAGAAATGCTTATAAAAGGTTTTGTAAGTGCTCCGTATTCGTGGAACTCAGTTAAATATGGCAATGGAATTCTTGATATGGGAAGAGCCCCTTCCATAATCATTTCGAATATAACTTCGGAAGTTCATGTGGCTGTGGGTAGCTCGACAGGCCATCTGAAAGTTGAAGCAACCGTTACACCTTCCGGCGCCGAGCCTACATACCAGTGGTGCAGGACTATACCAAATGGCGGCATACCTGTCGATGGCGCGACAAGCGCAACATTTAACGTACCCGCCGCATTTACCCAAGGTCAGTATACTTACCATTGCTTATTGAGCGCGCCGGGCGCCGAAACCATAAAGTCTCCCCCATGCACCGTGATCGTCAATAAAGAAATAGTGATCACGGCTCAGCCGGCGCCTGTTACGGGCATGGTAGCCGGCAGCGTCTCGGGCGGGCTTAACATAACCGCGAATGTCATACCCAGCGGGACGCCGTCGTATCAGTGGTATTCGAACAATATGGCGTCTACGGCAAACGGCTCTATTATTGCCGGGGCTACGTCTGCGGCGTATTCGTTCGCGGCAACGTTGCCTCCGGGGACATTTTATTATTATTGCGTTGTGAGCGCTGCAGGCGCCGGTAGCGTTACGAGCGACTTGGCAGCCGTTTATGTCGTCGAGAGTCCAAGAATCCTGGTTATAACCTACCCTGTGTCTCAAGCCGTTCAGGCTGGCAGCTCTTGTACTTTTAGCGCCAAAGCAATCGCAATACCCAGCGGCACGGTAAAATATCAATGGTACAAGGAAGGGAGCCCTGTGCACCGGCTTATCGACGACGCCACGTCCGACACTTTCAGCTTGTCCGATGTTGCGATTTCGGATGGGGGAAATTACTTTTGTATTTTCAGCGCGGCAGGTTTCGATAGTGTCTATAGCACGCTGGCGAATCTGACTGTTTTTATTAATCCGCCACCGATAACAATCTACGCGGAAATTATCAGGCTTGATATAACGATCCAGCCGATAGATTATATAAGGAGGGCCGTGGGCGATATTTCGGGCGGATGTTCTTTCAACGTTGATGTCATTACCATTGACGGCACGATCGTCATACCTACATATCAATGGTACAGCAATACGCGCCCGTCCGCATCCGGCGGCGCGCCAATCAGCGGCGCGATTTCCGAGACGTTCGAATTCCCGCCCGACTTGAAGCCCGGGTCATATTATTACTATTGCGTCGCGACTGTGGAAGGCGAAGACAGCGTCACGAGCGATGTTGCTGTCTTAACCGTTTTGGACGAGCAACCGGAAGGGCGACGCGGTACGCAACCGGATAAGCAATCAGATGGGCAGCGCGATACACAACCGGATAAACAACCGGACGATAAATCGGATGTGCAACAGGATGAACAGCCGGGCAAGCAACCAGTAATCACAATCTCGACGCAGCCAGCCGCGTCGATGGCCGTGACCGAAGGCAAGATATCCGATTATATTGAGATTGATGCCTCATCGTCTAATGGGGCGCGGATTTCGTATCAGTGGTACAGAACCTATCCTGATTCTAGTCGTTCGAGCAGGGACATCGCCGTAAAGGGCGCGACATCGTCGAAGTTCGATATCCCGGCTGACTTAGCGGTCGGCACATATTATTATTATTGCGCATTGAGCGCGGCAGGCTGCGAAACCGTCAATAGCGACAAGGCGGCAGTAACCGTGGCCTCCCGAGCCGATTTGCGCTTTGACAGCACCCCACGC
>WRLR01000203.1 GCA_009777515.1 Oscillospiraceae bacterium | reverse complement strand
CCAGCCGCGCCTTTCGACGGCGCCGCCGTCAGGAACTGGATTGCCGGTTTCGCAGCCGGTGGCATGGCTGAAACGCCGTTCCACAAAAAATTCCATGGCGTAAACTTTATATTCGTTATCAGCGCATTGGACGAAGGCGCCTATTTCATTTCATACATGCCCAACGACTACGACGACAATACCATGTATTATATGTTGTTGATTAGCGGCCTGTTTATCATAGTTGGCTTTGTAGCCGCCAGGATCATAGCGAACTATATATCGAAGCCGCTGTCCCGGCTCGAGGACTTCACGAAGAAGATAGCGGCTAAAGACTGGGATGAACCAATAGTCATAAACAATGAAGATGAAATCAGCCGCCTCGCCGCTTCGATGAACAAGATGCAGGACGCGCTGAAGCGGGCGGACGAAGACGAAAAAATGTTCCTGCAGAGCATCTCGCACGATTTAAAGACCCCCGTTATGGTGATTATGGGCCACGCGGACGCTATAATCGACGGCGTCTACGTAGACACATTGGAAAAGACCGCCGGTATTATTAAAGACGAGGCCATTAGCCTCAATAAAAGGATCAAACAACTTCTATATTTAAACACGCTCGATTATGCGCTGGGGAACCAGGCCTCGGCGTCGGCCATTGCGCTGGAGGATGTTTTGACGCGTGTAGTGGAAAGGTTTGAGCTGCTGGGCGGCGGCATTGATTGAGTAGTCGATGTGGAACCCGCCACGATAATGGGCGACGAAGAAAAGTTCGTCGTGGCGATTGAAAACATATTAGACAATGCGCTACGCTACGCAAAAACAAAAATAACTGTCACAGCCAAAAAAGGACAAAAATCCGTCAGGATTGAGATACATGACGACGGAGACGGCATAGAACCCGAAAACATCGATAAAATATTTTTGAGCCTGTACAAAGACAAAACGGGAAACTATGGGCTGGGGCTGGCGATAACGAAGAAAATCATCACATATTTCGGTGGCAGCGTCACTGCAGCCAACAAAGAAAACGGCGTCAGTTTCGTCATCGACTACCCGCTTGCATGAGCCCACGCCCCCCATATCACACGAAAATCACATATTGTCTTGAAAATTCTGCGGCATTATATAGATATATTGTAACCATCACAAACAGGCGAGGGGTTGAGCGCATTGGCAATCGAGGTCATGAGGCGGTATGAAAACAAATATATGGCAAACAGTTATACGTACATGAGGCTACAGAACAGGATATCGCAGGTCGCCGATATGGACGAGTATTGCAAGCTTCACGGCTTTTACACCATATCGAACCTGTATTGCGACACAGATGATGATGATTTGATTCGGGCGTCTATCGCAAAGCCGCAGTACAAAGAAAAACTCAGACTCCGGGCATACGGCGTCCCGGTTGATAATGACATGGTTTTTTTAGAGATAAAGAAAAAATACAATGACGTCACCAACAAGAGGCGGACCGCGTTTGCGTTGCAGGAGGCATATGGGTTCATTGCGACCGGCAGCGCCGAGCCTAAAGAATACATGAACAAACAGGTGCTAATGGAGCTTGAATATTTCATCAACCTGCATAAACCTATGCCAAAATTGTACCTGGCATACGAAAGGCGGGCATACATAGGAGACGGAGGCCTCCGGATCACGTTCGATACGAACATACGGACGCGCAGGCACGATTTGGCGCTGGAGAACGGCGACCACGGCGAAAAATTACTAGACGATGATCTGTGGGTGTGCGAAGTTAAGGCGATTGGGGGCATCCCCGTTTGGCTGACGAGGCTGCTGTCCGAATATAAGTTGTACCGCCAGGGTTTTTCAAAATATGGCATGGAGTACCAAAAGCACATTGCCATGGAAAGGGGCGGGGTATGTTCGAGTCAATTATCAACTCATCCGGCGAAGCGTCGGCAATCACATGGCAAAGCGTTGTTATCACGCTTGGCATAGCTTTTTTGACAGGCATCTATATCGCCCTTTTCTATATTAAGACATATAAGAGCGGAGCATATTCGCAAAGCTTTGTATTGACATTGGTGATGCTGCCGACAATCGTCGCGCTAATCATAATGCTGATCGGCAGCAACCTGGCGCGCGCGTTTAGCCTTGCGGGCGTGTTCTCCATAATACGTTTTAGGACGTCGATGGGCGACCCGAAGGACGTGGCCTATATTTTCCTCACCGTGGCGGTGGGGCTGGCGCTGGGGATCGGCTTTATAAGCTACGCGGTGCTGTTCGCGGTCGTGCTGAGCCTGTTCATGGTTTTGCTCCACAAGATAAATTTCGGCAGCAAAAAAAACGTGTCCAAAAGGCTGAGGGTATTGATGCCGGAGAATTTGGATTATGAGAGCGTCTTCGAAGACGTGTTCATGAACTATGCGAAGAGCCATGTCATGAAACGCGCAAAAACCGCCGATCTGGGCAGCGTGTATGAGCTAACATATGATGTGCTGCTAAAAGATGGCATGAGCGAAAAAAGCTTCATTGACGAGCTCCGCTGCAGGAACGGGAACCTGACCATATCCATATCAACCAATGAGGAGGATAGTTAATATGAAGGGACTTATGGCTTTGGCCTTGGCGATATCTGTTATTTGCGCTGCCGGACTCGGGGGGCTGCCAAGCAACGGCATGAGTGACTTGCAAGGCGCTATGGAACTGACGGCGACTGGCGGGCAGGATGCGGCTGCGCTTGCGGATAGCGACGGACTTGAATTGATCCAGCCGAAAAAGCACGATTTGGCGAGCGATTGGGACGATAGCAATGTCACAAAAATTATTTTGAACGGGGCTTCCGCAACCATCGACGGTGTCGGCGCATCTGCGGACGGTGGCGTGATAAACATATCGGCGGCGGGGAGCTATGTCATGAGTGGCGTATTGGCAGACGGGCAAATTGTGGTAAGCGCCGGTAAGGACGACCGCGTCCACTTGATATTGAACGGCGCCAACATTACTAATAAAACAGGCGCGGCAATATATGCACCCGCTTGCGACAAACTGATACTGACGCTGGCGGACGGGACCGAAAACTCCGTGACCGACGGGGGGAGCGGTTTTGTTTATGCGCTTGCCGACGACGAGGAGCCCAACGCGGCGATTTTTTCGAAAAATGACCTTACCATAAACGGCGCGGGCGCGTTGGTTGTAAACGCGGGCTTCAACAACGGGATTGGCACGAAAGACGATCTGCTTATTATCAACGGCAATTTTACCATAAACGCCGCGAACCACGGGCTGCGCGGCAATGACTCGATTGGCATAGTGGACGGCAGCTTCATTATAGAAGCGGGCGGCGACGGAATACGCACCAACAACGAAACGAACGAAAACAAGGGCTGGATTGCCATCGAGGGCGGTATGTTTGAAATTGTGGCCAGCCAGGACGGGATACAAGCGGAAAACAGCGTCACCATTGCGGACGGTGTGTTTGACATAGTGGCCGGAGGCGGCAGCGCGAACGCGCCTACGCGAACGTCAGGGCGCTGGGGCGGCGCGGGCGGCGGACAAATTCCGCAAATGGGCGGCGGGCAAGTGCCGCCAACAGGCGGGCGGGCGCCTATGGAAGGGCGGCAACCTGCAATAAATGGGCAACAACCTGCAGGCGGGCAGCCGGGCGAAGCGAGGCAACTTGCCGCAGGCGGGAGGGCGCCGGCCGGTGATGGTAGGGTGCCACCAACGGATGGACGGACGCCGCCAGCTAACGGGCAGGAGCCGTCAGCTTCTGGGCGGGAGCCGCCCGTAAATGGGCGGGTTCAGCAGCCCCAGGCGCCCTCTGATGAGACCGATGACGAATCCACCAGCATGAAGGCGATAAAAGCCAGAACATATATGGACATCTCGGGCGGCGAATTTACTATAGACGCGGCGGACGACGCCATACATTCCAACGGTGATGTGTATATCAGCGGCGGCGCATTTGCCATACAAACAGGAGATGATGGTATCCACGCTGACAAAGCCGTCGAAATATCGGGCGGGAGCATCGACATTTCGGTTAGCTACGAGGGCATAGAGGGTCTTGAAGTTACAATATCGGGCGGGGACATATCTATAATCGCAAGCGACGACGGCATCAATGCTTCGGATCCTGGCAGCAGCCATATATTTGGAGGCGGGAGGACGCAAGATGACGCGCAGCAGAGTTGGCAGCAGGGGGGCGCGCAGAGCAGGCCGCAGTGGGGGCAAGGCCAGCCGGGCGGCGGCATGGGCGAGCCTAGATTTTCGGCGACCGAAGGCGCTTTTGTACGAATAACCGGCGGTAATATTGACATAGTGGCATCGAATGACGGTATTGACTCAAACGGCCATTTATATATAGAGGGCGGCTCGCTAACAATAAACGCCCAGTCCATGGGGGCGGACGGTGCGATCGAAATGGACGGCGATTTTATCGTCAAAGGCGGCGAGTTTATTACAGCTGGCAGTGTCTACAGCGCCACCGACGGCTCGACGCAGCCGATCCTCCGCGTGTCGTACTCCAGCCAACAAGCCGTCGGTAGCGTGATCGAGCTGAAAAACTCTGCAGGGACCACACTGCTTGAATACGAAAGCAAGATGGCCTTCAGCGCATCAGGGTTCACATCGCCATCAATGAAAATGGGCGAAACATACTCCGTTTACATAAATGGCGAAAAACGCGCCGAAGCCACGATTAGCAGCTTGACTACCAGCATTGGCGAGAACGGCGGCGCCTACAACGTAGGCAGGGGCGGCATGGGCGGCGGCGGGCAACGGTTCAGGTGACACAAACGTATAACTCGCTAACATTCCGTTGAACAAACCCAAACACTGCGCGTCAAACGTCAAATAGCGTTTGACGCGCAGTATTTCATTTATGTTTAAATATTCGAACCGCCGCTATT
>WRLR01000202.1 GCA_009777515.1 Oscillospiraceae bacterium | reverse complement strand
TATGGGCTGCTGGGGGAGAGGATCAGGGAGGAGCGGAGGCGGCTGCGGCTTACGCAGTCGGCACTTGCGGAGCAGATAGACATATCCGACACGTATATGGGGCAGATCGAGAGAGGGGAGCGGAGCCTCACGCTGGATACCCTCGTGAGGCTCGCCAATAGGCTTGGCGTCACAATAGATTATTTGCTGAGCGACTATGTCTCCCTGAGCGACGACTGCGCAATCGACCAGCTTAAACAGATTCTGGGCAGCCGGTCAAATGAGCGCAAGCAGATGGCGATAGATGTAATAAAAGCCATATTTACCCACCTCGACGGCGAAAAGCAGTAGCCAATTAATCGAGCAGGCCTTTCCCCATCCGCATGTTCCGCCAAAAGTCTATGTCATCCAACAATTTTTTTATTGCCAAATTGATAAGCAGTTCCGGCGAAACGGAATATTCCTTGGCGATTTCGTGAATTCTGTCATATAGGCGCAGATTGGCAACCGTAATTTTTAATTTTTTGTCGTATGGCATATCATTAACCCTCCCTTTATTGATGTAACCGGATATAAGCCATCATGGCTGCCGCCCGGCACGCCCCAAGTGGAGCATTACCCATAGTCGTCGCATTGACGCAATACATAAGTGCGAAGATTAATGCAGATTAATGAAGGCTGATGTGGGATATATGCGGGATATATGCGGGTTTATGCAGGCAGATGCGGGTTGATACGTGCTGATGCGTGCGCATATATGCGGGCTGATTCGGGCCGATGGGGTCAGCATGGGGTCAGTAAGGTGTCAGCAGGGGGTCGAAGTGCTGAAATGATTGTGTAAACCTCCAGCGCCAGATAAAATAACAATGTTGGAGGTTTAATTATGCCAAAAAAAGAAAAGAGCTTGATGAGGCAGCTTATCGAAGAACGCGGGGTAAAGGATATAGCCGGCGTGCAGTCACTGGTCAAGGAGCTTACCGCCGGGATGATCCAGGATATCATGGACGCGGAGCTGGACGACGAGCTGGGCTACAGCAAGTACGACTACAAAAACAAACAGACAGCCAACAGCCGGAACGGGCGGTACCCAAAGACAGTGACCAGCACGCAAGGGGACATAGAGCTGTCGGTGCCGCGGGACCGCGATGGCGAGTACGAGCCGCAAGTCGTCAAGAAGCACCAGATGGACATATCGGAGATCGAGGACAAAATAATCTTCCTGTATTCGCAGGGGACGTCAACGCGGGACATAGAGCGGACGATGCAGGAGATGTACGGGATCGAGGTGGACGCGACCAGGGTAACAAAAATAACCGACAAACTGCTCCCGATGATCCGGGAGTGGCAGAACCGGCCACTGGAAAGCGTATACGCGATGGTAATGCTCGATGCGATCCACTACAAGGTGCGCGAAGACGGGGCGGTGGCAAAAAAGGCCGTATATATCGCCGTGGGGACAGACATGGAGGGCCGGAAGGACGTGCTGGGCCTGTGGGTCGGGGCGACGGAGAGCTCAAAATACTGGCTGGGCGTATTGAGCGGGCTGAAGAACCGCGGCGTAACGGACATCCTGATCGCGTCGGTGGACGGGCTTGCGGGCTTTATCGAGGCCATTGCGGTCGCATACCCCAAAACAGAGGTCCAGCGCTGCGTCATACACCAAATACGCAGCTCTACGCGCTATGTGTCCTACAAAGACATAAAAGCGTTTACGGCGGCGCTAAAGCCAATATACAAGGCGCCCACGGAAGAGGCCGCGCTGGCAGAGCTTGACAAGCTGGAGGGCGAGTGGGGCGGCAAATACCCTGCATCCGTCCAGTCCTGGCGGAAGAACTGGGACGAGCTGGCCACCATGTTCAAATACCCCGAGCCGATCCGCCGGATTATATACACGACCAATGCCATTGAGAATTTCAACCGCCAGCTCCGCAAAGTCACAAAAACGAAAGGGGCTTTTGTCAGCGACGACGCCTTGCTCAAACAGCTCTACCTGGTGACGATGCGCGTGGCCGAGAAATGGACGATGCCGATACAGGGCTGGGGCGGCATATTGATGAGCCTCATGGTGTTTTTCGGCGACCGCGCGGCAATCCAGTAGCGCGGGTCCTAGCCAAAGAGATTAAAGTCAAAAACCTTTCGTGGGCCCCCTCCGTCCCCCCACGACGCCGGCGCCGCTGACGCGCACCGAGGGGTCCCCTCAGCAGGTGGTTCAATAGACATCGCGCTGGCACGGCTGCTATCATTTGGCAGTTTGCCCTGTCGCCCGCTATGGCTTGCAGGCATATCAAGAACCGGGTAGTATTTTTCGCAAAAAGCGCGAAAAATCTCCACCCTGCCGCCAAAAAGCGGCGGCTTCATGACATGCCTGCATTTTGCAGATCCCATGACTTCGCCGACACCGGGAAGCTGAACAAGCCCAGCTTCCCGGCGCCTGCTACGTCATTGTATCTGCAAAACCGCCACAGCTAATGAGTGCCGGATAAAAAGGCCGGGGCCAGCCCCGGACCCCGGTCTCAACCAAAAAGCTGATTTTGACATATAAATTATTTAATGCTACAGTTCGGGTATCTATGCAGTTGCTATATTAACTTATGCATTGTCCGGTGTTTGAGACTTTACACAATATATTCGCCACTACCAAATAAAACATTTTATTAAAGACAATGTCCAGGACTAACCACAGCTATTGATTTAGGTATTCGTTAGCTATAGCGTTATTCAAAGAAAGATCCTCCACAGTGTTCTTTTTACCCCAATATTATTATAAATTTATATTTTATTGATCTCCTTATCCGATCTCATAATATAAATTATTTAAACAATCGACATCAGCTCTTTAAACAGGGCATCGGCTATTTCGGACTCCGGCACTTGGTACTGCGGTTCCCCGTGCTTGAATATGAGAGCTTTTCCGTCGCCGCCGGCGACGCCCACATCGGCCCCGCGCGCCTCGCCGGGGCCGTTGACGGCGCAGCCCATGACGGCGACTTTTATGTGCTTGCCGGTTTTTATGCTGTGCAGCTTGCGCTCAATGCCATTTATTTTGCTCACTATATCGGTTTTGCACCGCGCGCATGTCGGGCATGATATCAGCTCGATACCGCCGTATTCGCCCCTGCTTTCGCCGATTTCGCCGCCGCTCGCGCCGCCCCTGCCGCCGGTGCGGCCGATGCCGGCCTGCCCCAGCGTATGGAGCAGCGTCTTTGCGGCGATGACTTCCTCCACCGGGTCCCCCGTGAGCGATATCCTGAGGGTATCGCCAATCCCGTCGCGCAGCAGATCGTAAAGGCCGATTGTCGACTTGACAAGCCCCGACGTCGCTGTGCCTGCCTCCGTAATGCCTATGTGCTGCGGGATCCCTGTGTTTTTGCTGTGGAACAGGCGGCACGCCTCCACGGTGAGGAACACGTCGGAGGCCTTGATAGAGACGACGATGTCATAAAAACCGCACATATTGAGCGCATCGGCCTGCATTATGGCGCTTTCCACAAGAGCTTCGGCTGTGACGCCGCCATACTTGCCAAGCAGCTCCTTGTCCAGCGAGCCGCCGTTTACGCCGATCCGTATAGGCACCCGGCGCTCCCTTGCCGCGTCTGCCACCTCTTTGACGCGGGAACGGTCCCCGATATTGCCCGGGTTAATCCTGACCTTATCTATCCCCTGGCGGATACTCTCCAGCGCGAGCCGGTGATCAAAATGGATGTCGGCCACCAGCGGGACGCTCGGGGCGCCGCCCTCCCCCGCCATGCGGCGGATCGGGCCGACAGCGGCGGCGGCGGCCATGTCCGGCACGGACATGCGCACTATGTCGCAGCCGGCCAAAGCCAGCTCGCGTATTTGCTCTGCAGTCGCTGCGGCGTCGCGCGTGTCGGTCTTGGTCATCGACTGGACGGCAATGCGCCTGTCTGCGCCAATCTCTATATCGCCTATTTTTACTATATTGGTATTGATTTTTGCGTACAGCTCGCTCATCTGCTCACCAGCTTATATATGTCGTTGAACAATGTCAGCACCATGACCAAAATCAGCACCGCGAACCCGAACATGGTGATCGCGAGCTGGCGCTCCGGCGGAATGTCCTTGCGGCGCACGGCCTCTACGCCCAGCAGCAAAAGCTTGCTGCCGTCCAGCGGCGGGAACGGTATCAGGTTGAACAGCCCCAGGTTGATTCCTATGAGGGCCGACAGGCTCATCAGGTACGCTACTATGACACGGGCGCTGTTAGGGCTCCGGCTCGCCTCCTCGACACCGGCGCCGATGTCGGCGACGATGCCCACCGGGCCCGAAACCTGGTTCAGCCCGATGGCGCCCGTGACCATCCATTTTAGCGAGTACAGGACCATTTTGCTGTACGAAACGGCGTTATAGTATGCATAGCGCACGCTCCCAAAAATGTTCGGGCTGCCGGAGGCGCCGTAATTAATGCCTATGGAGTAGTTGTCCTGGTCGTTGATCAGCTTGGGCGCGACGCGCCCTGCGGCCGGCGTCCCGTCGGGCTTAATCCATGAAACCTCGAGCTCCGCGCCCTCCGACCGGGCCAGCGCGGCTCGCAGTTCGTCCAGATCCTTGGGCGTTTCGCCGTCGATCCTCAGTATCCTGTCGCCCGGCTCGAGGCCCAGCGCGTCGGCAGGGTCGCCCACCGTGACTTGCTCGACGAGGTTCCAGTCGGGGCCTGAGGACTGGGCGGCGTTGAACCCCAGTATGTAGCGCCTGCCCGGGGTAAAGTCCGGCTGTATGACCGTCTTCAAAAGCTCGCCGCCGCGACGGAACGTCACCTCGGCCGGCGTGCCCTTTGTGTCGTGCAAATATATGAAGACTTCGGACGGCACATTGACGCGCTTCCCGGCGTAGGAGACCAGCGTGTCGCCCACCGCGAGCGGCACGGGCTCGGCCGCCGCCGCCGCAGAGTGCTCGGC
>WRLR01000201.1 GCA_009777515.1 Oscillospiraceae bacterium | reverse complement strand
AGGAAGCCGGCATACGAGATGGCGTTTTCATTTAAGGCCATTTATATACCGGCGACCGTATTTACGATGTTTCTCGGACTTGGGACCATATATTTGTCGTCTATGTTCAGTTTGGCCGCGCCGCCGCCGGTATACGCGCCTGTAGCGGCACTGGCTACAGACGAAATGGAGCCGGCGCTCGCTGATCTGCCGCAGGGGCAGGATGGTGACGCCGAAATAATGGATTTATCGGATGACGATGTGTTGCCGGCGGGGCCCGCAGCCGTTTTGATGGAGGACGTAACCCCGGACCACTGGGCTGCCGTATATATCAACTATCTGTCCGCGCACGGGATAGTGAGCGGCTATCCTTTGTTCGACGGGAGGGTGGAGTTCAGGCCGGACAGCGTAATTATCAGGGCGGAGCTGATGAAAATGATAGCCGACGCCATGGGTATGGAAGCCATTGCGGACTACGATGGCTCGGCGTTTGCGGATTGGGACGAGGCGCCCGATTGGGGGAAGCCCTATATGGCGGCGCTCATCGAGGCCGATATTGTCGTCGGCTCGCTGCTGATCGGCAATTACTATATTTTGGCGAATAACAATGTCACGCGCGAAGAAATGATCACGATGGTAGTCCGTGCAATGGGCGCGGGCGTGGGCAGCGGCGGCGGTGGGAGTGGCGCGAGCGTGGGCAGCGGTGGCAGCGGCGGCGGTGCGGGCGGTGGCGGCAGTGTGGGCGACGGCGTTGGCGGCGATGCGGGCGTGAGCGGCGCGGGCGCGGACGTCGGTGCGGTCGGCAGTGCGGGCGAAGGCGTTGGCAGTGGGAGTGGCGCCAGCGTTACTGCCGGCGTCACGGATTTTGGCGAGGTTTCATATTGGGCCAGAGAAAGCGTGGTGTACGCGCTTGAAAACAATATGCTCAATATAGGGGCTGACGGCAAAATCGACCCGGCGGCACTTGCAAAAAGGGACGAGACGGCAATGCTGCTGTACATGCTGTTGAACCCATAGAGCGCGGCGCGATGAAGACATCGCGCCCTACGACAGTCTATGTATTCGTAGGGTGCGACGCCCTCGGCGCACCGCATGCCTGCGGGAACCTATGTATTCGTAGGGTGCGGTAAGCCGAAGGCGGTGTCCGTGTGGGAACCTATGTATTCGTAGGGTGCGGTAAGCCGAAGGCAGCGTCCCTGCGGGAACCTATGTATTCGTAGGGCGCGACGCCAATTATAAGTCGAAAATGATACCCGTAGGGGCGATTGTCAATCGCCCGCGTGCAATATTCGCAATATTAAAATACTATACATGGATGGGCGTCGGTACACGGTGCGATTTGATTATACGTTTCGGCATGTGGTAGACTGAACTAATGTCGTTGCTTTTTTATATATAGGGGCGTCCGGAAACATAGCCCGGAAATATATCGCCGGGGGGCGCGGATGGACTGGAGAAAAATCAGGGAAGATAACGAAAGCGGGCTATCGAAGTATGCGGCCCGCAGCGCGCAGGGCAGGGGCAGGCTGTTTGAAGAAGACAAGTGCCCCATTCGCACGGAATATGAACGCGATCACAACCGGATATTATATTCGGTCGATTTCCGGCGCCTGCGCCACAAGACCCAGGTGTTCTTCAACGCGAAGAACGACCATATATGCACGCGCATGGAGCATGTTCTCTACGTCGGCGCTATCTCCAAAACCATAGCTCGATCGTTGAACCTTAACGAGGACCTGGCCTATGCCATAGCACTGGGCCATGACCTCGGCCATGCACCGTTCGGACATACAGGGGAGCGCGTCCTCGACAAATGCGTTAAGAGGCTGGATGGCGGGTTGGGGTTCCAACACGAGCTGCACAGCTTACGCGTCGTAGACAGGCTCGCCACGCGGCGCGTTTCGTACGACTGGGGGGGAGACGTCCCTTTGGACGCGGTTGCAAGTGTGGCCGCAGCCGACGGCTCGGTCGTAGCGTTGGGGAATTTGACTGCTGGTAGTTATAATAATTACGAAAGTAAAGCACAGCTAAAGGGCAAGGGGTTGAACTTGACGTTCGAGGTGCGCGACGGCATCGCCTGCCATTGCGGCGAGTTGTACAACGAGTTTCGGATTATTCCTGATTTCAATAAAGAGATCGGCGCCCTCGACCGCGCGGATGTCATGAGCCAGGCGCCCGCGACGCTCGAAGGCTGCGTTATGCGCATAGTGGACAAAATAGCGTATGTCGGGCGCGACATAGAGGACGCGCTGCGGACGGGGATTATCAGCGCCGGGGACATATCCAAGGATGTGCTTGGTGAACTAGGGTTCACGAACGGGCAAATCATCAACACCCTAGTGTCAGATTTGATCGATAACAGCTTTGAGCGTGGTTATATCGCGCTGAGCCGCCAAAAGGGCGAGGCGCTGGAAAGCTTGATAAAAGAGAACATCCGCACTATATATAAATCGGAAAAGATTCAAGAGTACGAGCGCGCGATGTCCAACACGATGGAGGGTCTGTTCAATGGGCTGAGCTTCGCGCTTCAAAAGGGCGAGGACAAGCTGCAAAGGGCGGAGGAGCGCGTGTTTCGCCTTTTCGCCGAGTTTATTGGGGAGCAGGGCTACGGCCCGGGCGACAGCCCCGCGCAGCGCATAGTTGACTATGTGGCGGGCATGACGGACAATTTTGCGCTGCAGTGTTATGAGGAACTGTACTGGATGTAGCAAGTGTTCTTTTTTGCTCGCCCAAAAAAGAACCAAAAAAGGCGCTGGGGGTTTCGGATTCCCCCAGACCCCCTAAACGACCAGGGGCTGCGGCCCCTGGACCCCGGGAAGACGAAGGGCGGAGACGAAGGGATCAGGGGCTGCGGCCCCTGGTACCCCGGGGGAGGGACGAAGGGCGGGGACGAAGGGATCAGGGGCTGTGGCCCCTGGAACCCCGGGGGAGGTACGAAGGGATCGGGGGCTGCGGTTTATGGTTTTGTCGGTTTTCGAGACATCTGGCGCTGTAACGAACGATATATTGCAATGTATTATAATGGGCACAGCAAAGTGTAGGGGCGAACAGTGTTCGCCCGCGACTTTTTTACAGTTGCCGAGTAAAATTATATTAGAGGTAATTTAATGTTAAAAGGCATGATTGAGAAGATTATTGGGACTTATAGCAATCGCGAGCTTAAGAGGCTTTATCCTATTGTGGATGATATAGAGGCGCGCGCGGAGGAGATGGGGCGCCTTTCGGATGATGAGCTTCGGGGTAAGACGGATGAGTTTCGGGGGCGGCTGGCTGGGGGGGAGACTTTGGATGATATCCTTCCTGAGGCGTTCGCGGTGGTGCGCGAGGCTTCGACGCGCGTGAATGGGCAGACGCCGTTTCGTGTGCAGTGTATCGGTGCGATCGTGCTGCACCAGGGGCGCATCGCGGAGCTGAAGACGGGCGAGGGCAAGACGCTCATGGCTACGATGCCGGTTTATTTGAATGCGCTCGGGGGCAAGGGCGTCCATGTCGTGACGGTCAATGATTATCTGGCCAAGCGCGACAGCGAGTGGATGGGCAAAATATATTCGTTCCTCGGGCTCACGGTCGGGCTGATTGTCCACGGGCTGTCCAACGAGGAGCGCAAGGCCGCATATGCTTGCGACGTGACCTACGGTACCAATAATGAAATCGGGTTCGACTATCTGCGCGACAATATGGTCGCTTATAAAGAGAGCATGGTGCAGCGCGAGCTGTCGTACGCCATCATAGACGAGGTCGACAGCATCCTTATTGACGAGGCGCGGACGCCGCTTATCATTTCCGGGCTGGGGGACAAGTCCACGGACTTGTACAAAAAGGCCGACACGTTCGCAAAAAGGCTCAGCGTGAAGGTGATCGCCGAAAACGACGACAAGCAGTCGCAGGAGGACGTCGAGGAGGACTATATCGTCGACGAAAAGGCGCATGTCGCCACACTGACGGAGCGCGGGGTGCGGAGAGCGGAGTCGTATTTCGGCGTGGAGAACCTTACGGACCCGGAAAATGTGACGCTGCTGCACCACATCAACCAGGCCATTAAAGCCAACGGACTTATGAAGCTGGACCGCGAGTACGTCAACAACGGCGGGCAGATCATCATAGTGGACGAGTTCACCGGGCGCCTCATGTACGGGCGCAGGTACAGCGAGGGCCTGCACCAGGCGATAGAGGCCAAGGAGGGCGTCGACGTCGAGCACGAGAACAAGACGCTGGCGACCATCACGTTCCAGAACCTGTTCCGCCTGTACGGCAAGCTTTCCGGCATGACCGGCACGGCGCTGACGGAGGAGCAGGAGTTCCAGGAGATATATAAGCTTGATGTTATAGAGATTCCGACGAACCTGCCGATGATCAGGGCCGACCAGCCGGATTGCGTGCTAAAGACCGAGGACGGCAAGTTCCGCGTCGTCATCGAGGAGATCGCCCGCTGCCACGAGCTGGGGCAGCCCGTGCTGATCGGCACCATATCGATAGAAAAATCAGAGCTTCTAAGCTCTATGCTCAGAAGGCGGGGTATCCGCCACGAGGTGCTCAATGCGAAGCACCACGAGCGCGAGGCGGAGATAATCGCGCAGGCGGGCAAGTACAAGGCGGTCACCATCGCGACGAACATGGCCGGCCGAGGGACTGACATCGTGTTGGGCGGCAACCCGGAGTTTTTGGCCAAGCAGGACATGCGCAAATCCGGCTACGACGAAGAGCTGATCATGGCCTCAAACAGTTTTAACGAAACGGACGACAAAAGCGTGTTGGAGGCGCGCGGCGTTTTCAGCGAGCTGTATAAAAAACATAAGGTCAAGACGGACGAAGAGCGCAACCTGGTAGTCGAGGCGGGGGGCCTGTGCATATTGGGCACGGAGCGCCATGAGTCTAGGCGCATCGACAACCAGTTGCGGGGGCGCGCCGGTCGCCAGGGCGACCCAGGCATGTCCAAATTCTATATATCGTTCGAAGACGATTTGATGCGCCTGTTCGGCTCGGAACGCATGTCCTGGATTGTGGGCGCGCTCGGCATAGGCGACGACGAGCCGATCGAGCACAACATGCTGTCAAACGCCGTGGAGT
>WRLR01000200.1 GCA_009777515.1 Oscillospiraceae bacterium | reverse complement strand
TTATTCTTTTGTAAATCGTAGCCCAGCGTGTAAAGCATATCGCAGAGCAGCCGCAGCGGCAGCCCCACCACGTTGAAAAAGCACCCCTCCACGCGCTCAACGAACAGCGCGCCGGCGCCTTGAATCGCATACGCGCCCGCTTTTCCGAGGGGCTCGCCGGTTTCTACATAATGGTTTATCGCATCCTCGCTCAGGGCGCACATTTTAACGCGAGTGTGTTGATACCCGGTAAACCGGGTATCATCCGGTTGGTAGCCGGTAAACCGACTACCGCCTGGGTGGGGGGCATCATGCCAAGACCCGGCAGGCCGGGTTTCAACTATGCTCCGTTCCGGCGCGTTCATTTTATGCGATTCGATGAGCGCGACACCTGTATACACTTCGTGCCATTGCCCGGATAGCGATGCCAGCATGCGCCTCGCGTCGCCGCTGCCCGAAGGCTTACCAAAAATGCCACCGCCCGGCGCGACTACAATGGTGTCCGCGCCGATCACGATGACGCGATCGTATTTATTATGTATTGTATCATCGCTATTTATCAACGCTGCGACTGCGGCGGCCTTCCTGCCCGCTATCTCTTTGACATATGCGCCGGGATCCGCTGTGTCCTCGATTGTTTCGTCTGCGTCGGCGACGCGAATCTCAAAGTCGGCCCCGATCTGGCTCAGCAGCGAGGCCCGCCGTGGTGAAGCGGAGCCCAGGACCAGCCCGATCCGCCCGCCGCCCGCGCTATCACTCGGCTTGCTGGACATGCGTTTTATCAGCTTGCTGCGCTGCCGACTCGTCACGCGGCACGTCTTCCGGCGCCGCGTCTTTTGGCGATGCATCTTTAGGCGGCGCGTCTTTAGGCGGTGCGTTTATTGGCGACGCATCCTTAGGCGGCGCCTCCTTAAGCGGCGCTTCTTTAAGCGGCGCCTCTCTAGGCGTTCTACTCGCCCTCTGCGATTTTCCCGCGAGGGGCTCTTTTGCGCTAGTTGTGTTGACGGAGGTCACATGAACATTGACATGCGACACGAAAAGGCCTGTCATCGTGTCCAAATCATTTCTGACCTCGTCCTGCAGCGTTTTGGCGACTTCGTTAATTCTTATGCCGTAGTCGACGATGACTGTGATGTCAACGGCGACACTTTTTTCATCGGCTTCGATGCGCACCCCACGGGTGGCGCCCTTCATCCCCAGCAACCCCGCGATGCCGTCGCCGACGCCTGCGCTCGGAAGCGAAATGCCGGCTATTTTGCCCGTCGCGATCATTATTATCTGCGTGATGACCTCATCTGAAATATACAGTCTGTCGCGTTCCGCATCGTCCGCAGCTGCAACGCAGATGTTTGCGGCATCGCCGATGTTTGCGACATTGCCGCTGTTTGTGGCATCACCGCTATTTGCGTCGCCGCCGCTTACGCCGCCGCTGACTGCGATATCCAAGGCGCCCGTAGTACCAGTAGCGCCAGCAGCGCCCGTAATACCAGCAGCGCCCGCAGCGCCCGTAACTCCTGCAGCGCTAGCGTCGCTCACAGCGCCCGCTTCGCCCGCCTCGCCCGCTTCGCCCGTGACATCGGTATCGCCTGCAGCGCCCGCGTCTCCCACGGCATCCACAGCGTCTATGCTTTCATTATTATCATTAATATTTTCATTGTTGACACTGTACATATATAACCTCGCTCAAAGTAATAAAAGTGCACTGGCCGACCGCGCCCACTGCCAGGTCACAGCGTCGCGCGCGGGGGCTCCGCGTTCCCCGCCGTCCTGGGGAAGGGGAGTACGTCTCTGATATTTTGTATGCCAGTCATGTACATAACCGCGCGCTCAAAGCCTAGGCCGAACCCTGCGTGCCGCACACCACCGAAGCGCCTGAGTTCCATATACCATGTATACGCGGACGCATCCATCCCCATTTCGGCGATGCGCCGCTCCAGATAGTCCGGCCTCTCCTCGCGCTGGCTGCCGCCGATCAACTCCCCGATGCCCGGCGCAAGCAAGTCCATCGCCGCGACGGTCTTGCCGTCGTCATTTTGCCGCATATAAAACGCCTTTATGTCCATTGGGTAGTCGGTCACAAAAACCGGCCGCCCCAGCACCTGTTCCGACAGATATCGCTCGTGCTCTGTTTGCAAATCGCAGCCCCACTGCGCCTTGAACTCGAATTTGTCGTTGCGCTTTTCCAGGTGGCCTATCGCCTCGGTATACGTTATCCGGGCGAACTCGGACCCGGCGATGTTTTGCAAGCGCGAAAGCAGCTCTTTGTCTATAAAGCTGTTCAGGAACTCAAGCTCCGCCGGCGCCTTCGCGAGCAGGTCGCTGACGACATATTTTAGCATATCTTCGGCCAGGTCCATATTGTCAGAGATATCCGCGAAAGCCGCTTCCGGCTCGATCATCCAAAACTCTGCGGCATGGCGGGGCGTATTGGAGTTTTCCGCGCGGAACGTCGGCCCGAACGTGTATACCTTGCCAAAGGCATGCGCGAATGCCTCCGCTTCAAGCTGCCCACTCACCGTCAGACCGACCTCGCGCCCGAAAAAATCGCGCGAAAAGTCCACGCCGCCTTCGCTGTTTTTTGGGATGTTCAAAGGATCCAGCGTCGACACGTGAAACATTTCGCCCGCGCCTTCGCTGTCGCTGGTCGTGATCACCGGGGTGTGGACATATATAAAGCCGCGCTCGTTGAAAAAGCGGTGGATCGCATAGGCGATCAACGAGCGCACTCTAAATACCGCCAAAAACGTATTCGTCCGCGTCCGCAGATGCGTGAGCCCACGCAGGTACTCAAGCGTGTGCCGCTTTTTCTGGAGAGGGTACTCCGGCGGGCAGGCTGTTATGATATCAATAGACTCCGCTTTGAGCTCGACCGGCTGCTTTGCGCCCGGGCTCTCCTCCAGGACGCCCGTCACACTGACGGAGGAGCCGGAGATGAGCTTTACGGCATTTTCGTAGTTAATCGTTTTGTCGCGGTCGAGGAAAATCTGCAAGTTGTTAAAGCATGACCCGTCGTTCAGCTCGATGAAGCCGAAGTTCTTGGAATCCCTGACGGTCCTCGCCCATCCGTCGACGCGGAGGCGGCGTCCCATGAAGTCGCCGGGCTCATTTAATATATTTGATATCTCTGTCCTCTTCATTGCCATATCCTCATGCAACACAGTAAAATACAGTAAATCTGTAATTATTGAAGTATATCACAGATTTTCTGCGTATTCAAAAACATGTCGACTGGGGGCCTCCTGAGGGTTCGGTAAATTATTTGTTAATTTTGCGCATTTAAGGGATAATTATGTCTATGATGTAAATTTATTGCGCCTTGGCTGCGTTTTTCGGCGGTGGCTGCGTCTCTCGGCGGTGGCGGCGGCGATAGCGGCGACGGCGGCGGCAGCAGAAGCAGCGGCTGTGACGGCGGCGGTGGCGTGGAAATGAGGTAATGCGATGGGCATGAACGAGCCACATGTGGCAAATAGCGGAGAGCGTCCGTTAGTGGCGTATTTTTGCATGGAATTCGGGCTTGAAAGCAATTTTAAAATCTATTCCGGCGGGCTTGGCATCTTGGCAGGCGACCTGATCAAAGCGGCGCGCGACGCGGACTACCCGATGGTCGCGGTCGGCATTTTATGGCGGCAAGGCTACACGGTTCAGACCATTGGGGACAACAGCTTCCCCATCGACTCGTTCCCCGAGTACCGCTACCCTTATTTGGAAGACACCGGCGCCGTCGTAAGCGTAAAAATCAAGGAAGCGGACGTCAGATGCAAGGTATGGCTGTGCGAATGCTTTTCCAACATCAAGCTGTACCTGCTCGACGCCTTTTTGCCCGACAACCCCGAAATGCTCGTGACGGGGCAATTGTATGGGTGGTTTGAGGAGGAGCGGCTCGCGCAGGAGATCATCCTCGGCGTCGGCGGCGTCCGGGCGCTGGACGCCCTGGGGATAAAGCCCGACGTCTACCATTTCAACGAAGGGCATGCGGTGCTGGCAGGACTGGAGCTTATTAACATCGAAATGGCTACCGACGGCGCCGCCGGAGCCGCCGGCATAACAGTTGCTGCTGCGGCGGCGGCGGATACGGCAACTAAAGCGACCGCAGCGGCCAGGGCGGCAGCGGCAACACAGCAAAAATCGACAGCCAAGGCGACCGCTGCAGCCAGGGCGGCCGCAGCAGCGATTGCCGCTGCAGCGCCCACGCCCATCACGCGGCGCGAGAGGTTTGCTGCGGCTTGGGAGAGGGTTCGGGAGCGCATAGTTTTTACGACGCACACACCCGTACCAGCAGGCAACGAGTCCCACGGCTTCCGGGCGATGTTCTATGTCGGGGCGGATCTCGGCTTTTCCAAAAATGAGCTCAGGCGCATCGGCGGCGAGCCTTTTAATATGACTGTCGCCGGACTGCGGCTGTCAAGGGGCGCCAATGCTGTGGCGGAGTTGCATGCGGAGACGGCCAATATTATGTGGGCGGGCGTCAATAACGCCGCCTCCATCATACCGATAACAAATGGCGTGCACAACGGCACATGGCAGGACGTCGAACTCGCCGAAGCCGTTAAGCTGTTCGGCGCCACAGGAGCAGATATAGGCGGTGGAACGGGCGACGCTGTGTACAATGCTGCCGCAAAATATATATGGTCCCGCCATACCGTACTTAAAAATGATATGCTCCAGGGCGTGTACGAACGTTCCGGGGTGCAGCTCGACCGCGACCGCTTGACTGTCGGTTTCGCGCGCAGGGCCGCCCCGTATAAAAGGAGCGATTTGATATTTAGTGACGAAGAGAGGATCGACTGGTTACTCTGCGAGGGCAAATTACAAATCATTTTTTCCGGCAAGGCGCATCCCAATGATTTAACGGGCAAGCAGATAGTGTCGAACCTGGTCCGTATGGCTGCCAGATATCCCAAGTGCGTCGTCTTTTTGGAAAATTACGATATGGCGATCGGGGCCATGCTGACGCGCGGATGCGACATTTGGTTGAACAACCCGAAGCGCCCGCAGGAGGCGTCCGGTACGTCCGGCATGAAGGCCGCGATGAACGGCGTGCTCAACTTCAGTGTGCTCGACGGGTGGTGGCCGGAAGGCTGCGAGCATGGCGTAAATGGTTGGCAAATGGGCGGCGCCTATCAGGGGGATGACCACGAGCGAGTGGACGCCGAATCACTTTACGAGGTGCTGACAAACGAGATTATCCCGACCTTTTATGACGATCGTATAAAGTGGGTAGGGATGATGGTAAAAAGCATCGAAATGTCGCAGTACGCATTTTCGGCTGCGAGGATGCTGGACGACTACCACAAAAAACTATA
>WRLR01000199.1 GCA_009777515.1 Oscillospiraceae bacterium | reverse complement strand
TGATGCGACGACACAGGCGCCGACTACTGCGGCGGCGACCCAGGCAGCCACCGCTGCGGCGACTACCCTTCCGGCGCAGGTTATCGTTGAAGATGACGCCGGCGTGGCGCCGCCCGATTACAGCCCGCCAGTAACAAATACGGAAAAAGTCTACACACGCACATGGGGCAACGCCCCCAAACCGGCCCAGTTCACCGCCCACGCGCAGAGCTCGACAGGCCTTGGCGGGATCGGCATCTATGTTATTGAGTCCCTATACCAACGCGTGCGTTCGACCGATAGGATACACCCCCGCATAGCCGATGGAATGCCGGTCCATGAAGGCAACAAATCCACAGTAAAAATGCGGACGGACGTTACATTCAACGACGGGGAGCAATGCACATCAAAAGATATCAAGTCGTTCTATTTAATCAACCAAAATGTCCGAATCAACCAATACCTGTCCAGCATAGAGTGCCCGGACGATTATACTATCGTATTTAATTGGTTGGAGCCCACGCCTAACGAAACAATCCGAAACGCATTCATCGCGGACAACGGGAACAACGCGGCGGTCCCCTACCATATTTTTGGCAAGTATGTGGACGAGCACGAAAGGTTGTTGGATTCTTGCCCGGAGCTGACGGACGGAATAACGCGCGGGCCGTTCAATAAAGATATTTCAGGGATTTTGGATGATCTCGCGCAAAACTGGACCGACTATCAGTCCCATGAAATACCCAATTTAAAGCCGATAGGCACAGGCCCGTACATATTGGAAACATTGACCGATACAGAATTCATAATGGTCAAGCGGCCGGATTACTATAGAGCGGACGAGGTTTATTTCGATAAAGTACATAATATCGAAGTCACGAACGAACAAGGTATCGCTATGCTAAGGAACGCCCAAACAGACTCATATCCGGGTTCTTTGCCGCTTGACATAGCCGAATCGGTGCTTAGGAGCAACAAGGACATCGTATTTTACCAAACGGTCGATCCCGCGTGCCATGGTTTTTACTTTAACAGGCTCTCCACACGTGCGCCGATGGACAAAATGGAGTTCCGCCAGGCGATCAACTATATAGTGGAGAAGAAGCCGCTCCGCGAAGCAGGCAACTATTATGGGACAGAATTTGAGTACGCCACGACCGGCGGCCTCCCGCCCGGAACCGTTCAGACGTATGTTTCACAGGATGTACAGGACAAACTACGCCGTTATACAAAAGATCATGCCAAAGCGGAAGAGTTGTTGGCTTCTATCGGCATCACCAAAGGGGCTGGCGGCGTATACCAAAACGAGGACGGCTCACCGATAAAAATAATCCTCGGGGTCAACTCAGGATGGCAGCCTGCGGGGGTCGTCACAAACGTCACGTCCCTGGTCTGCGACCAATTGAAGGCTTTCGGTTTAGATGCTGAAGTGCTCGCCGTCGAGGGATCGGTTTACGCTACGATGATGGATTCCAACGAAGAGTTCGACATGTCTTTCGAATGGATCGATATTGCGTCGAGCTACCTTATCCCGTATTTCCCGATAGTGAATTTTTACCAAGGCTGCTTCAGGCGCCAGGGGACCCCTGTCGATGAAAATACAAATAAAATCATGCTTAAACTTAATGACTGGGACGGCGTAGAGTTTGATGTTACCGAATATTTGGACAAGATACCGATTACTAGCGACGAAGCCGAAGTCCAGATGATGATAGATCGCTTAGTGTGGGCGGCAAACGAGTACGCGTTTGGCATTAACCTGTATCAAAACGCCACAGGCGTATGGGAAAACCGCGCCAACACAAAGAACCTGCCGATGGAGCATTTGCTGGATACCGGCAACGCCGGCTTCCCGCAGTGGATAGTCCAGCCGACAGACCCGACCCATCCGGAATACGAGGCAATCTCAGAGTTGAACTGGGGTTTCAGCGGCATAGAAAAGCTGATCGGCCCGAAATCCCTCGCGCCAAGATAAGCAAGCGCAACACGTAGCGACAAAGCGGCGGCGCGGTGCGGACAAGCTACCGCCCGTGCCGCCGCAAGCGCACAGTTACCGGTATGAGGTTGTATTATGTCGTTGAGATATTTTGGCAAGAAGCTTGGCGTTGCCCTGTTAACATTAACGCTTGTATCCTTGATAACCTTCTTCCTGCTCAGGATGATGCCGGGAGACGCCGTGTTCAACTGGGCACGCCAGCTCTCCAACGAACAGGGCATCGATATCCAAGAGGCGCGCAGGCAAGTCATATTGATGATTAATTATAATCCGGACGAGCCGTTGCGATATCAGTTCGTCCGCTATTATGGCAATTTGTTGAGGGGCAACTTAGGCGATTCGTTTATTTATAAAGGAAAAACAGTCAACTCTCTTGCAGCCTATGCCATGCCCTGGACCCTCCTTATCGTTGTCCTTTCGCTTTTTTGCAGTTTTTTCCTTGGCACCCAACTGGGCGGTTATATGGCATGGAGGCGAAAGTCCATTCTCACGCCGATTATGACCATGTATTCTACAATCACTAACGCAGTCCCGTTTTACATATTCGCTATATTGCTTCAGGTGTTTTTATGCTTCAACCTTGGCTGGTTCCCCATGAACGGCGCTTACGATGCATGGGTCACGCCCGGGTTTAATTTTGATTTTATAGTAAACGTCCTTTGGCATGCGGCGATGCCGGTGCTCGCTTACGTGATAACCCAGCTTGGCGGGTGGGCCCTTCAAATGAAGGGTTCGGCAATAAGCATACTCGGTGAGGATTATATCAATGCCGCTAACGCGCGGGGCATACCGTCGAGCATCATTAGAAGGAAATATGTGATAAAAAACGCCATGCTGCCGCTGTTCACATCTGTTTCGATGCAGTTTGGCATGATGCTGGGCGGCGCAGTGTTGATCGAAAATACTTTTCGCTACCCTGGGATGGGATCGTATATCGCAAATGCCATAACGCAGCGCGACCTGGCCGTCTGGCAGGGGATGCTGCTTATAACCAGCGCTGCAATCCTATGTGCGAACTTTCTGGCAGAAATGGTATACAGTAAAATGGATCCCCGCATCAAAGTGGAGGAGTGATTTAAATGAAGGGCGCGGCGTCGTTTTTCAGGACTATTTTTAACAACAAGCAGGCTTTCGCCGGCATGATCATCCTTATATTGTTTTTTTTGATGGCGACATTGGGACCGGTATTTATAGAGCTAAAAACCGAAACGGATTTTATGAACAGGTATCAGCCGCCGTCGTTTAGGCATCCCATGGGGACCGATCATGTCGGACGCGATACATTCGCCCAGATAGCGCACGGTTCTCGCGATGTTTTGCTCATTGGCGTCATTACGGCATTTTTTGCCATAACCATGGGGTTTATCATTGGCGCCCTGGCAGGTTTCGCAGGTGGGAAAACGGATACTATCCTGATGTTCATCGCCAGCATGTTTATTACTATACCTGCGTTTCCCATACAGCTTTCGTTGACCGCCATGATTAGCGTCAGAAGCCCTTTTGTTATGGCAGGCATTATCGCAGCTTTCGGCTGGGCCGGTCTTTCGCGCGCCATCCGCGCGCAAATACTGTCCCAAAAAAGGCGGGACTACATATTGATATGCCGTATAATGGGCCTTGGCAACAGGCATATCATATTTAAGGAAATGCTCCCAAACCTGGCGCCCTACCTGTCTATAACGTTCGTGCATTCCATGCAAAGCGCGATCATGGCATCGGTCGCGCTAATGATGATGGGGTTCGCCCCGTTCTCGTCCACGCACTGGGGCACAATGCTAAACTTAGCTATAACGCAGACTGCGGGCGCAATAGAACCGCGCACAATGTTCTTTTTGTTTTCCCCGATCGTGTGCTTCATTCTTTTGCAGACAGGCTGCATATTTTTTGCGAGCGGACTGGACGAGGCTCTGAACCCCCGGCTGCGTTCGTAGCGGCTGCGTACATAGCGACTGCGTAAATAATGGCTGCGTTCATAACGGCTGCATTCATAATGGAGGAAAGCTGCTTTGGACAACATAATTGAAATAAAAAACCTATCAATCGCATTCCCGCTTAAAGCTGGTGTAGTAAAAGCAGTTAATAATGTAGATTTTGCCTTGGAACGCGGTACTATATGTTCTTTGGTCGGCGAAAGCGGCAGCGGTAAGACGACTTTGGCTTCCGCACTTTTGCGTGTCGTTTCCAGCCCTGGCGTTATAACCGGGGGCCAAATACTGTACGAAGGGCAAGACATTTTAAAATTCGATAACAACCAGCTCCGCCGATACAAATGGGCGGAGGTGTCGATGATTTTTCAAGCGGCGCAAAATGCTTTGAACCCGCTGATGACAATCGAGGAACAGATACTCGAAACATTTCATGTTCATAGGTATCCAGGCAGCGATTCCGAAGCGCTGAGCCATTCTATCGACCTTCTTAATTATGTGCGGCTGGACGCGGAGAGGGTGCTAAAATGCTATCCGCACGAATTGTCGGGTGGCATGAAGCAGCGCGTCATGATAGCATTTTCGCTCATACTGAACCCGAAAGTCCTCATTCTTGACGAACCTACGACAGCCCTTGACGTAATTACCCAAGACTATATATTTGACATTTTGATTAAAATTTACGAGGAATTCAAGATAACAATGCTGCTCATGACGCACGATATAGCTGTCGTCGCACGGTTCGCACAGAAAATCAGCGTTATGTACGCAGGCTATATCGTTGAGAGCGGCAATATACTTGATGTTTTCAAGACGCCCAAGCACACATATACCAATCAATTGCTTAATTCGGCGCTGTCGCTGACAGACGACCTTAAGGAACGAGAAGCTGTGCCGGGCGCGCCGCCGGATTTGATTGACGCGCCCGCCGGTTGCGCTTTTCAGCCGCGTTGCCCATTGGGCTCCGAACGTTGTAAAATATTGCGCCCGGGTACGACCATGCTTCCTAACAATGGATCGATTCAATGTCACCGGTTCGCCGATCAAGGTACGAGCAATGGATGAACGAGCCGCTAGTTTACCGACAGAGGCTAATACTTAGGCGGAAGCTAATACTAAGGCGGAAGCTAATACTAAAGCGGAGGTTAATACTAAAGCAATGGATGAACGATCGCCTCTATTGAGCTTAAAGAACATAGATGTCACATTTACAAAACGGAATGGTTTATTTAAGCCCAAATCCAGCATTAAAGTGTTGTCTAATATATCATTGGATATTTACCCCGGCGAAGTGCTCGCGCTGGTCGGCGAGTCCGGTGGGGGCAAGACGACTATAGGCAACGTTATAACAGGGCTCGTCAGGCCAAGTGCGGGCGAAATGCTATACAAAGGTGAAAATGTGCTCGCGCTGCCAAACAAGCAGTTTGACGAG
>WRLR01000198.1 GCA_009777515.1 Oscillospiraceae bacterium | reverse complement strand
CCCGCCCTCCCCACCCAATCCCCCCCCCCCCCCCCCTCCCCCCCCCGCCGCTTCACCGCCCTCTGTCCCGCCGCCGCCTTCCGCCTCGCCGCCCTCTGTCCCGCCGCCGCCTTCCGCCTCGCCGCTCTCTGCCCCTTCGTCCCCGGCCTCCTCGCCGCCATCCCCCAAATCCTCCGCCCCCTGCGCGTCAACGCCGTACCATTCCGCCGCGAGGAACTGTATGCTGGAGTCCGCAAGGAACGAACCAAAATATGCGTATTTGATTTCTATGCTGCCCTCGGGCAGATCGAGCTTGCCTGCGGCGTACTCGGCGCCCTGTAGAAACCCAAGCCCCGTGTCGGCTATTTCCGGCGTCGGCATGGCGCCGATGAACCCCAGCGACTTCATACCGGCACTGACGGCTGAGTAGCCGGCCAAAAAGCCGGCTTCTGCGGCGTTGAAGTGAATGGCGGCTACATTTTCGTGGATCGCATCGTCCGCGTAGTCAAAGTCGTGCGGCGTCCCGTCCACCAATATAAAGCTGATGTGCGGGTACTTGGCCTGTGCCAGCCAAATGGGCACTTCAAACAAAACGCCCGTCGTCACGACCAGCTTCGCACCGCTATCCACCGCTTGATCTATCGTATCCAAATAGGCCCCGATGCTTTGGTTCTTGGGTATGATGTGCCTGATAGCGCGGTCGCTCTCTGACGCGTAGCGCGCAGCCCCGTCCCATGCGGATTGCGTGATTGAAGTATCGCCAAGCAGGCCGAAATCGCTGATGAAAGCCAGCTCGAACACAGTGGGCGAGGGCGTTTGCGTCCTGCGGGGAAGCCCGTCGCTGCGCGCGGGCAAGGGCTCGGGCCCGGGCCCGGGCTGCGGAGCAGGCACAGGGGTCGGCGTGGGCGCGGGAGTCGGCGTAGGATTTTGTTCAATCGCGATAGCCGAAACAGGCGTCGTCGCGGGCAAGGTCGTTGGCGTCGAATACTTGGCTGTATATTGTTCGGTGGCGGCTTGGCTGGCGGCCTGAGTGGTGGCTTGGGCGGCGGCTTGGCTGGCGGCCTGAGTGGTGGCTTGGGTAGCGGCTTGGCTGGCGGCTTGGGTGGTGGCTTGTGCGGCGGACGAAATAGTAGTGCTGGTAGGAGCAACAGTGGCGCCGGTAGGTGCAGTAGTAGCACCGGTATTAGCAACGGCGGCATTGGAGAATCCAATACTAGCGGTTGTCGACGCAATAGTTGCATTTGTGGTTGCGACAGTTGCGGCTTTTGATGTAACGGTAGCGGCTTCAACCGCCGCCGCAGTAGTGGCTGTCGAGGCGCGCTGGCCCATTATATCGCATGACATCAACACCAATGCAATCAATGCAACCCAAATAATCAATATATACGACATAATAGCTGTGCGCCGCGACATAAAATCAAAACACCGGCGCAAAATATCATGAAACCTCATTGCAGCCCCTTCGCGGACTCTATTCATACTATATTATAACCGATAAATAGCCGATAAATTTTATGCACATATAAACAAACGTACGTTTACATACGCCCTTTTATCATTTATAATATGTTATCATGTCGGAAACTTTTAGAAAAGATGTGCAGTGTTTTCAATTTGCCATATATGGGCATATTCGATCATCGGCATACGCATAGTGACTCAATGAATTGCCACGAGTCGGCAAAAGTTTAATATGGTATATAAACCCCTTGTTGTTAAATAATATATATGCCCGTAAACCACGCGCCGCTATGTTTTCGGCAGGGACTTCAAAGAGTTTGCGGATTGCTTCTTAAAGGGGAGACGACGACATGAATTATGACAACGAAAGGAGTATCTGGTCATTGAAGGCCGCAGACGATATCCCGAACCTGTTTCGGCGGTTCAACGCTGAAACAAACAGCGGAAACTATGAATTATACGGCAGGGAATTCGCATACTCCATCATATTTGGCAACCTGCGTACAGCCAACCTGCAAACAATCCTAAGGGTATTGGAGATCAGCCGATTACCCAATATCATGTTTTTGATACAAATGGACAACCACCATAAAATGTACGCGTCATATCCGGAGTTTTCGTACTACCCGTACAAGGCCGGGGTCGTCCACGCGCTGCAGGCGCGGCTGAAGAAAAAGAAAATCGAGAACGTGATATCGCGCTTCCTTGGGCACTGGACCATTGCCGCCTTTTTGCATTTGGACGGCAAATCGATAGCGGACGAGGAGACAAAGAGCCGCGTCGCCGCGCTGGCGTCCGATCTGATCAGCTATGTGGACGAGAAGACTAATGAGAGTATTTCCATTGGCATTAGCGATTTTTGCGTTTCGCACGCCCAGTTCCCGAGGGCATACTCGGAGTGCAAGACGGCGCTGTCATTCTCGTTTTTGACCGGCAAGCAGTCTGTCGAGATTTTTGATCGGCACAAGCAACTGCCCGCAATAACAAAAACGGATTTGACGCGCGTGTACTTCACGCACCTGACCGCGATGCTGGACAAATGCGACGCCGACGCGTGCCGCGCCATCGCCGAGGAGATGGTCGACAGGTTCCGGAGCGCGAATGTAGCGCACATCACCGCGCGCCTCCTCATAGCGAGGCTGTTTGGGAGGATCGCGGACTACTACACCGAGTCCGGGCTGGAGCAGGGCGAGTTGTCGCTGATTGCGCAGGACTCTGTCATCGAGCTTTTGGACTGCGGTTTTTTGGGCGAAATGTCCGAAATTATAATAGGCTTTTGCGAGCGCATCAGTAAGCTCAACAGCGGCTCCCGCCAAAGCCCGGAAGAGCGCTTCCGCCGCCATGTGAACGACTGCATCGAGCGGCACAGTTCCGACTGCCTGTTCGGGCTTGGCGCAATCGCGGCCATGTGCAACTACAGCCCGTCGTATTTCAGCCGCCTGTTCTCGCGCGTGTACGGCATCCCGTTCAGCCAGTACCTGGCCGGATACAGGGTGGACCGCTCGAAAAAACTGCTGATGCAGGAGTCCATGACACTGCACGAAGTCGCGCGCAAGGCCGGGTTCTGCAGTACCAGCTATTTTTGCTCCGTTTTCAAAAAGAAAACGGGCAAGTCCCCCCGCCAATACGCACAATGAATTTAGATGCGGTTTTACGAGTTCGTAATCTTCTCAGCGCTCACAGCAAGGCTGTGAGCGCTGCTCGTTACTCACTCTTGTTCCGTTTCGCTATATCCATGCTCGTCGCAGACAAGCTGCGACTATGCGCAAAACACCAGCTTTGCTGGTGTGGCTCAACTCCACACCGTAATACGCGCGAAAGCGCGAGCGACACCTTGTGTCGCTTTTGATAATTTTTAATACTTTATATCGTTTTGTGTTTGCCTGAGTTCTTGCGTTTATTTGCTGCGTATGTGGTAATATAGGCTGTATGTATTCAATATATATAGTCGACGAC
Organism: Oscillospiraceae bacterium; assembly: GCA_009777515.1. Lineage (GTDB taxonomy): Bacteria > Bacillota > Clostridia > WRLR01 > WRLR01 > WRLR01. The sequence goes on along the minus strand of WRLR01000198.1, from coordinate 1,958 downwards.
GAGTATTTGGTGATAAAAGACCTTGTCAGCCGGATTCCTTGGTTGGAAAACGGATTCGAGGTCGTCGGGCATAGTACGAACGCGTTTACCGCTCTTGCGGAAATAACCGACATAAAGCCCGACGCTATTATATGCGATCTAAAAATGCCGACCATCGACGGCATAGAATTGATCAGGCGCCTGAAAGCGGGCGGCGCGTCGTCGGAATTTGTCATGCTGTCGGCCTACGGGGATTTCAACGCATCGCGCGACTTTTTTTTAATGAACGGGTTCGATTATTTGCTTAAACCTCTGGAACAGGACAACGCAAGTTTAGTGCTTGAGAGGCTTAACCGCAAAATCGCAAAGAACCGGGCGGATCAGGCGGATCAGAGGGACGGTTCTGCTGATCCGGCAGATCAAAGGGGCGATTCTGCTGATCAACCAGATCAGAGGGACGGTTCTGTTGATCCGGCAGATCAAAGGGGCGGTTCTGTTGAACCGAGTAATTCGCGGATCAACAAAACCGCCCCCTCGATCCGTACTCCTCCGCCGTCTGATAAATTCGATGCGCTTGTCGCCTATGTTACCAAAAACTTCAATAAAAAACATACGCTTGGCGATTTGAATCATAAATTCAACATGCATCCAACATATATCTGCGACCTTTTCGCCAAACACTATCAATCTACGTTGACGATGTTTGTGACAAGCCTGCGCATGAAGGAAGCGGCGCGCCTTATCTTGGAATCCGATATACCGCTCAAAGAACTGTCTTCATTATGCGGTTATATGGATTATTACCATTTTTGCAAAGTATTCAAATCTTATTATGGCATGCCGCCGTCGATGTACAGGGAAAGAGGGGGCGATAGGTGAGGCGGATGGACACGCGGTCCCGCGTTCGCGCCATGCCCGTATTGCTTTTTACAACCGTGTTGGCAGTGTGGACTGTTTTCTATTTGAACATTTCGGGCTATATAACGAGCAGCGCGAAGACGCAAATGGCTCTTGCTGCGGATTATTTCATCGACAGGTTCGGGGAAGAGCTATCGCAAATCGAACGGATATCGCGCAACCTGACTGGTGATGAGGACGTGAGGGCGCTGGTCGCGGAGCTCGACAGCGGCAATTACCACCCCCTGACCGATAGAATCAAAGCGGCAGCCGGCTGGAGCGTTGATAATTTCGGGTTTATAGAAAACGTCATCATTTACGGGGCAGGAGCTAATTATTACCGCCTTACGGGGCAAATCGGCAATAAATCGTGCACCCGGCTGGCGGGGATGGTTGCTGCGCTGACCTTGCCAAGCCATTTGAACGCCGAGCTGGAGGGTAGAAAATACATCGGATATGCTGATAAAATACATGTCGGCGGCACGCTGGAATCCGGCATGATTGTAATATTGATAGAAGAAGAAAGAATTTTGGAAATATTGCGATCATTCGACCACTCCGACGCCCTTATGGTCGCGGTGACTGCCAACGGGGAGGTTGTCGCCGCGAATACAGACAACATCGGGTTTTTTGCCACCGACGATGGCGCCCTGCCCGTAACCCACAGCCGCCTTGGCATAACGCCGTTTGAAATCTGGGTAGCCGCCGAGCCTCAATATATGAACGCGCCTGTTGTATATTTCACGATCGTCGCTATCATCACTGCGGCGATTTTTATCGCGGTGATACTGATGTATACAGGTATCTTGAACCATCGTTTTTTTCGCCCCATGTTAAAAATGATTGGCATCATTGAGAGCCTAAAAACAGACCCAACCGCCATTCCCATAGGCGATGTGTTACCTGGCCTGCCACTGACCACCGCCATCCCAACCACAACTATCCCAACCACAATTATCCCAACCACAACTATCCCAACCACCGCCGCCCTGACCACCACAGCCACTTTGACCACCGCCGCCCAGCCCATCGCCCCGCCTCTTACCTCTGCCGCCCCGCCCATCGCCCCGCCTCTTACCTCT
>WRLR01000197.1 GCA_009777515.1 Oscillospiraceae bacterium | reverse complement strand
GTTTATATTAGACGACGCGTTAGGAGGGAAAGCAATGTGCAGTCGTAGAATGTACAAACTAAAGCGGCTGGCCGCGTATTTTTTGTGCGCGGTTTTGGTTTCTGCCGCGCCGCAGGCATGGGGGGCGGCGCCGATATCAGCATCGGCTGCGGCTGCGGTACAGGCGCCCGCGGAGCTGCCGGACGTGATAAGCAGCGTGGCGCCTTCGGTAGTCGGTATAATGGGCAAGCTCAGCAAGACGAGCAGGGACTATTACGAGGCTTCAGACAATCTGATCCTGGGCTCGGGCATCATTTACAAAAGTAACGGCTATATAATCACAAACCAGCATGTCGTCGAAGACTGCGAGTCGCTGTTTGTCATACTTTCAAGTAAAAAGGTTTACGAAGCCAAGGTCGTCGGCGTGGACGAAGACACCGATTTGGCCCTGATAAAAATCAATAAGGGCATGCTAAAGCCCGTGGAGTTTGCCGACAGCGCACAGGTCGCCATCGGCGCCCCGGTCGCCATGATGGGCATGCCCGTAATATTCGATTTGCACAACAGCGCGGGGTTCGGCATTGTCAGCGGGATCAACAGGGGCAACACGAACCTTACCGACTACTATTTCATACAGACTGACCTTGTTTCGAACCCCGGCAACAGCGGGGGGCCTTTGGTAGACATGGACGGGAAAGTGCTGGGCATCGTCGAGGGCGGCTACGTGAGCTACCAGGGCATCACTTTTTGCATACCGTCGCAAATCATCAGCTTCGTCGCGCCCCAGCTCCTCCGGTACGGGCGCGTGCGCAGGCCGGACCTGGGCGCATCGCTCGCGCAGAGCCTTTCCGCCGACTATGGCCTGCACACCAGCGAAGGCCTGTATTTTACGGATATAGTGGCCGGCGGGCCGGTGTCGTCGGTGGGCGTCGCGGAGGGCGACGCACTGCTTTCAATTAACGGCGTCGATGTATTTACGTATACGGGCTATGTGGAGGAAATGCTAAAATACGAGCCGGGCGACACGGTTGACATGCTGCTGTTGCGGGACGGCGGCAGGCGGGCCGTGCGGATAGTGCTCGCGGAAAAGGAATGAGCCATAAAATGCGGCACAAAACCAACAAAACCAACAAAACCAACAAAACCATTGGATTCATACGATCATTGATTGCGCTGGTAACGGGCGCAGCCATATTGGCAGCGCCCATGTTCGCAAGCGCTTCGCCCGCCGGGGCAGGCGCATCGCCCACTGAGGCGGGTGTATCACCCACTAGGGCAGGCGCATCGCCCGCCGGGGCAGGCGCTACGCTCGCCGATGTGGGCGCTTCGCGACTGGTAGTGGGCGCTTCGGGGCAGCCAGTTGCCGACATGCCTGGGCTGCCCGCGAATTTGGCGGATATGCTGGACAGCGGCGCTTCACCCGTTGAGCTAACGATGAGCCCCGGCGTTGCGGGCTTTTTGTGCGATGGCGAGGCATTCGCGTCGCCCGCCCCGATATGGCTCGACGACGCGCTGTTTGTGCCGCTCCGCGCCGTGGCGGAGGCGTTTGGGGCGAGCATTGATTATTTGGAACAGGGAGAAGACAGAGCTGGCAGCGCAGGCAGTGCGGACAGCACAAGCGGTTCGGTGCGCCCTCCCGTCAGCGAGCTTGGCTGGCCGCGCATTAAAGGCGAGTTCATGGCTAACGAGTTCGCCTTTTCATTTGACGCAGGTTATATACTCCTAAACGGCGAGGCGGTCGATTTTCCTGAGCGCCTGAGGGCTATCGACGGCGTGACATACGTGCCTTTGCGCATCCTGGATCTGTGCCTTGGCACGGTTTCTACATATGACGGCGCGCAGGACAGCGTCACAATACGGCTGGCTGACGACGGGAATATTCGCGATTTTTCTGATCTGCTCGGCGAGATACGCGAGGCTGCCGTCGGCGACAGCTATTATAACTGGCGGATCGACGTACCCCGCAAATCCATGCTGGTTTCGTCTTCTTTCAACGGCGATACAGTTTATATATACAGCCCATTGCGCGACGCGCTGATCGAGATAATAGTCAGGCCGAGCGAGGGGCGCTCTCCAGAGTATTACTTGGAGGATCACGATGCCATTTCGGAGGACTATTATGTTATCGCCGCGCAAGTGGTAGGGTCGGGCGCCGCTGCTTATGTGCAGGCGATCTTGGGTGATTATTACGGCGACGAGGCGGCCCTTGCCCGTATTTACCCGCGCAGGCGCTACGACTACATTGTTACGATCATAGCCATGCCGGACATGAATGGCGATTATTTAATAAACCCGAGGGATTTTTACTTCGACAACCCATATAGCAGGATTTTGGATACGTTCGATACGCGTTGGCCGGACACGGGCGAGGGGAACATACGCGATCTGGCCAAGGTGATCGACGGCAGGATCCATTATATAAACTATATCGACATACCCGGGAACAGGTCGCTGCTTACGCCCTGGGCTATTTCGGTACTGCCTGAATGGGGATTTGTGCATGAATCGTTCCTTGGCGAGAGCATTATTACCGTACTGGGGGACTATGAAAACGAAATAAGCCTGACGGTGGCTATGGAGAGAATGCCGCCCCAGGTCACGGCGGACGAGTATTTAGATAACTATCCGGATATAATGGCTGCTAAGTTTAATAGAGACGCTTTGCGCATAAAAGATATCGAACTGCGCGACATGGACGGCGCTAAGGTGTTGGATTATTCATATGAACTGCTATTGGAAGACGGAGAAAAATATATTTACTACGAACGGCTGATACCGGCAGGCGCTGCGCTGTACCGGTTGCGGCTGGGTGCGCCGGAGCCGGTATATCAAAAATCGGAAGCTGACTTCATTGGGGCAATCGACTCGTTTGAAACGAATGCGGGCGACCTGCCGTTAATCGCAAAATATTTGGAAAGCCATACCGAAGCTATTGATACGTTGAGGATAGCTGATTTTGATGAACCTGCGCCAGTCGGCGGCGCGGATGTAAAATGGAGCTCGATGCTCCCGGGCGGATGGCTGGACTCTGGCGGCTGGTACTCCGTGGCGGTCATTGGCTATGAAGGGTTAGGCTACTATGATCTGGCTACGGGCGCGCGCGTTTTCGCCCAATACGAGCTGTATGACGACGAAGAGATGGAATATTTTGGCGACGAAATTATTACGAGCATTGATTATGCCCAATATTTATATGACGAAGTGAGCGATCTTAGCGACATCATGGGCATATTATTCTATGAACCGGAGCTTGTTTCGCATGGCGGCTATGAATTCGCAATGATCGGATACTCATCGGAGACCGAGTATTTTGATTTTGATCAACATTATCCAGGGCTGCCGGTTGTCGGCAACATTTATTTATTGGCTGACGAAGACGGTGTATACTTTATTTTCATTGAAATTCCGTATGTGTTTGACACTCCGCTGAACAGACTGGCGTTTGATATGTTTTTGGACTATTTTACCGCAAGCGGAATGGATGGGGGCGGCAAAAGCGGCGATGGCGGCATCGGGCCGGGCAGCGATAGCGGTTCGAATAACGGCAACGGGCCGGGTGCATCCGATTCATCGGCGCAGAGGGTAGGGACCCAAAGGCCAGGGGCCGTCGGATGAGCGGCGGCGCTGCGGGGCGGCGCGAGCCGCTCGCATACAGGATGAGCCCGAAGACCATCGAGGACTTTGTCGGGCAGGAGGACGTCGTCGGCAAGGGCAAGCTGCTCTACAGGATGATAAAGTCCGACAGGATCACTTCGATCATACTGTTCGGCCCGCCCGGCACGGGAAAGACGTCGCTGGCCAGGATCATTGCCAACACGACCCGGTCACACTTTGAAAAGCTGAACGCTGTCACTTCCGGGGTCGCGGACATCAAGCGGGTCATAGCGGAAACCGAGAACAGCATGTTTAACCAAAGCGGCAGGACCGTGCTGTTCATCGACGAGATACACCGCTTCAACAAAGCCCAGCAGGATGCGCTGCTGCCATCTGTGGAGAACGGCGCCATCGTGCTGATTGGCGCGACGACGGAGAACCCGTTCTTCGAGGTCAACAAGGCGCTCATATCGCGCTCGTCCGTCTTTATGCTAAAGCCGCTTGCCGCAGGCGACATACGGCGCGTTCTGGAGAGCGCGCTCAGTTCGCCCGATGGGCTCGGCGGCGAATCCATACGCATAGACGACGAGGCCGTCGAGTACCTGGCGATGATATCGGACGGTGATGCGCGGCGGGCGCTTAACGCGCTGGAGCTGGCGTTCCTGACGTCCGACATGGATGCCGAGGGGCAGGTGGTGATCGATCTTGAAGCCGCTCGGAACAGCGTGCAGAAGCGCTCCCATGTGTTTGACAAAAAAGGGGACGCGCACTACGACAACATAAGCGCCTTTATAAAATCGATGCGCGGCAGCGATCCCGACGCCGCCGTGTTTTACCTCGCGCGGGCGATAGCGTCGGGCGAGGACCCCATGTTCTTGGCCCGCAGGATCGTGATATGCGCGGCGGAGGATGTGGGGCTGGCGAACCCGAACGCGCTGCTGCTGGCCTCGGCGGCCGCGCAGGCCGTGCATCTGGTAGGGCTGCCGGAGGCGCAGTTGATACTGTCCGAGGCGGCGCTGTATATCGCGACATGCCCAAAGTCCAACTCCGCCTGCGTTGCCATCGGCAGGGCGATGGGCGACGTAGAGAGCATGCCCACGGGCGAGCCGCCGATGCACCTGCGAAACGCCGTGACCGATGGAATGGCCAACCTGGGGTACGGCAAGGGCTACCTGTATGCGCATAACTATGAAAACAACTATGTGCCGCTCCAGTTCCTGCCAGACGAGGTAAAGGACCGCACGTACTATGTGCCCGGCGACAACCGCCACGAAAAGCAACTGGCCGACTACCTGGCAAAAATCAAAAGCGCCGCTAAGCAAACCGATAGTAACGCCACCACACAAACTAATAATGACACCGCCGCTCAATCAGGCTAATAGAGCGGCTTATATGAAGTCAAGACAAAACGCAAATTAAAAATAGCCAGCGAGCAACGTCACACCCGCATAACCGCCTGGCAACGCTTCTATCACACGCCGTTTAATATATCAATATGTCCCCAGCTCTATGCCCTTATCGATGAAATAGCGGTACGTGGGCATGTCCACCGTGGCTGGGATCGAATGGTCCGAATGCAGCGTGTAGCCGAACCCGTTTTTCACGACGGGTATCTTGCTCTCGAGCTCCTTGTCAATGCGCGCCTTGTCGTTCGGGTACACCTCCCGAATGTCTATGCCGCCCATAAAGCTCAACCGATCGCCGTACTGCTTATGAAGCTTTAAAAGATCCATGCCCGCCTTGACCTCGATCACCTGCAGGCAGTCGATGCCCGCCTCGATCATGCCCGGCAGCAGCTTCTCCACCATGCCGCATGAGTGCATGACGACAGGCAGCCC
>WRLR01000196.1 GCA_009777515.1 Oscillospiraceae bacterium | reverse complement strand
CGCGTTTGTCGCTCGCGGGTACCCGATCATCAATACGGAGGTCCCGTGCAGGTTTGAGCTCACACAGCACCCCGACGTGGGGATTTACAATGTCCTTGAGCAAAAGGGCATTGCGTGGCTCGGGTTCGTCAACGAGAACCTCATCGGCCGGCCGGCAAGGTGGCGCGGGCCCTTTGACGCGGGAGGCGTGGCATGGGCGCCGGACTACGGCGATTGGCCGGCGATGGGCGCGATATACCCGTTTGAAAAGCGTGCGGCAGCGTCCAATGTGTTTGGGACCACAGCCGCAGCCGTTACGGACAGGGGGCGCCGCGTTATGCATATGGAGAGCGGCGACTATGTCACATACAGCCGGGTGGGTTTTGGCTCGCGCGAGCCTTTGTCGTTTTTGCTGGGCATAAGCTCGCCCGGCGGGGGCAGCATTGTCGTGCGGGAGGGCGGCCCGGGCGGGCGGGTACTTGGCGAGTGCGCGCTGCCGGCGAGTGCGGAGGGCTTTGATGCGTGCAATGCGTATGCGGGCGGGCCTCTTATGGCGGCGGTCGGCGGCATCGCCGACATCACGTTCACATACGAGGGCAGCGGAACGGCGGTTTTTCGCGATTGGCAATTTGTGCTGCCAAAGCAAATATCGTATACAGATCCGCAAAAGATCATTGATGCGGCTAACTACCCGTACCGCACAGGTGACATTGTCCGCAGGCCATCAACCGACGGCGGGTCGCCCGCGGAGCTGCACGTGGAGGGCATAATGGACGGTTCGTCATTACTGTTCGATTTCGTGCGGTTCCGCGACAGCATTAACACGTCGTTCAATATACGCGCCATGCCGCTGGCGGGCGGGAGCATTGAGATATGGGCGGGGGATTTTGAAACATGCGTCTGGCTGCTCGGCATATGCGAAATCGACGGCCCGGCAGGGGCATGGGCGGACTTTTCCTGCGCGCTGGACATGGAGCAGGTGCAGACAGGCTGGACCCATGCGCATACCAGCAACACGCGGTGGGATTTGAAGCTGGTGTTTACGGGCGAGCCGGGGCAGGAGCTGTTTGCAATCAGCGAGTTCTACATGGGCGGCGGCGATAGCGGCGGCAGCGGTGAAGGCGGCGGCAGCGGCAGCGGTGGCAAGCCCGCCCGCGCCGACAGGCACGCGCCCAAAGTGTACACAGGGCACGCAAACTCCGTCACCGCCGCTACCGCTAAAGTCTCTTTTAGCAAATTATCCGGTTTTGAAGATTTGGATGTATTGGAAGCCGGAATCATGCTGTCTTTGGATGAGAGTTTTTCAGATTATATAGAGCTGATCGCCAACCCATCCGACATTTCGTCCATATTGTCGTATTATACGATAAGGCTCGATTTATCCGGCGCATTGGAGGCATTCGGCTCGCCGGATCTAAGCAATGCGCCCGATTTATTTTGGAATATCCGCGCGTACGCCAAGACAAATGACGGCATATATCTGGGCGGCGTCAGGCGCTTCGCCCCCGCCGGCGGCTGATCCGGTTTGATCCGGTTTAATCCGTTTTGATCCGTTTTGATCCGTTGAAAATACTATTATTCGCGCCGGATATATTATATGATTATAGATAGCGATTACATATGGGAGGGGATGTTTATATGAAAGTAGGCATTCAGTTTTATTCGTTTAAACCGGAAATAGATTCCGGCGGATTTGACAAGGCGCTCGGCATGGCGGCCCGCTGCGGGGTGGAAGGCGTCGAGCTGTTCAGCCTATACGACATACCGGCCATCACGTACCGCAAAGCGCTCAACGAAGCGGGCGTCGCGTGCTACGGCACGCACAACCATCTGCAGCCGCTCATTAACGACATCGACGGCGTTATGGCGTACAATTATACGCTGGGCAACCCGATGGTAATCTGCCACTATTTGACGGCGGAAGAGCGCGGGACTCGCGACAAATGGCTGTTTGCCGCCGAGGCTATCAACAAAGCGGCCACTATCCTTAAACGCAACGGCTTTGAGTGCGCGTACCACAACCATGATTTCGAGTTCGGCGAAGTGTTTGACGGCGAGTGCGGCATGGACATCATTTTGGGCAACACCGATCCCCACCTTGTCGGCGTTGAGCTGCATATCGGCCAGTTGCCGAGGTTCGGGATCGACATACCCGAATATATCAAAAAGCTCGGCAGGCGCCTAAAGGTCCTGCATGTCCACACATTCCAGCGCGAGGGCGAGCCTTTTGACAGCTCGTCGGCGATACAGGCTGCCAGGGCGCTCGATGTCGAATGGGCCATCGTGGAAAACGTATTCGCCGCCCCGACGGACATGGGCGCAGTAAAGAAGAGCATAGGCATCATACGCGACTTGGCGCGCGGCCTGTAAGGGGGAAGAATGGACGGAATAATAACCGAAATCATGCGGTTTTCGCTGAAAGACGGGCCCGGCATCCGCACGACGGTCTTCTTGAAAGGCTGCAATATGGCATGCAAGTGGTGCCACAACCCCGAAACGCTGTCGATGCGCCCCCAGCTCATGCACTACCCCGAGCTGTGCATCGGCTGCGGCGCATGCATCGGCGTTGACTACGCCACCGGCACTAGCGGCGCCGCGGTTTGCCCCCACGGCGCCATTGAATCGGCCGGCGGGGCCGGCGGCATCGCGCTCCACCGCGAGCGGTGCGTCGCCTGCGGGGCGTGCGTCGACAAATGCTTCTCCGGGGCGCTGGTCATATCCGGCACCAAAATGAGCGTCGCCGATGTTATGACGGAAATTCTCCAGGACATCGACTATTATAAGAACTCCGGCGGCGGGCTGACCATCGGCGGCGGGGAGCCCGCATGCCAGTCCGAATTCATGCTCGGGCTGCTAAAAGCCGCAAAAGAAGCGGGCATACAGACCGCCATCGAGACCAACATGCACGCGGACTGGGACATTTATGAAAAAGCCCTGCCGTATCTGGATTTGGTCATGCTGGACATTAAGCTTAGCGACGACGCGGATCACATGAAATGGACCGGCACGGGCAACGCGAACCTGCTCGCCAATATTCGAAAAATAACCGATATTAAACCGACGATCATCCGCGTCCCCGTGATTCCGGGGGTGAACGACAACGAGGCCGAGATCGGAAAAATCGCCCAAATCGCCAAAGACCTGAAGAACATCATTAGCATCGAGCTTTTGTTGTATAACCCGCTGGGCGAGAGCAAATACGCGGCGCTCGGCATGGATTACAGCTTCCGGGGCCAGAGGCCGCAGGGCGCGGGCCTCGCGGGCTCATTGCAAGCTGCCGCCCAAGCCGCCGGGGTACCGGTAAAAATCGGCTGAGAAAACCGCAAAAACTGAAGAAACCGCCAACGGCTGAAAAAGACCGCAAAAGGCTGAAAAAGACCGTAAAAGGTTGAAATAGGACCGTAAAAAGGCTGAAGAAAGACCGTAGAAAGGCATGGACCCATATGGACAATATGATTAACCTGATACCTCCGGACGAGCGCGTCAGCTACGACAGGCGCATCGAGCTCCTACGCGAGCGAAAACTCGCCGAAACGCAAATCAAGTCGCAGATGCGCGTGTACCAGGACGGCGACGACTACGGCAGCGTCCCCGCGCCGGACACGTACACATTCCGACCCATCCTGAACGAGCATGGGACATGGTTCGGATATAAAGGCTGGAGCGAGAATTTTTACAAGCTCATGGATGAGCATCCCGTATACATCGACCCGGCGGATGCGTTCACATGCCGCTGGATGTTTTCGATGATATGGTTCCCCAACAAGACGCGGGACAAGCGCTGGAACCCCAAGTACCCCTACGACCACTTAAAAGAGCGCCAGCAGTTGTACGGCATAGTGCCGGGCATCGGCTCGGATGCGCATTTCGGCGGGGACTACGAGATCGGGTTCAGCCTGGGATGGGGCGGGCTTTTGGAAAAGATTGAGAAGCACCGCATGCTAAACCCCGGCCGCGACGAGTTCTACGACGCCGAGGAGCTGACAATCAAAGGCGTCCAGCAGTGGATACGGCACGCCATAGACGAAGCGGAGCGCCTGGCCGGCCTAGAGCAGAACCCGCAGCTTCGGCAAAACTTGCTCGACATGGCCCAGGTGAACCGCAATATCCTGTTCGGCCCGCCCAAGACATTGCGCGAGGCGTGCCAGTGGTCGTGCTTTTTCAATATGGTGAGCCGCACGTATAACAGCGACGGCGCAGGCTTCCAACTCGACACGTCGCTGCGCGGTTTTTACGAGCGCGACCTTGCCGCCGGCCTCATCACGCGCGAGGAAGCCGTGTTCTACATAGCCTGCCTGCTGCTCAACGACCCACACTACTATCAGATTGGCGGGCTGGACGGGGACGACAACGACTTGCTTTGCGAATTCAGCCATGTGGTGCTCGAAGGCGCGGACAAGCTGAACTCGACATGCAATATCACCGTGCGCGTCCACAAGGACATCGACCGCGACTTTATGCGAAAAGCCGTCGGCTGCCTGTTCCGGCACAAGAACGCGTGGCCGCGCTTTTCCGGCGAGGAGGCCCTGGGCGAGGGGTTCATGCGCATGGGCTACCCCAAGGACATCGCGCGCAAGCGGATCGCTGTCGGCTGCCACTGGATGAGCCTGCCGGGGCTGGAATACACACTGAACGACTGCGTCAAGATCAACTCCGCCAAGGTATTCGAGGTCGCCTATGACGAAATGATGGACAGCGGCGGACCGTACTCGACCGCGCGGCTGTGGGATTTATACGACGGCCACATGAAAAAGGCCGTCGAGGCCACTGCCGAGGGCATCAGGTTCCACTTGAAATACATGCAGTACAGCGAGCCGGAGCTGCTGCTAAACCTCATCAGCCACGGGCCTGTCGAAAAAGGGCGCGACATTACGGATGGCGGCGCTCTGTACTACAATATGTGCATAGATGGCACGGCGATAGCGACGGTCGCCGACTCCTTCGGCGCGCTCGAGCAGCGCATCGAAAAGGAGAAGCGGATCGACTGGGAGACGCTGTACAAGCACATCAAGTCCGACTTCCAAGAAAACGCGGGGGAGGCCGTGCGCCTGATGATGGCGTCCGCCAATCGCTACGGCGGGGGCGAAACGAACAGCGACCGCTGGGCGGTAAAAGTCAGCCGCCACTTTACGGATCATGTGCTTTCCATGGAGGGCGGCGGGGTCAAGTTTATCCCGGGCTGGTTCAGTTGGTCGAACACGATTGCCCACGGGAAGATGGTGGGGGCGACCCCGAACGGGCGCCACGCATTCGAGCCGATAAACCACGGCGCGAACCCGCACCCCGGCTTTCGCAAAGACGGCGCGCTGACGTCGATGACCAACTCCATCTGCTCGATACAGAACGGCTGCGGCAACACGGCGCCCGTCCAACTGGAGCTCGACCCCGGCATGGGCGAGGACCCGGAGTCGATTGACAAAATCGTGGACTACATCATGACGCTGTTCCAAAAGGGCGGCACGCTGCTCAACATC
>WRLR01000195.1 GCA_009777515.1 Oscillospiraceae bacterium | reverse complement strand
CGCAAAAACGGATCAATAACCGGCTAATTGCACAAACCATGTAGGGGCGGATTCAATAACATCCCGAGCAAGACGCGACACAACCCCCGGCGCTGGCGCGCCACCCCCTTCGACGCGAAGGGGGCAGTGTTTGGATCCTTCGTATCATCGAAATTTATGAAATGGGGTGTATATATGATTTTGGATATGTTTAATTTGAATGGCAAGGTGGCGCTGGTGACGGGCGCGCGGCGCGGGCTGGGGCTGGGCATCGCGACCGGCTTGGCGCAGGCCGGCGCGGATGTGTTCGGCGTGGGCACCGGCGACATGGCGCCGTGCAAGGCGGCCGTCGAGGCGGCGGGGCGCAGGTTCGACTCCATCAAAGCCGATCTGACCAGCCAGGAGCCGCTAGACAAAATTGTAGAGGCCTGTATCGGCCGCTTCGGGCGCATCGACATTCTCGTCAACAACGCGGGTATCATCCGCAGGGCCGACTCCATAGAGTTTACGGAGCAGGACTGGGACGACGTGATGAATGTGAACCTAAAGTCAATATTTTTCCTGTCGCAGCGCGTCGCAAAGCTCATGATGGAAAAGGGCAGCGGCGGCAAAATCATAAACATCGCGTCCATGCTCTCATATCAAGGGGGCATCAGGGTGCCGTCGTACACCGCATCCAAGAGCGGGCTGGTTGGTATCACGCGGATACTCGCAAACGAGTGGGCGAAGCACAACATCAACGTCAACGCCATCGCGCCGGGCTACATGGTGACGGACAACACCGAGGCCCTGCGCAACGACCCTGTGCGCTCGGCCGAGATACTCGTGCGCATCCCGGCCGGGCGTTGGGGCGAGCCGGGCGACCTGGCCGGCGCGGCTGTTTTCCTAGCGAGCGGCGCCTCCGACTACATACACGGCTTCACCCTGGCCGTCGACGGCGGCTGGCTCGCGCGATAATCAATAATACGCCAACAATACATCGAACACATCGGCGGCGCCGCCGCCGAAACATAGGGGCTCGCACCGCGCGCCCGAATGCGATATACGCGGCGCGCATCTAATCCTTGACATTGAGCCATAAATTCTTTAGTATTCTAGTGTTCATTTGTATGAAAGCAAGCCCGCAGATATACAAGTTGTTAGACAAATTGTTAGATAAATTGTTAGATAAATTACCAGATAAATTATTAGATAAATTACCAGATAAATTAATAGATAAATTTTTAGCTAAAAGAGAGACATCATATAGAAACATAAACACAACATAAAATAGAGACAATGCGTTCACATTGGTGTTTAAATTAACCTCAAGGAGAATGCGCAATGGACGCACAAAAAAACTTGGCACTGCCCATCACGCCCAAACCGAAACATAAGCGCAGCGTCTGGCTTCGCCTTTGGGACACCCGGTGGCTATATTTAATACTACTGCCGGGCATCGCCTTTTTCGTCATTTTCCGTTATGCGCCCATGTACGGCATACAGTTGGCATTCAAAAAATTTGAAATCGCGCGGGGCATCACGGCCAGCCCGTGGATTGGCCTTGACAACTTCCGGTTGCTGTTTATCGACCGGGAGTTTTTCATTGCCTTAAAAAACACATTCATCATCTCGTATATGCAGCTGGTCCTGTTTTTCCCGTTCCCCATCATCCTGGCCATACTGCTCAACGAAGTGTCCCAGCGCCGCTTCAAGCGCGTGCTGCAAACGGTGTATACGTTCCCGCACTTTTTGTCTTGGGTCATCGTTTCGGGCATCATGATGAACCTTTTGTCGAGCGGGGGCGCGCTCAACAATCTGCGCATGTTCATGGGGCTGGAAAAATACCCGTTCCTGAGCGACAAGTCGATATTCAGATTCATCTTGGTGTTCACGCTGAACTGGAAAGAAGTCGGCTGGAGCTGCATACTGTATCTGGCCGCCATAACCGCCATAGACCCGTCGTTGTACGAAGCCGCCATCATCGACGGTGCCAACCGCTGGCACAGGATAAGATACATCACCTGGCCGGGCATACAGGTGATAATCATAACGACGCTGATACTGCGCGTCGGGCACACCATGGACGCCGGCTTCGACCAGATAATCAACCTGTACAACGCGACGGTTATGGAGGTGTCGGACATCATCGACACGTACATATACAGGATAACGTTCCAGAAAATTCCCAATTACGGGTTCAGTACGGCCGTTGGGCTGTTCAAGGGCATTACCAATTGCATTTTGCTCATGAGCGTTAACTGGATTTGCTCGAAATCGACCGGGACGGGCATATTATAGATGGCGGGAGGGGGGATTTTTATGTCGCGGAGCATCGCAGTGCCACACAAAAAATATAAGCTGAACCGCATGAATTTCGTCGACGTCATCATCATCGCGGTACTGCTCGCGCTGTTTGTCATCATACTGTATCCCTTTTACAACAGCGTGCTTGTCTCGATGGTTACGCAGGCGACGTACTTAAAGACCCGTTTTATGATTTTTCCGGTGGAGTTCAACTGGGGCTCGTACCTTATAGTGTTCAACAACGGCTCCTTGTTCAACGGCATGTTTATCACGATGATAGTCACGCTGCTCGGGACTGCGTACAACATGGTTTTGACGATTACGCTGGCGTACGCTTTCACGAAGGAGTTCATCGGCAAACGCTTCTTTTTGATGATGATCATCTTTACGATGTACTTCAGCGGCGGGCTGGTCCCGTTTTACCTGTTGATCAGGGACTTGCAACTTATCGACAACATAGGGGCTATGATTTTACCGACCGGCGTTTCGATTATGTATATGACCATTATCCGCAAGCAGTTTGAAAGCCTCCCCAAAGAGCTGGAGGAATCGGCCAAGATCGATGGGGCCTCGGAAATGCTGATCATGTTCCGCATAGCCATGCCGTTGTCGATACCCATACTGGTCACGTTTTCGCTGTATTATGGGGTGGAGCGCTGGAACGAATGGTACTATGGGATGCTGTTCATAAGGACATTTGAAAAGAGGCCGCTGCAGCTTGTGCTGCGCGGGATCATCCAGCAGTCGGGCATGATCATATACGAGCGGAACACGGATATGTATGATATCACGCCCTTTTCGGACGGCATAAAAATGGCCTGCATAGTCGTGACTATGACGCCCATCATCGCAGCCTATCCGTTCTTGCAAAAATACTTCGTCAAAGGCCTGACAATCGGCGCCGTCAAGGGCTGATTGCGCGGCTGAACTTATTATTTGCATAAGCTATCCGCAGGAGATATCCGCAAGAGCTATCCGCATAAACTATCCGCAAAAATTATCTGCATAAATCATATCTTATGAAAGGAGGCCCATATAAAACGCACTGCATGTAGAGGCGCATGGCATGCGCACACAGCTTTGCATACACAACAAAAAGAAAACAAAATATGTAGGAGGAAAATTCATGTACAAAAGGTTGCATAGGAAAAAATGGACAGTCATTATCGCGCTGGCGCTGTGCGCGCTCTTCGCGCTGTCGGCGTGCGGCGGGGGCGGGGGCGGTGCGCAGACCACTGCGCCGGCCGCGACGACAGCCGCCGCCGCGACGACGGCCGCTGCGGCCACAACTGCGGCAGCCGCCGCCGAGGCCACGACTGCCGCCGAAGCCGGCGGCGATCACGATCTGCCGTTCGTAAAATTTTCCATGAACGTGTCGCAGGACCCCCCAAAGGCCGACGACGCGCGCTGGAACTGGTACAAAGAACAGTTCAATTTCGACATCGACTTCGTGCCGTTCCAGTACACCGAGCGCTGGGAGAAGACGCGCATATGGATAGCGACCGACGATCTGACGGATATCTTCTGGCTGGGGCTGGACGAGATGATATACGCGGAATACGTCACATGGATGAAGACGGGGCTGTTCCAGGAAGTGCCCGACCTCACCCCGTACCCCAACATCAAAAATATGTACAACCACGAAAAAAACATGGTGGCAGACCTTTTGTGCACATTTGACGGCAAGCTCATGTCGCTCCCGGCCATCCGAGGGACAGCCCCGTACAACTATATGGTAAACCTCTCATTCGGCTACAGGGCCGACTGGGCGGAGCAACTGGGGCTGCGCAAACCAAACGACACATATACATGGGATGAGTTCTGGGACATGCTCCAAGCGTTCATAGACGAAGACCCCGGCAACAACGGCCCGGGCAACACCTACGGCATCTCGACCCGCCTGACATATTTCCCGGACATCATGGGCATCTGGCAGACAGACCCGTCGCCGTGGACATGGGAAGACCCGACATTTGTGGCGATGGACGGCGAGTATGTATGGTACCCCGCCACAGAGACATACCTGCAAGGCTTGAAGATAGTGAAGGACTTGTTTGACCGGGGCCTCATCTGGCCCGACCAGCTCATCGACGTGACGGAGCAGCAGTACCAGGAGCTGTACTATGCGGGCCAAATGGGCGCCATGGCACAGAACAACGAGGTCGGCTGGGTCTCTACCGCGCGCAACAAAACGATGGAAGTCGACCCGAGCCTCGACCGCGACAAGGTGTATGTAATCGCGCATGTGTCGATGCCCGGCACGACAGACCAGTTCTACCAGCACAGCATGTCCGCGTACTGGTCTTGCGTGACGTTCTCCAACAGCGCGACTGCGGAGCAGATGGACCGCTTCCTCTACACGCAGAACTGGAACAAGACCGAAGAGGGCATGCGGCTCAGCATGTACGGCCTTGAAGGCAAGGACTTCACGATGGACGCGGCCGGCAATATCACCGTGCTGTGGGACAAAGATTCCAGCGGCACGTTCCTGAACCCGTACCCGTATACCGACTACTATGCGCGCCTTGGCTTGGACGACGGCCAGGCGGGGCTGTCCAATGTGACGCGGAACGAGTCGGACAGGAACCATGTCAGGGAAGCGTTTGAGTGGAACCTGGCCAATGTGGCGCGTCTGAAGATCATGGACTATGTCCAGGTCTATACGCCGCTCGAGAGCAAGGAGCGCGTGGGGACGTTTACGGCCGATGTCAAGAACAAGGCGGTCGAGGTCATCGCGAACACCACGGGCGATACCATAGAAGAGGCCTGGCGGGCGTGGGTGGCGGAGATTGCGCCGAGGGTGCAGCCTGTCATCGACGAGCTGAACGCGCTACCGTACATACCGGACGATCCGGTGGAAATGATGGACTACATAAAGTCCGGCGGCTTGGGCAATTAAGTAGTTCCTAAGTTATTTATAATTAGGCGCAAAAGGCCGGGGGCATATGCGCCCCCGGTCTTTGTATGCGCTGCATGCGATGTAAGCGTTATATGCGTTATATGCGTTATATGCGTTGTATGCGTTATATGCGTTGTATGCGTTGTATACGCTGTATGTGTTGTATTCACTGTCCTATATAAATAGAATATATATGCGGAGGACTATTGACTATGGGCGAAAAAATGCTTGCGGCTTATTTGCCGGGCGACGGCACCACTGAAATGAAGCAAGTCGACATACCCGAGCCGGGGCATGGCGAGG
>WRLR01000194.1 GCA_009777515.1 Oscillospiraceae bacterium | reverse complement strand
CCAGGATTGCCGTGGAGATTTGCAGTATAAAAGCCATAACAACGTATGAGGCGATGTAAGGCAGTATGTCGGTGGCGATTATATGCGCGAGGCTGTGCCCGGACAGTTTGCTCAGGTTTACGTGGTCGCGGTCTCGCAGTGATATGACCTGCGAGCGCACCGAGCGCGCGGTCCATACCCAGGACGTAAAGCCGATGACGACCGCCACGGTCACGGCGCCGCGCCGGCCCTGCCCGATGCTGTAAGAGATAAGTATGAGCAGAACGAAACTTGGGATAACGGTAAATATATTGCAGAAGAACATGATGATATCGTCGACGATCCCGCCCACGTAGCCCCCGAGCAGCCCGAGGGTAAGCCCGATCATCGTCGCGACCGATCCGGCTATCAGCCCTATCCAAAGGGATGTGCCCATGGCGGACACAAGCTGCTTGAGCACGTCGCGCCCGAAGTTGTCCGTCCCCAGGGGCAGGAATCGGACGTTCGCGACTTCCCCGACGCGTAAATAATCGGTGTCAGTGACCGTTTTTTTGAGGGTGGCTTCGCCGGTCACGGGGTCGGGCGCCATGACCTGCATGTCCTCGGTGTCGAGAAGGCCGTCCAGTTTCCTGTCGAGGCGCTGAAAGAACTGGCGTCTCGCCGTCGTCATGCTGCCCACCCTGACCGAGCTGTCGTAGTTGGCGGACCACAGCGCGAGCAATGCTTCCGTGTCTCCGATGTCGATATCTTCCTCCGGGACGCCGTAGAGGACGAGCCATTCCCTCATGCTCGCGCGGTCATCGGGAAGCAGCCTGTAGTCGATACGTTTTTCGGCCGCGTCGCTTAGCTTGAGCGTATAGGTGGTTTGGGCGTTGATGCCGTCATACAACGAAACATATGTGCCGGGCCTGAAAAAAGTGCCCAGCCCGATCATCTCCAGCGGATTGCCTGGGACGAACAGCGGATAGATCATTATAAAGAGCAGCATGCCGAAAAATATGACAAACCCAACCAAAAACCTGGGCGTACTGAAAATTTTCCGTAGCGTGTTTTTCATCCTCGGGCCCCCTTACTCTATCTGCGCGGCTTTGACGCGGGGATCGATGAAACCGTATATTATGTCCAAAATAAAGACGGCGACCAGCACCATGAGCGTGATGATAAGCGTCGTGGCGGAGACAAGCGGGTAATCGCTCCTTAAAATCCCCTGCATCAATATGGTCCCGAGGCCGGGATACGAGAAAATTATTTCGGCCACGAGCGCGCCGCTTATCATCGTGCCGATTGAAAGCGCGAGCCCGGTTATCTGCGGAAGCATGGCATTTCGGAAGACATAGCGCACGATCGTGCTGTCCTTTATTCCCATGAATCTGCTGTATTTAACGTAGTCTGCGTTAAGTTCGTATATCGACATTGAGCGCATGCCGATGGCCTGCCCGCCGATTGCTATGATCACGATGGACCAGAACGGGAGCTGATAATGCCTGATTATTGATTTAATAAAAGTCCAACTGTAGTCGGGGAACAATTCGCGGCTGTACCCGCCCCCGATGGGCGCGATCTTGAGGTTTATCGCGAATACGGTGAGAAGTATGACGGCCATGCCGAATGCCGGGATGCCGCTTACAAAGAGCGAGGTGGGAAGGAGGACTTTGTCAAAACCCTTGCGCACGTAAGCGGCCAGCGCGCCAAGGACGTTTCCTATAACCCAGCCCAATATGATGGCGGGAAACTGGAGGCATATCGTCCACGGAACGGCGAACTTCAGAATGTCCGACACTGGGCGCGGGTACATGCTGAACGAAATGCCGAAGTTGCCCTGAAGAAGGTTGCGAACGTATATGACGAACTGCTCCGTCATGGGCTTGTCCGTGCCGAATTCGCGCGCGAAACGCTCATATATGACGCGGGTCATGTCGGCGTCGGTCATGCCCACCGCGAGCCTCGACATTATTGACGTGACCGGGTCGCCCGGCATGAGCCGGGGAAGGATAAAATTCAAAATAATCGCGGCTGCCAGCGTGATAAAAAACCACAGTATCTTTTTTCCGAAATATCTTCCGTAACCTCTCATTGGCCTCACATCCATTGAAGAAAGCGGTCATGCCCGGCATGACCGCTTTCGTTTAGGTTAGGTCAATCAACCAGCCTGATGTTGTAGAGGTCGGCGATTGCGTAGCCGTTGAGGCAGTTCTGCGGCGGAATGTTGTTGCCGTCGCCGGCTTCCGTGTAGCCCGTCCACACGGATTCGTTCACGGTGTGAAACTGGCTCGGGCGATACATCAGCGAGAAGGACGGCACCTCGGTCAAATAGATAGTAACCGCTTCGGTGTATAACGCCTTCAGCGCGTCAGGGTCGGTCTCTTGCGGGATGGCCGCGATTATTTCGTCGGCGCGCGCGTTTCTGTAATTGCCCCAGTTGCCGGCCCAGTTGTTGTCCGCGCCGATGAATTCGGAACTCATGAACTGGCGCACGCGCATCCAGGGCATGGTCGGAGAGGCGCCGTCAGGCGAGAACATGAATATATCGTACTCGGTCTGATTCGCCGCTGAAAATACGGTCTGGTAAACCTCCCACGAGGGGAAGTTGGTCGTGATGTCGATACCGATAGCCTGACCGGCGGCCGCTACTATCTCCATCGCCGCCATCCAGTCCGTCCAGCCTTGCGGGCAGCAGGCGTTGTACTCGAGCTTTTTGCCGTCGAGTTCGCGCCAGCCGTCGCCGTCGGTGTCGACGATACCGGCGTCATCAAGGAGCTTCTTCGCCCCCTCGATGTCCAGGCCGGCCCACTGCAGGTGTTTAACGGCCTCGTGGTCGAATGTTGCCTGTTCGCCGTCGGTCGGGTTCATCATAGAGCGCGGAACCGCGCTGAAGCTCGGGCTCTGGTTGGTCATGGCGTTGGCTATGATCGAGTCATAGTCGACCGCAAGGGCGATGGCCTTGCGCACGGCAACGTTGTCGAGCCCGTGGGAATTCATATTGAACCACGCCGTGGGCATTGTGGCGGAGACGTGGTAAGGAGCTTCCGGCAGGTATGTCGAGATCGGCAGGCCGTCCCTTAGCCACATATCCTGCACGTTCGGCATAAACTGCTGGTTTACGTCGATCTCGCCCGCCGCGAAAGCGACCTGAACGGCGGCGTTGTCGGGGTATATTTGATGCGCCAGGTATTTCGGCACGGGCAGTTTGCCCCACATCGAGGCGTCCCGGCCCCAGTAGTTGTCGTCGCGAATGGCCACGACCTTGGTGTCGTCCGAGAAGAACGGCTTGTACGGGCCTGATCCCACGACGTCGTCGGCGAAATCATTCAGCACCGCGACGGCGTCGCCGCCGTTGCGCTCCTCGACGGCCAGCAGCCACGCCTTTTGCAGCACATAGGGCTGCATGAGGTAGGTTAGCGTCACCAGGGGATTAGCGGACTTTCCGTCCGCCAGAACGCTCTTAATGACCACGGTGGATTCGTCTGCAGCTTCGACGGCTGCTACAAACGGCGCGAATTGGAGGCCCTGGTTGGTCATATACTTCGCGTTGACCTCGAACGTATAGGCGACGTCCTCGGCGGTCACCTTGGTCCCGTCGCTCCACTTCGCGGCAGGCTTGATCTTGACGGTGATTTCCGTCATGGCGTCATTCCACTGGTAGTCGCCGTCGGCGAGCAATGGGATGAGCGCGCCGTCGAGCGGGTTATACATGTACAGTGTTTCCCATACCGGAACGCGCGTGCCTCTGGATATCTGCTCAAAGATCATCGCGTTGTTCGGGGCCCCGAGCGGGTTCCAACTGGCGATTGGTCCCCACTGGAGGCCGCCGAAATACAGAGTTTCGTTCCTCGGCAGCTCGGCCTCCGACGCCGAGGCGCAGACGGCCATACCTGTCAGCATGAGCAGGCACAACATTAAAGCGGTGATTTTTTTCATTTCCTTATCTCCTCCTTATTTGATTTGTGATAGTGAGATACTTGCCAGTTCATTATAACATATTTGCGAAAATGTTCATGACAGCCTCGATTGGGTGTAGATAAAAATAGCATGTAATGTGACGATGAACTATGATGATAAAAAAGGAATGAACCCGTAGAGACGCGCATTGTGCGGGAGAAAGGCCGGGAAGAAAAAACCCTCGGAACGGTAATTGGAATGAAAGAAAAATGAAGGGCTGGCGGAACGCTGATACAAAGATATTTGTATCCAGCGCCAATCTTGGTTTATCCGGTTTTTTTTCTGCGCGCATAGCCGCGATTTCTGCATTTATTTCTTCCAAAGTCATATTGGATGTTCCATTCTCAAAGGCTGACGCCTGAGCCGATTCCATAATTTTTTGAACTCTCATCCTGCGCAAATCAGTGAGCGTATCTTCTAAAGTAGAGCTGTCAACATTACACATAACCGCCATAGGGTTGTCATTGTTGGTTAAAACAAGTTGCCCGGCGTGTTTGAGCTGTTCCGCTATTTTGTCGGGTGAAGCGTATAAATCGCGAATCGATATGCGTTCCGTTTCTGTTGTTGCGGTATCTTTCATAGCGCTCACCTCTTAAACGTATAATACATTTTCCGTTGCTTTACATCAAGAAAAAAAAGTGACCTGTCTTGATTTTATTGCTTACCAATGGTTGCTGTCCAACCCGGGCAACGGCGAAGAAGGCGGGGCCGGCAGCGGCGGCGGCTGTGACACTGGCTTCGGGGCGTATGCTCTGCTGGTTTTGACCGGCGCGGCTGTTTTGCGAAAAAAAATGTTTTAGTTTAAGCGAATAAAACCACATTCTCCCAATGGCGCAGCCCTTCCCATTATGCGGGGAGGGCTGCGCTTATGGAAAACGCCGCGCGAAACGTGTATAATCGTGAAAAGTAACGCGCTTACGGGAGGGAGAAGAAATCATCTCATGAAGAACTACGTCGGGATCGACCTCGGCACGACGAACAGCGTGATAGCGTCCTTCGACGGCAAATCGTCGCGGATTTGGAAAGCGCCCGAACAGAACGACATCACCCCGTCGGCGATCTACGTAGACAAGAGGGGAACGAAATACATAGGCATACGAGCGTATAACATGTCGCTCCGCGACCCGGACAACTCGGCCGTGCTCTTCAAGCGCCTCATGGGGACGAACACCAGCATAAATTTCGTCTCCGCCGGCGTCTCGAACAGTCCGGAGGAGTGCTCCGCCGAGATATTGCGGACTCTCTTCGGGTACCTGCCGGAGAACATCCGGAACGACCGGGACATCGGCACGGTGATCACCGTGCCGGCGGCCTTCAATCAAATGCAGAAGAGCGCCACGATGGAGGCCGTGAACATGGCGGGCATCGGCAAGGTCGCGCTGATGCAGGAGCCGGTCGCGGCGGTGATGAGCGTAATGAGGGCGCGGAGGCGCGACGGGATATTCCTCATCTACGACCTCGGCGGCGGTACGCTGGATATCGCGGTCGCGCAGAGCATGGGCGGGCGTGTCAACCTGATAGCCCACGGAGGCATAGCGATGTGCGGCGGCC
>WRLR01000193.1 GCA_009777515.1 Oscillospiraceae bacterium | reverse complement strand
GTTGCTGTCTATATATTCAATGATATTTTGGATTAGGCTGTTGTTGTGGCTCTTTTTTGACGATGCATATTGAGCCACAAGGCTGCCGAGGCTGTTGAATAGATACTCAAATATGCCGTCGTAATCGGACGCGTATTTTTCAATAGTTTCGAGGAACTTAATGTTCAGCGCAGTCAGCGAGCTTTCCGCGCTATCGACTGTCTTGATGAACGTGCAGTAAAGATTGTAAAGCAGACATTTTTTCATCCCGATGGATAGGTTGGCCTCGACGAAGTTCGCATTATACAGCCTCTCCCTGATAAGCGCCAGCCCATTGACATTGCCTGCGCGGACATTGTTGATGATGTGCCGCTCGATGTCGATCGGGTAATAGAATTTTTGCGACTCAACGCTGATGTCCCTGTACCACAGTAGGCGGCCCTCATTGGTCGCAAACATGTATCTCAGGGTGTATCTGGCCTGCTCCAAACTGTCGCCGATCTGTTCGATCCTGCCGCATGCGCCGCCCGCTGCGACATGCAGCGTTTTTCGAAAGTCGTCGCTGAACCCGTTGATCATATCGCCCGCAAACGCGGCGACGGAGCGCTCGAACCCTGCCGGATCCTCATATAGCGCGGCATTGGCCCCAACAATGATTGCGAGTTCATTCTCGGCAAGCACATGCGTATATACAGTGACATCGGGATGCAGCGCGGCCGATCGGCCGCATGCCATGTCGAGCGCCTGGGCAAACAGCGCGGTCTCCACATGCCCGCAATGCACAAGCAGGACTATCATAGACATACCCATGCCGCCGAAAGCCGCCAGAGGGTTGCGGGCGCCTGACAAAAAGTCGACAGTCTGCTGCGCCCTGCCGCTCAGCAAACGCTCCACATACAGCGCTTCCAGCGTTTTTTCCTGCTGCGCGAGCTTGCCTTCCATATCCACGTTCACGTCAATGAGCTTGCTGACGCCCGCCCCGATGGTATCAAAAACATTGGGGAAATTATTGCCGGCAATAGTTTTTGACACCATGGACAGCAGAGAGGAAACCGGCCGTTCGACTCGCCATGTAAAGAAACCGGCTATCAACAGCGTGATTATAATAACAGCGGCAAACAATAAAGCGATGAGCCGGACAAGCGCATTGACTTCGCTGAGGATTTCGTCCGACGCAATGACAGACACATATTTCCAATTGTTGAATTCCGAGGTCGTATAGACGACGATGGAGTCCTTCCCCATCACGCGCATTTCCGCAAACCCGCCTTTACCGTCAAGGGACGCGATGACGCCGGACGGCAATGCGTCGTCACTGGCGTACAGTACGGTATTTAGCGCGTTCGCCACATATATTTCCGCCTTGACATCCGATTCGGCGTTCATGATGGAATAGATTTCGCCCGTGTCAATCATGAAGTACACAAAAATGCTGTTCGACACGCCTGAACGGCTGTTCATAGGGGTTATATACGATATATAGTTTTCGTTCCTGTTGTCGATGATCATGTCGTGGGCAGGGAGCACGGTTTTTTGAATGATTGTAGAATTGAGCTCGATCCATTCATCATAGGTCATGCCATCGTATGCAAAGAAATTTCTGTAATAAAACCTCAAATCGCTGTTGATGCGGTTCGTGGCAAGGACAATATCGTTGTTCGGATAAATAATGAAGCACTCCTTGTTTTGGAGGGCCTGGTTCCTCAATATATTCATTTTTTTTACCGCACGGAGCAGCGCCATCATTTCCGATGTGGAAAAGTCGGGGCCATGCACGTCGCTCAGCGACATGATATCGTCGTCCATGTATAGCTGGATTATCAGCTCGTCTATCTGTTTGATCCGCGAGTCCACGCGTTCGACCAATGTGCTCTGCTTGACCATGTGCAGATTTATGGCTTGTTCCTTAATAATTTGGGATGTCATGGAATATATAAAAATGACGAGGAGCAGCGGGATACATAATACAGCAAGATAGGGCAGGAGGAACTGGGAAAACACCTTTTTATTTTGTGGCGTTATCATGCTCTGATTGCCCCTTTCCTTTTATGCTATTATGCTATTATGCTATTATGCTAATTATAGCAAAGGCAATAGACAATGGGCTGCGGATTGCAAACAATTGTATGTCAGCAATCCGCAGCCCGCGTTATTTAAAATCATATTGCATTTTAGCATATAAGCTCGCAGCCCCGCTTGTTGCGGCGCACCCGGCTAAGCCAGGATCGGCGCCCCCATGGGCGGCACAGCCATATTTACTAGGCCTTGGGCATATACTCGAAGCCCTGATGCAGAGCCGGGCGGTAGCTGCCGCGTATGACCTCCATCGGCTCATCGAATGTCAGTTTTATCACGCAGACATTGGCATGCGCGTCCGGCCCTTTGGCGGGCATGTTCTTTAGATACACCCGATGGCCGTCCTGCACAAATTCGATGGGCCGTCCCGTCGAAAGGAACGACGCGCCGGACACCTTGCTCACTATGCCGCCAAGTGTCGCCTCGCTGCCGGGCCACAGCCAGAACCACAGATAGAGGGCATTGTCTTTCCTGGTGTTCGAGCATAAACCGTTTACTGTGTGCCATCCCCTCTCCCTCTTGCCGTATACCGCCTCGCCGTTCTCGCCCAGCCATCGCCCTATCGTGCGCAGCGGCTCGAACGCCTCCGCCGGTATACGGCCCTCCCGGTCTGGGCCGATGTTGAGCAGCAGGTTGCCGCCATTGGCGGTGACCCTGCAAAGCATCCGCATGATTTGCTGCGCCGTATAGCTGTACGGCGCGACCTGCTCCGAATCCAAATACCCCCAACTGATGCCGTTGAATGTCATGCAGGATTCCCAATCGCCCTCCGACGCCTCAAAGCGCTCCTCAGGCGTCCCAAAGTCCTCTTCCATGCGGGATCGGTTGTTGATGATAATGTCCGGCTGCAGCGCGCGCATCTGCTGGTTCCTCTCCAGCGAGTTCCAGCCCTCTTCCGTTTGCATGGGGCGCGCGACGTCGTACCAGAGAATGTCGATTTTTCCATAGTTGGTCAGCAGCTCGCGGTTCAGCTCATACACATAGTCTGTCAGCCTTTTGCGCGCTTGGCTGTCATATGCCGCCGCGCCGCCGTCCGGGTGGTGCCAGTCCATCAATGACGAGTAGAAGCCTATGCCAAGGCCCTGCTCGCGGCAGGCGTCGACGAATTCGCGCACGATGTCGCGCTTGCATCCATAGTTGACGCTGTTGTATGGGTTGACTTTGGAATCCCACAGGCTGAACCCTTCGTGGTGGCGGGTCGTGAGCACCATATATTTCATGCCCGCCTCCTTTGCCAGCCGGGCCCATTCGCGGGGCGCTCCGGGTTTTGGCATGAACCCGTCGGCCAGCTTTTCATACTCCTCTACCGTATAATCCTCCAGCGCCATGGCCCATTCGTTGCGCCCGAGCTGCGAAAACAGCCCAAAGTGGATGAACATGCCAAACCGCGCTTCCCTCCACCATCCCATCCGCGCGTCGCGCGTCCTGTTCTGTTCCGCCAAATATTCCGGCCGGCTGATAAGCTTCATATGTGCAGACCCTCCCCAATGGCCGCAGCCATTATATTAATTGAATTATAGCTATCTATGCTATCTTGGCTAACATTGCCAGCTTTGCTAACATTACCATCTTTGCAATCTTAACTATATTTACAATCTTTGTTATCTTTGCAATCTTTGCTATCTTGGCTTACTATTGGACCTTTTCGCAGGCGCCCTGGATGACTGCCAAATACTCATCGATGCCTAATTTTTCCAGTTCGCGCAAGAAACCATCCCAATCGGCGCCGGAGTCTATGTCCAAATCCCCGATTATAAAGCGGGCGATGGACTCGTTGACATATGTGTTGATCGTGGCCTGATACTGCGCTATTTTCGCGGCTTCGTCCTCATCGTAGAACAATATCGGCAGCACCTCGTCGGCGGAGATGGCGTATGGCTGGTATTTATCTTTGACAATCGCATAGTAGTGGGCTTCCTCCCCGCTGCCGTCGGGAGCGTATTGATCCGACGACTGCTGCCTGCCCAAGCGTATCGTGCTGTCCAAAAACAACGGCATCGTCTCGCCCCAGGCGACAGGGCGCCCGTACAGCGGGCTGGACTGATCGTGGCTCATGGGCTTATACAGCGCAGGGCTGCCGTCGACGCCCGTCGCCCCCGCGTCCGGCTGCTCCCATCCGTAGCCTTCCTGCCCCATATAGCTGTCCATCGTCCCCTCGTAGCTGTATCCGTAGTCTATCCAGCGCATGACCAGCCTTGGGTTCGAGCAGTTCGCCGGGATAAAGCCGTTCCCCGTTGATCCGGCGCCATATGATGACGCATAGTTCCAATAGGCGACCCTGCGGCCGCCGGGGCCCTGCAGTGGGCCAATGCCCATGTATTCGGTTTGGCGCTTCGGCTGGCCGTCCTCACGCGTGCCCACAGTCCCGTAATGCATGTTGGCCAGCGCGCCGACTATGCTCTCATACTTTTGGCTGTTGAGCGCTACCGCCGTCGCCACGTCCTGCGTGAATGACTCCGGATAGATAAGCTTCTCGTCGTACAGCTCATTGAGATATTTGAGCCCTTCCCTGTAGCCGTCCTGCATGAAGCCCGCTTTTACGACGCCGTTTTCACGGTATATGCGGTTGTTGCCGTCGTCATAGGCATAAGCCGACATCATGATAAACGTGGAGACCAGGCGCGCGGCGTTGGTCGAGCAGCCCACCAGGCCGATTTCGTCATTTATGCCGTTTTGGTTGGGGTCCTCGCTGACCACCCTTTGCAGAAAATCGCGGAACTCCTCTGTGGTTTGTGGCTCCTCCATGCCGAGGGCTTCGAGGAACTTGTAGTTGATGTACATGCGGTTGCCGGAGTAGCAGTGGAAGCACTCGTTGTAATTGGGCAGCCCGTATATATGACCGTCCGGGAATATCTGCGCCTTTTCCCAGCGGGGGTCCGCTTCGAACCGGGCTTTTAAATTGACTGAGTCGGTTTCTACAAGGCCTTCGATGGGCAGCAAAAACCCCTGGTTCGCCAGCTTGATTGTTTCGGACGCGCTGTAGCTGGTGGCGCCCGCGTTGCCCCTGATGATCACGTCCATCGGGTCGCCCCCGGCGAAGGCTATGCTGAGCCTTTCTTTGAACTGTTCCAATGGGAAGATCACCCATTTGACGCGCACATTGGTTTTTTCTTCCATATAAGCCGTCATGGGTATGGAGTCGATGTCGGCGACGTCTTGCTGCGGAAAGCGCACAACTATGATTTCTTCCATTTCCTTGACAATCGGGAACGTGCCCAGCTCGTTAAAGTTGTCTGCGTCGGCGGCGTCGGCAGCGGTTGCGGCTGCGGCGGACGCGGCGGTGGTTGCGGCGGCGGCGGCGGCTGTGGTGGCTGCGGTAGTTTCGGCGGCGCCTGCGGCGCCTGCTGCGGCAGTTGTGGCGGCTTCGGTGGCGCCTGCGGCAGTGGCTGCCGGGGCTGCCGCCCCCCCCCCGCCCGCCCCCGTTTCCCCAGCCGCCCGGGGCGCCGCCCCCCATCCCCGCAGCAGCGCGCCCAACAAAAGCGCGGCCGTC
>WRLR01000192.1 GCA_009777515.1 Oscillospiraceae bacterium | reverse complement strand
TTGTATGCCATGCCTGCCTTGCCTCTGCCTTACCTGCCTAACCTCTGCCTTACCTCTGCCTTGCCTCTGCCATACCTACCTTGTCTCTCCTTGTCTCTGCTCTGTTTGTCCTTTTCGCCTTGTTCGCCATGACTATATTATTCGTTATATGTCTCAAACATCGAAATCCAGCATTTCCCGTATCTGGCGCCGCTCGTCGATGCCTGGGTACACTTCTTTCAGCGTGAGGCCCCTGGCTGTCAGCTCGAATACGCACCGCTCGGTGACGTACAGAACCCGCTGCCCGCGCGCGAGCGCCCTCTTGCCCGAAAAACTGATGGCCTCGATGTTTTTCTTGAATTTTAGGATCGAACCCTCTTTCTGTATGGTCACAGCGCCGCTAGTCGAATCCGCCACCAGTCCCCTCGTCGTGAAGCTCATGCAGAACACAATTGTACCGGTCGCGTGCGTGATGTTCGCGAACCCGCCGATCCCGGAGTACCCGCCGGTCAGCTTGTGCGCGTTCACATTGCCCTCCGCGTCCGCTTCCAGCGCGCCGAGGAAGCAAATGTCGAGCCCGCCGCCGTCGTAAAAGTCGAACTGCGTCGCCATGTCGCATATCATGTCCGCGCCGATGGTCGCGCCGAACGCTACGCCCGGGGCCGGCAGCCCGCCAATGCCCCCGGCTTCAACGGTGATGGCGATGTCTTTTAATATACCCTGGCGCGAGGCATGCTTCCCCACCATCTCCGAAAGCCCGATGCCGATGTTGACAATCTGCCCCGGGCGCAGCTCCCTCGCCGCCCGCTCGCCGATGATGTCAGCCGTATTGTCCCCCGCACCGCGCGCTCTGCTATGCTGCGCTTCGCCCTGCTCCCCTCCGCTTTGCTTCCCACCACCCTGCTGCACGCCCTGCTCCGTTCCGCCCCGCTGCCTATCGCCCTGCTCCGCCCCGCCCTGCTCCGCTCCACCTTGCTGCCCTCTACCCTGCTGCCCCCCGCCCCGCGTACCGCCCCGCGAGCCGCTCCGCGTCGTCGACAGCCTGTTCACGAAGTAGTCCATATGCGATGCAGGCACATGGATGTCGCCGGACAGCGTCGGGTTGTAACCGCCCGTCTCCGCCGCGCCCTCACACACGACCACAGCGTCCACCAATATACCCGGCACGATCACGCTGCGCGGCCGCGAGAACTCGTGGCTCACGCGCTCCACCTGCACGATCACCTTCCCGCCGTTCCGCTTCGCCGCCTGCGCCACGGCCAGCGCGTCCACCGTCAGGTACTCCTTCTCGAACGTAATGTTCCCATTGGGGTCGACTGTGGTTCCCTTGATGAAAGCGACGTCTATGCTCGGCGTCCTGTAGAGCAGGTACTCCTTGCCCTCCATTTCACGCACGGACACCAGCTCCTTCGTCGAAACAGCATTCAATGCACACGTGTCCACGCGCGGGTCGCAGTACAGCCCGACGCCGACTTCGCTCAATATCCACTCCCTGCCCGACGCAGCCGCCCGCACCGCATGCGCCAGCACGCCCAGCGGCATGCAGTACGCCTCGATCTTGCCCGCCAGGGCCATTTCCACAGCCATCGGCATGCTGCTGTAGTGCCCCGCGACAATCTCCCGCACGGCGCCCGCCCTGATGTACGGGTCCGCGAATCGGTTCACGTCCCATGCGCCGAACCCCGCCGCGCAAAAAAGCCGCAGCCCGCCAGGCGAGCCGGTCTCCACGAACCGCTCATGCAGCGCGTCGTGCAGCGCCTCCGGATTGCACAGCGCCAAAAACGAGTTTATGGCGATGCAGTCCCCGTCCTTTATCAGGTCAACCGCTTCCCTTGCAGACATAATCTTAAACATGGACAGCCCCCATCAACATCAGTTATCAATACGTACGCACGTGAACGCGCAGCCAAATATTTACATTATTGTGTGCACGGTACACACCTTCCTAAATGGCAAATACGTTCTATATAATAAATGGACAAACTTTTGAAAGCTTAAGCAACCACCAAAGCGAACCATAAAAGCGTTTTGCTATTTTTACTATTTATTGTTTTTATGTATAAATTGTTTGTAGATCGCCGCTACGCCCCTCGCGGGCAGCAGGCGTGGCGGCACGCGCAGCGCGACGTTGCGCAGGTACCCGACGCTGCTGTTGAACCCCAGCTCCCGAAGCTGCTGCTGCATGCGTAGCTCCGAGCGCACATACGCAGCCCCGCGTCGCCGCGCGTACATGCCTGAGCCTACTCGTACGTTCACAAGCGGGTCCGGGTGGTTGGCGCAGATCGCACCCGCTTTTATCATCCTCGCCCACAAGTCATAGTCTTCAAAATACGGGAAATACCGGAAATTGCCGGCCTCCAGCGCCAGCGAGCGCCTCATCATGACCGTCATGCAGTTGAACGGGTTGCGGTACTTCGCGTACTTAGCAATATCTCCATGCCCGAGCGGCACCCTGCGCGCCGTCGCCAACGCCTTTGGGTCTTCAAAAAACTCAGCGATCTGCCCACCAATCAAGTCCGGCGCAGCCCCAAGCGACATCCCCGGCGCTACAGCCCCTGCCTCCCCCGACGCAACAACCTCTGCTGCCCTTTTCGCAACAACCGCAGCCTCCCGCACCCCTGCTATCTTTTTGACTCCCTGAACCCCCGCACCCATCAACGCCGTCGCAGCCGCTGCCCCCCCTATCATCGTCAACTGCTTTTCGAACCGGTCTGGCATGCATATGTCGTCGCTGTCCATTATCGCGACCCAATCGCACTGCGCCGCCTTAACCCCCTCCGCTCGCGCCGGCCCCTGCGTGACGTTCTCCGGCAGCGCGATGACCCGCAGCTTGTTCGGGAACGCGATGCCCCGTATCACATCCTCCAGCCCGCTCGTAAGCGGCCCGTCTTTGACGATGATCCACTCGTCCGGCAGCACGGATTGCGTGAGGATACTCTGGACGCATTCCGTAAAATAGCCTGGATTTTCATTGGCATATACGCTTATTATCAAAGAAAATTTCATCATTTATAATATTATTTGTATTTGCTCACCAAAGTCGAGATGCAGCTCCGCCACATCGCTAACGCGCCGCTCATCTTCCTTTCAGCGCCTCGCGCCAAAACAGCGCCTTCCGATCTACACTCACCGCCGCGTATGCCGGGCTGCTGGACGGCAGTACGTTTTTGCCAATGTCCCCAATCCCGCGCTTGTAGAACATATATGCATTGTTCCCGTTGAAATAAACGCAACCGATTCCGTTTTCTGCGACAAACACTGGAATATCTATATTATATACCGGGTTTCTGATCGTCGAATCCAGCGCCCCGTCCGCTTCGCATTCTTTGATCACGTCCCACACAGCGACCCCGTTCGCATACAAAAAGGCCTTCCTGCGCTCGTAGCCCACGTCGGCAAACGGCTCGCCATACACAAATTGCATTATGCGCCAGAACTGGTTGCGCGGGTTGCCATAATACTCGTTTTTCTCCCTCGACAGGGGGCTTGGGAACGTCCCCAAAATCAAAACATGCGGGGCGCAACCACACAGCGGCGGAAACCCACGATGTACAACGCCCCTGTTACCTACAACATGCCCCGCCAACTCGCCCGCAACACCCGAAGCGCCCGCATAACCTGCAGAACCTGTAGAACCCGTAGATCCAGCAAAGCCTGTAGAGCCCGCTGATGTTACAGAGCGCCGCCCATTTTCATCCATAATCGTATCAATCATACCCCTAAACTCATCGAATTACCTGTTTACACATTATTTGCATGTTTTCAGGACGCATTTTACACGTTATTTACACAATTGTAGAACAGTACTTACTTACATATAAATATTATAATGTTATTTACAAATAGTGCCCTTTTACGAATTCAGGTGATAATGCACCCTTTTTCGTAATAGATTATTTCCTATGCCTCTATTATTGTAATGAACAGCATAATAAACCCTGCCAAAATTTTCCACAAAGCCCGTAGAGCGCTGCCTTTTTTATACATATTGTCATAAATTATAATAAATCCATCGTCTTGCCCGCGAGATATAGCGGTATATTTGTAATATTACCATCCTTTACATATCCGCGCTTTGAAAACCGTATCGCTGTCCTCGGCTGCCAATAATTAATGTAAGTTTTGAAGCTAGCTGCAGCCTTGCGTTCGCCGCCTTTGACCTCAATAGGGATTATTTCGGTTTTTTGCTGGAGTATAAAATCTATTTCACTGCGGCCATCTGCATAAAAACGCGGATCAACACTGAACTGCCCCCGAAGCTGCTGAAGTACATAGTTTTCTGTCAGCGCGCCCTTGAACTGATAGTCGCTCTTCAACAAAATCGCCTCATTGTCAACACCAGCCATATATTTAAGAAGCCCGGTATCAAAAAGGAACAACTTAAAATGATTCAAACGATCAAAAGCTTTCAACGGGTGTTCCGGTTTTGAGACATTGTAGACACGACTGATTAATCCTGCAGAAACCAGCCATTCTATCGCCTCTTCATACTCTCTTGCCCTGGCGCCTTCTTTTATGCTGCCAAAAATAAACTTTTCATTATTCTTTGCAAGCTGGGACACTATACTTCGAAAGACCATCAAAATCCTGCCGCTGTTCACTTTGCCGTTATGCTTTGAAAAATCATTTTCATATATTGTTACAAGCTCGTTTTGAATCCGCTCGATTCTTTGTGGGTCTTTATATCGCACCCATGACACCACGCATTCGGGAAGTCCCCCTATGATAAGGTATAAGCTGTACGCCTCAAGTAGTCTGTTGTGAAAAACCGTTTCGATTGGCT
Source organism: Oscillospiraceae bacterium (assembly GCA_009777515.1). Classification (GTDB taxonomy): domain Bacteria; phylum Bacillota; class Clostridia; order WRLR01; family WRLR01; genus WRLR01. Next base: position 792 of record WRLR01000192.1, on the reverse strand, counting down.
GATATTTTTTTATCTGCGCATAGTAATGATAGAGCGGTTCATCTGTCGCGGCGAGGAACTCATCAAATGCAAGCGGGTATAGATCGAGCAGATTGACCTGCCCGACGGGAAAGGATTTTGGCTGCGCCAGCAAAGTACCAAGCAAGCTGCCCGCTGCTATGATGTGGTACTCATTTGCCTTCTCTCTAAAATATTTTAGAGCGTTCAACGCCTCCGGGCATTCCTGGATTTCGTCAAATATAATCAACGTCTCTTCCGGAATGATTTTATGCCCACCCAAGAGACTTAACAGCTCAATGATCCTATGCGGGTTTTTATTAGCTTCAAAAATGGATTTAATTTCATCGTCTTCATCAAAATTGTAATATATATGATTTTTGTATTTGGTTTCCCCAAACTCTTTCATTAACCAAGTTTTGCCAACTTGCCTCGCGCCCTTTATAATCAAGGGCTTTCTTTCAAGATCGCTCTTCCATTCTAAAAGTTTTTTATATGCATTCCTATACATGCCATACCTCAAAAATTGTAATATTTGATATCATAACACATAATATACAAGTTTTCATGGCTCTTTTTACACATAATATATGCATTTGTAAGTTTTCTATACACATAATTACGATTTCCTGTCGTCATACATAAGTAAAAGAGGGAAATCCAGCATCACACCCCTAAATAACAATAACACACGTGTTCCGTTACATATATTTTACATTTCCTCTATTGTAAGCGTCATTGGCGAATTTCCAGACTTCATTTTCCTCTGTTTATATGCTATCCTATGTGTAATTT
>WRLR01000191.1 GCA_009777515.1 Oscillospiraceae bacterium | reverse complement strand
GGTGTAGGCGTCGGTGTAGGCGTAGGCGTTGGTGTGGGCGTCGGCGCAGGCGTTGGCGTCGGCGTCGGTACAGGCGTCGGTGTAGGCGTAGGTGTGGGTGTAGGAGTCGGCACAGGCGTTGGCGTAGGCGTAGGTACAGGCGTCGGTGTCGGCGTCGGCAAGGGTGTCGGCGTAGGCGTCACTACAGTTGTGTTAATAGTATACTCAAATGTACCGGTAGCGCCCGCCGCCATCCCGACCCGGTATGCCTTTGCCCGGATCACTGTGTCCGATGACAGGCGTATGGGGGCGGCATATACCTCGCTGTGCGAATCATTAATATCGGGCTCGCCGCCGTTTAGCGTATAATAAATAATTGCGCCGGGCTCGGGCGGCGTCAGCACAATGTCCGTCCCCGGCGGGACCTCGCCGGACGGATGGCTGGCGATCACGCTGCCTACCGCCGCCAATGTAACAATTAACTCAGAAGCCAGGCTGTCCGCCATCCCATCGTTGACGGCGATTGCACGTATCTGTGTCGTGCCTGCAGCGGCGAGCTCTATTGTACCGCTGTACAGCGCCCCGGCCCGCGTAGGGGCGGACCCGTCCAGCGTATAATAAATCCGTGCACCTGCAGTCGCGGAAGCGATGGAGACAGATGAGCCGGTCAGTATCGGCGTCGCCGTAATGCGCGGAGCGCCGGTGCGCTCAAACACCCTCTCGAACTGCGTCAGATATGGAAGACCCCCGTTTATGTCCTCCCGCAAAGACCACGCGCCCCCGATGTCCCAGGGGCTGCGCCCGTCCCACAACGCCGCGCTATTGTAATTGGCCGCGTCCGTGAAGAAGCCCAGCGGCCTGGCATTCAGATCCGTCGTGGACGGATCGCCATCGACCCTGACGCCGCCGCCCATCCCTTCAAGATAATAGCAATTAATGATGTCCGCCCCGTCTTTTGTGTCGATGAAATAGCCCGCAGACAACTTGTTTATATGGAAAGTGTTGACGAAGTCCACGCCTGCGCCATCACCGCTGCTGTTGCCATTACCGTTGCCATTACCGCTATCTCCGTCACGTGTGTTCGCAACGAAGAATCGATCGCCGTAATAGTAACTATTGGCGACGACTGCTCCACGCGCGGAATATATGAAAGCGTCGGCTTCCGCCGTCGAATAGCTGTTTTTGACGCTAGCCGCTCTATATGGGCCGCTCGCGCCGCCCGCGCCGCCCGCGCCATCTTCGTCGATCTCGCCGTCCTCGCCCAGCAAGCTGTCAATGTTGTAGATGAGCGCCGCGCCCGCAGACATACCGGTCGTATAGCAGTTCTCGACAACAGCGCCAGACGCTTTTTCCGCCAAAATGCCGACGCTGCCCCGTTCCTCGGCGCCCAGCGGCTTCGTAACGTCCGCGTCCAATATCCCCAAATCCCGGACCTCGCCGCGCAAAAAGTGGAACAGCCCCGACTGCATAGCATCCAAACCAGCCGAGACGCCGCCTTGCCGCATGTTCTTTATTACAAAACCGTTGCCGTTAAAATGCCCGTTGAACGCGGCAGGGCCGATGGATATCCATTCTTTCCCGTGCAGATCGATATCTGACGTCAATTCAAAATACTCATCTTCACCGACGCCGCCCCCGTCTGCCCTGGCGTACCAGGAATTTTTTGCCAGCAGCGCCAACTGTTCGGGCGTCGCAATTTTATATGGGTTTGCGGCCGTACCGTCCCCGGCGTCAAACGCCTCCGCCGCGCTGCCGAACCAGAACGGCGAGTCGTCCACATCGGCAGTCACGACACAAGCGGCCGTTTGTCCATGGGCGCTCGACGTGGCTGTAATAATCGCCGTCCCGTTGCCCTTTATCTCAACCACGCCATTTTCGTCGCATACGGCCACGCCGGGATCGCTCGTGGTGTAGACGACGTTTTTGTCCGTGAGGCCGACGGGCGTCACACGCGCGCCCAAGCTGTAGAGCGTATGCTTGGCTGCCAAAGTGTCAGCCTGAATCGCATCCCTGTTCAACCTGACGCTCGGTTCGTCCATGCCGGAGGTGAAGAACACGTCCAAATTCAACACGCCCACTCCATAGTACCTGTCCGGAAACGCGCTACTGTCATAGCTGGTCGTCAAAGATTTGAGCGCAGCCTTAAGTTCGCTGGGCGAATAACTGGGGTATTCCAAAGCCAGCATCGCCGCACCCGCTGTTATATATGGGGCCGCCGTGGACGTGCCCGTCAACGGGCGGTATATGCCGTTGGGGAATGTGCTCATTATCGAAACGCCCGGCGCTGCAATATCCAGCGCCGCGCCGTAGTTGGAGAAGCCCGCGATGCGGTCGTCGCTGTACGTCGCCGCTACTGTAATCGCGCTTTCGCTCTTGGGCGGGCAATAGTCGGCCACGTCTTCGCCTGAGTTCCCGGAGGCCGCGATAGATACCACGCCTCTGGCCTCGGCGTATTCGATCGCCTGGACATGCAGGCATTCTTCTTCGTCACAGATGCCGCCGACGCTCAGGTTGATGACCTTCGCGCCGTTGTCCGTCGCATACTTGATGCCTGTGCTGATGGCGAAGTGGTCGCTGTATGTCCCACTATCCGTAATGGCCTTAATTGGCATAATTTTGACGTTTTCGGGCGTGCAGTCCACAACGATCCCGGCGACGTGCGTGCCATGGCCGTGGCCGTCGACTTGGTTCTCGTCGGAAGTGTAGACATTGTAGCCCGGCACCGTCCTGTCTTCAAAATGCGGGTGCGTGACATCCAGCCCCGTGTCGACGACGGCGACGATCAGTGGCTCTCCCGCCCTGTAGTAATCCACAAGATAGTTTGAAAATGTATCGGCGCCAATTTTCTCCGATGCCCATCTGTTGGGCAGCGCCTCGGCTATGAGAATTTTATTGAGCGTTACATATTGGATGCCCGGGTCGGACAAAAACATTTCATGCGCATACCGCGCCTGTTCCTCCGTCGGGTATTGCAAAAAATACAGCCCGCCGCCGTCCGAGGCGTATTCGGAAGCGCCGTAATTATCGTTTAGAGCCTTGCCGCCCGCGACATAGAGTATGATTTGCTTTAGCTGGTACGGTTTCGTAATTACGATATCGTCGCCGCGCAGTTGTATGTCGAGCCCGAATGCATCTTCCATTTGTGCAGCTGTAGCCATAAACGTGCCGCCGCCTTGCACCGCCAATACGCCGTCCGTATCGCCCAGCCCGTTAAAGCCGCTCATGTCGCCCGCATCGTCAAGCACGCCCAATATGACGCCCCCGCCTGCGGCCTCCGCAATATCCGCCGCCGGCAGCACGATCTCGCCTCCGTCGACCTCGGCAGCTGCGCCCATTCTCTCCGCCATACCGTCGACCGACATTTCATCGCTGCCCGCCTCTATGACGATCGACATAAAATAGTCATCGTCCCAATTTCTATTAATTATTTCCATGGCGCGCGACACAAACGCGCCGTCAGCATCCCCCATCACATCGAACAGGTTAAACCGCCCGCCGCCCGCGCCGAGACTTGGCACAGCGCCAACCCAAGACCCAGCCTCGCCGCCTATATCCCAAGACCCAGCCTCACCGCCCGCGCCCTCGCCCGTCCACCCCGGCATGCCCATCGCGGGGGCGACGCATGCAAGCAGCAGCGCAACCGCCGCCAGTACCGCGACGCAGCGCCTTGTCAATCTATCAGCCCATTTATTCATATGTTTATGCCTCGCAAATTTATTCTTCGTTTAACTTCAATTATAAACGAGTTTAATTATAAACGTATCATTTCGTCCGTTTGGTCATATTATATTATAATGATACATTAAAATCTGCGCACAGACAAGAAGCGGCTGCCATTAGACGACATTATTGCGACAGCCGCGAAACGATATGAATTTATAATCAGTTTGATATTAATATCTGAATTCGCGCAAACAAGGGTTGCCGCACAGATATTTTACGTATATGATATCTGTTGAGGATGGGAAGCCATATGACGCACTTGACGCACATACCGCATATATTCAGGCGGGTCAAACGGGCCGTGACGGGCCTGCCGCAAGGCTATGTCCGATTCAGCTCCATCGAGTTCATGTTTTGGGCGGCGATGGCGTCCGGCTCATTCACGACGGTATTTTTACAGGCGCAGGGCTTCACCGCCCTGCAGATCGGCTCGATGAACGCAGCGTTCATGACGATCAACATCGTCGCGCCGCCGCTGTGGGGCGTGCTGTCCGACAAGCTGCGTTCGGGGCGAAAGGTTTTCGCGGTGTGCATGATGGTCTCGTCGGCATTTTGGGTCCTGCTGCCAAATGCCGTCCGCTGGGTCTCGCCGCTGATCGTGCTGCTGGTATTGCCCCTCAACCGCCTGTTCGGCGCGCCCACTAACGCCCTGCTCGACAGTTGGATCATTCAGCGCGTCAACAGCAGCGAAAACCGTTTAAGCTACGGTCCCATTAGGCTGTGGGGCTCGATTGGGTTCGCCATCGTCGCGATCACATACGGGGAGCTGTTAAAAAGCTCCCCGATCGACATAGTATTTTACGGGTTCGGGATAGCCGCCATACCTTGCGCCCTGCTGGCGCTCAGGACCGATGATTCGGGCGGCGCGGCAAAGACCGCGATGAAGCTCCGCGACATGCAGGTGAGCCGCATATTAAAAACCGCGCCGCTGACGGCATTTTTACTCTTTATCATGTTCCTGTACATGCCCGTCAACGCGTCGTTCACTTTCCTGCCGTTCCTGCTGCAGTCGGTCGGCGAGCGGAGCGCATTTGTCGGCACGATCGTGGGCGTCAGGGCGCTGCTCGAGATCCCACTGCTGTTCTTCTCCGCGCGCCTGCTAAAGCGCTTCAAACTGACGAACCTTATAATAACATGCGCGTGCGTCTACTCGCTGGAGATGTCGCTTTACATGTTCTGCCGCAACTCCGTCCAGATCCTCGTCGTGCAGTGCATCCACGGGCTCGCGTTCGGGCTGTACCTGGGATGCCAGGCGCAGCACATCTTCAAGCTCGCGCCCAAGGGGCTGGCCGCCACGGCTCAGACGCTGGCCGGCTGCGCGACGGCCTTCGCCGGCATCATCGGGAACCTGCTGGGCGGCGCCATCGTGAACGCGTTCAATGTCCAGATGTTCTATATGTTTTCGGCGATTATCATGATGCTCGCGGTGATCATGTACTCGCTGTGGCTGAGGGCCAATCGCTCAAAAATAAACGCAGAAGCACAATGAGTACCGAGGCACAATGAATGCCGAAATAATCACTATGAGCGCCGAATCACAATGAGCACCGAAGCACTATGAACGCCGAAACACAATAAACACCGAAGCACCATGAGCGCCTAATATTTTCCGTATACGTTCGCGCCGCCGTTGCCACCGCCGATGCTCCCGCCGACGTCGCTTCCGCTTCCGCCGCCGCCCGCGCCGCTCCCGCCGCCCACGCCGCCGCTTCCGCCGCCACTTCCGCCGCCGAGATTGAAACCGTCCGCTAAAGTCACGGCGGCGCCCGCCGTTCCGAATATCCCGCCGTTTTTAAGATTCACCTCGCCGCCTATCATCGCCTCTCCCGTCAAATCTCCAATAATATAACTCCTGCCGTTTATATCTGTCAAATGTATCTTATCAGTTGAGGCAATGA